>CAZCGG010000006.1:11740-38986 GCA_964498135.1 uncultured Candidatus Moduliflexus sp.
GTTTCGACAAGGCGGTAGCGTGAGGCCAATTCGCCCGCGTCGGAAAGCTCGCGCGGCACGAGAAATTGAAAGCGTTTGACCTGCTCTTTATAGCGGGCGACGACGTAATCTTTATCTTGCAAAAGCTGATATTGGCGGGTAATCGGCACGCGCTCGTTCTCGCGCTGAAAAATCTCAGTCGCCGCGTCGCGGTCTTTGGCAATCTGATAAATATAAAAATTTCCGTTCTGCACCGACAGCCCGAAATGCTCGTCCGCGATGCCCTGCATGTAATAATCCGCCGTCATTTCGTCGCTGCCGACGACGTATTCCTGCTGATGATTCAGGCATTCCAATTCCACGCCAGTACTTTCCGGCCCAATCTCGACGAGCCGCCCGATAATAAAGGCGTCATCCGGCACGCGCTCTTTCAGGCGCATCGAAAATTGCGTGGCTTTCAGTTTCAGCGACGGCAGCAGGTTGACAATCAGCCCTTCCTGATGGTCGCGCGGGTCGAATTCGGCATGGCCTTCGACAAGCTGCTGATATTTGTCGTTGAGGGCGCGAATCAAATCTTGAATTGTCGTATGGGTTTTGCGGATTTTCGTGCTGAGTTCCACGCCGAGGAACAGGTCGAGTTCGTTCGACAGGCGGTAAAAGACGGAATCCCGCGTTTCGTCTTCCTGTCGCTGCACGACAGCCACCGACCGCTCTTGCAGCAGGCGATCTTTGACCGCTTTTTCCCAAAAGATTACGCCGAGTTCATACGGACTTTTTGCCAAATCTCTCGCGCTGAGCTTAAAAACAGGCTCTCGAACCACTGGTGTTTTTCTTCCGAATAACATACTTTTTTCTCCGTGCAATTCGCCGTCAAACGCTTGTTCATTCGTTAGCAAAATCTTTAAAAATGCGTTATAGTTGAGTCACGCAACTTCGTCAAGCGTTTTTTCTGTTTATCAAGATTTTGCATTGTGTTACACCGCCGAGACGCGGGGAACGCGGAACAGGCTCTTTTTCTCCACGTTCTCCGCGTCTCGGCGGTCTTTTTTCTCCTATCGCATACATAGGGAATATTTCGTCAATCTTAACGAAACGCAGAAAATTCTTCAAAAATGATTTCTTCTCTAATGTCTTATAATATAATGAGTTAAAATAATTTTCAACTGACAAAATGCGCGCTTCTTGCATGTTCGATGAAAAATTTCCTTGTCAAAAAAAAAGATTGCGTATATGCTTTGCGGCATTGATTGATTGTGTTAATGTGTGCATGGCAACGTCAAGGCACACGCGAATATCAACAGCAGATCAGCAAAGCAGGTGAACACGTATGCAAAACAACTCATTACAAAAACTCATGACAGTCGGCCTCGCCCTGATGTTCGTGGTGAGTCTTCTGCCGCTCAGCAACGCGGCGGCGCAAGAAACGCGGTCAATCGTCCCCTCTCCGCGCACTGTGACGGTGGAAACAGTTGATCCGACAACCGGCATGCCGAAAAATTC
Source organism: uncultured Candidatus Moduliflexus sp. (assembly GCA_964498135.1). Classification (GTDB taxonomy): domain Bacteria; phylum Moduliflexota; class Moduliflexia; order Moduliflexales; family Moduliflexaceae; genus Moduliflexus. The sequence continues at coordinate 13,220 of CAZCGG010000006.1, forward strand.
CTTCTGCACCGGCGTCAATACGATTGATATTCGGTTGACGAATGACACGGGCTACGGGCAGGCGGTGTACGTCTTTAACCGCGACACGCGCGGCATCCAACGGACGTTGTTCAATGGGCAGCTTCAGCCCGGCGCGACATATTTGTCGAGATTGTTAAACATGAAACTCGCGTTGAACGGCCCGGCTGGGACGGAAATGGTCTGGATCACGTCCGACATGCTTTCGGCGGAAGGCAGCCGCCAAGTGACATATTACGTGCAGGATTGCGGCGGCGCGACGCCGGGAACGGGCAACTGGCAACAGAATTACGGCTATGCGCAAGTCTGGGCGCAGATTTCGCCCTCAGTTATCGCGCAGGGACAAAAAGCCGTGATTGTCGTGCAGACGAGCGTTGGCGCGCAGCAAGGCGCGGGATATTACTTGGAAATCCTTAATAGCTGGGGACAGTTGTGGAAACGCATTCCGGTGACGAAAGCGCCGTATGACTATTATCAAGTGACGCTGCCGATTGGAACGAAAACCAAACAGGGCGTGTTGACCTACACGGTCAATGTTGTCGCGGCCGGATACGGGCAGTCTCAGAAAATTGGAGCGACGCAGTTTTCGTTCCAGATTGTGACGCCGGGGTCGCTTTCCGTGCAGCCGCCATATAATCAGGGATATGAATATCAAGGGCAGCCGTGGTCGCAAGGCATGATGCCGTATGGCTATGGCACGACGCCGAATTTCAACGTCGGCGCGGGTTTCGAGACGCATCCGTCATTTGTCATGCCGCCGTATTCGCCGTATGGAATGAACCCGATGGCAACCGGCGGAGCGTATAAAGAAGAACGCCAAATTCAGTAATCCCGCCCGTTTAAAAAACTAAAACCCCAGTTTTAAAAACTGGGGTTTTTTATTGGCCTCACGTTTTATTGACGACATCCGCGAACGTCGTCTGCTCAAGCTTGCGCGAGATGTAATCCCGAATATCGCGGAACAGGGCGACAAAGCCCGCGCTTTTTTCGATGGGCGTGTGGCTGTAAAAATTCTCGCTGACCGACTCGACGGGCGCGAGCGCGCCGTCAATCAGGCGCACGATTTCGGCAACCGAAATCTCCGACGGCGGCTTGGCAAGCTGGTGGCCGCCTTCCATGCCGCGCGCGCTGCGGATGTAGCGGCTATGGCGCAGCAGCAGCAAGATTTGCTCAAGATAGCTTTTCGGAATCTCTTTCCGCTCGCAAATATCGGCGGTTTTGATAAATCCCTCACCGTAATGCTCCGCTAAATCCAATAACGCTAAACAGGCGTATTCCCCTTTGCGTGACAGTTTCATCGTTTTTCTCCACGTTCTCCGCATCTCCGCAATCGTTACATGATTTCAAAGAAATCTCCGAGCGCTTCGGCTTGTCAAGAAAAATCGTGACGATGCCTGCCGCGAAAATTCGAACAAGCGCGACACTTTCTGCTTGACTTTCTTTCGTCATTTTATTTCGCTTTATAAAACGTTTTAATTAGTTCAAAAACCTCAGAAAACTTTACATAACGGAAAGGGACGAAGAACGTGAAATCAATTGTCATTGACCAAAAAGCGATTCGCATTGAAAATAGAAAACGCATTTTGCATCTTCTCAGCCGTGAGCGCGAGCAGACGATTTTAGACATGTCGCGGGATCTCGACATCAGCATTCCCACGATCACCAAAAATATTCACCAATTCATTGCCGAAGGAATTGTCGAAGAGGCGGGCATGTCGGCATCAACCGGCGGGCGGCGGCCGGTCATTATCCGATTTTTGCCGGAAGCGTATTATTCTATCGGCGTCGAATGTTTAGCGGAGCAAATCGTGCGGATTGTCGTCACGGATCTCGATTCCCGCATCATCGCCTCAGACGCCATGACGCGCGTAGATTTTAAGGACATGGACGGGCTGATGCACGAAATCAACCGCAACATCACGACCATCTTGCGCGACCGCGACATTTCCATTCGGAAAATCTTGGGCATTGGCTTTTCGCTCCCCGGCACGGTGAATGAAGAAACGCGCTTTCTGCATGTGTCGCCGACGCTGAAAATCACCAATATTGATTTTGCCCGCTACGCCTCGCTGTTTCACCTCCCGATTTTCGTGGAAAACGACGCGAACGTGTCCGCAATGGCGGAAATGGCGTTAGGCGTCGCCAAATCCATGCAGAATCTTGTGTTTCTCTGCATTTTGACACACGGCATCGGCGGCGGCATCGTGTTGGACGGTCATCTCTATCGCGGACGCAATAAGCGGGCGGGCGAATTCAGCCACATGATGATTTCGTCGGACGGGCGGCTCTGCTCGTGCGGGCGGCGCGATTGCTGGGAATTGTACGCCTCGATGAAAGCGCTGCTGCGCATGTACCGCGAAGCCGCCGGGCAGAGCGTCCCGACGCTTGACGATTTTTTTGTCCGCTTCGAGTCCGGCGAACCGGCGGCGGCGTATGTGTTTGACCGCTACCTCGAATATTTGGCCGCCGGGATCCAAAATTTGATTTTGATGCAAGACCCACATTACATCGTTCTCGGCGGCATGTTGAGCCGTCTCGATGAAATGTTTCTTGCGCCGCTGCAAGAAAAAGTCTTCATCGAACACGCCCTGTTCAACCGCGATCAGGTGAAAATCGTCTGCTCGGCGCTGAAAGAAGACGCCTCCGTGATTGGCGCCGCGCTGCTGCCGCTCGAACGGATTTACGCGGAACAGGAATTGGTGATTGACGGGCAATAATCGCCGCGCCAACCGCAGCCTGACAGGTTGGCAACACCTGTCAGGTCTCTCGAAACTCTTCTCGTGAACGCTTTCAACAAGGGAAAAGCCCCCCGCAATTTTCCCGCGCCGCCGAAAAATCTCTTGACTTCTCTCGTTCCCGCCCGAATAATAAAAAACGGCTTCAAAAGACGCGCTTGACATTTTCTGCGCGTCTATAAAATGACGATTGACTAAATAATTATTGACATTTGAATTCGTTTTTCTTTGTGTCTTTTGGTAAAAAATGTTATTCCTCCAGGGAAAATCATGAGTGAACATTTGACGTTAGCATGGTTGATTTCCGTTCTTGTCGGCGCGGTGCGCGCCGGGACGCCGCTGTTGTTTGCGACCTTGGGCGAAATCTTGACGCAGCGGGCGGGCGTCCTCAATCTCGGCGTCGAAGGCATGATGATTGTCGGCGCATTGTCCGGCTTCATGGGCGCGTATTACTCGCATAGCCCGTGGATCGGCGTGATTGCGGCGATGCTCTGCGCCGGGCTGCTCAGCCTGCTGCATGGCTTTTTGTGCATCACGCTGAAAAGCGATCAAGTCGTGAGCGGGATTACGCTCGTGCTGCTCGGAATCGGCTTAACCAGCTTTCTTGGCGAGGGCATGGTCGGCAAGAGCGGCTACGGCTTCGATCCGGTGCATGTCCCTGCGCTGAGTGATTTGCCGGTCGTCGGCGATCTGCTGTTTCGCTATAACGCGCTAGTCTATCTCGCCGTGCTGGCCGTTCCCGCGCTCTGGTGGCTGCTGTTCAAGACGCGCATTGGGCTGGAAATTATCGCGGTCGGCGAAAATCCGGCGACGGCGGACACGCTCGGCATTCCGGTGGATCGCATTCGCTATCTCTGCGTGTTCGGCGGCGGCATGCTCGCCGGATTAGGCGGCGCGTTCCTCTCGCTCGCCTACACGCGCATTTGGGTGGATCAAATGACCGCCGGGCGCGGCTGGATTGCAATTGCGCTGGTCATTTTTTCCGTGTGGACGCCGCAGCGCGCGCTGCTTGGCGCGTATTTTTTCGGCGGGATTGAAGGGCTTCAACTCCGATTGCAGGCCGCAGGCATCGGGGTGTCGTATCATCTCATGCAGATGATGCCGTATGCGGCAACCATTCTGGTGCTGCTGATGTCGGCGCGGGAAACGTTCCGGCGTCGCATCGGCGCGCCGGAAGCCTTGATGAAACCGTATCGTCGAGGCGAACGCGAATAATCACCTTCACATAAAGGAGCCGCGCCTGTCAGTCGTTGCGATTGCGGCGCGCGGGAAATCGGTATGCGGAAACTGTTGCTTCTGGCGGGAATTTGCTTGTTATCGAGCGCGCTTGCGTTTGGGGCGTCGGCGCAGGAAAAGAAATTGAAAGCGGCGTTTGTCTATGTCGCGCCGATTGGCGATCACGGCTGGACGTATGCGCATGATTTGGGGCGGAAATACATCGAAGAAAAGCTGGGCGTGGAAACGGCTTACACGGAAAGCGTGGCCGGGCCGGACATCGAGCGCGTGATTCGCGGCTACGCGCAGAAAGGCTTTGACGTGATTTTCACGACAAGTTTTGAATACATGGATCCGACGATTGAAGTCGCCGCCGATTTTCCGAACGTGAAATTCGAGCATTGCTCCGGCTTCAAAACCGCCGAAAATGCGGGCAATTACTTCGGGCGCATCGAAGAACCGCGTTATCTGAGCGGCCTCGTCGCGGGCAAAATGACGAAATCGAACATTCTCGGCTACGTCGCCGCGCATCCGATTCCTGAAGTCATTCGCGGCATCAACTCGTTCGCCAAAGGCGCGCGCGAAGTGAATCCGAGCGCCGTCGTGAAGGTCGTCTGGACCGGTTCATGGTATGATCCGGCGAAAGAAAAAGAAGCCGCCGTCAGCCTGATTAACGCAGGCGCGGATGTCATCGCGCAGCATCAGGATTCCCCGGCGGCGCAGGAAGCCGCGCAAGAGCATAACATCTATTCCGTCGGCTACAATCAGGACATGAGCCGCTTTGCGCCGGACGCGCATCTGACCGCGCCGATGTGGAATTGGAGCGTCTATTATGAAAAGCTCATCAAATCCATTCAAGATGGCACGTGGAAAGCGGAAGCGTACTGGGGCGGCATGGCCGACGGCGTGGTGGATTTGTCGCCGTTGAGCAAAGCCGTGCCGCAGGAGGTCGCGGACATGGTGATGAAGCGGCGGCAAGAAATCGTTGACAGCGCGTTCAAGGTCTGGCCGGATAAAACCGATCAGGACTTGCTGACGATGAATTATTTCATCGAAGGCGTGGAAGGGACGCTGCCGAAATAAGGCGCAACCTCACCTCTTTCCCCTCCGAAACGGAGGGGAAAGATTCTTGAAAATACGTCAGTCCTTATTTACATTCACACAAAGGAGCCGCGCCTGCCGTCGGTTCGAGGGCGGGGCGGAAAGGGGTATGCGAACATTTTTGGGACTGTCAGCCGTTTGCGTGTTGTCGTGCGCGCTTGCGTTTGGGGCGTCGGCGCAGGAAAAGAAACTGAAAGCGGCGTTTGTGTATATCGCGCCGATTGGCGATCACGGCTGGACGTATGCGCATGATTTGGGGCGGAAATACATCGAAGAAAAGCTGGGCGTGGAAACGGCTTACACGGAAAGCGTGGCCGGGCCGGACATCGAGCGCGTGATTCGCGGCTACGCGCAGAAAGGCTTTGACGTGATTTTCACCACGAGCTTCGAATATATGGATCCGACGATTGAAGTCGCCGCCGATTTCCCGAACGTGAAATTCGAGCATTGCTCCGGCTATAAACTCGCCGCCAATGCGGGGAATTATTTCGGGCGCATCGAAGAGCCGCGCTATCTGAGCGGCTTGGTGGCGGGCAAGATGACGAAATCGAATATTATCGGATTCGTCGCCGCGCATCAGATTCCCGAAGTCATTCGCGGCATCAATTCGTTCGCCAAAGGCGTGCGCGAAGTCAATCCGAAGGCCGTCGTGAAGGTCGTCTGGACCGGATCATGGTATGATCCGGCGAAGGAAAAAGAGGGCGCGATCAGCCTGATTAACGCGGGCGCGGATGTCATCGCGCAGGATCAGGATTCCCCGGCGGCGCAGGAAGCCGCGCAGGAGCATAACATCTATTCCGTCGGCTACAATCAGGACATGAGCCGCTTTGCGCCGGACGCGCATCTGACCGCGCCGATGTGGAATTGGAGCGTCTATTATGAAAAGCTCATCAAATCCATTCAAGATGGCACGTGGAAAGCGGAAGCGTACTGGGGCGGCATGGCCGACGGCGTGGTGGATTTGTCGCCGTTGAGCAAAGCCGTGCCGCAGGAGGTCGCGGACATGGTGATGAAGCGGCGGCAAGAAATCGTTGACAGCGCGTTCAAGGTCTGGCCGGATAAAACCGATCAGGACTTGCTGACGATGAATTATTTCATCGAAGGCGTGGAAGGGACGCTGCCGAAATAAGGCGCAACCTCCCTAAACGCGCGGACGTTTGGGGAGGTTTTTTCTGCGATAATCATAATGATTTCCAAAATCGCCGTTTTTTCTGCCGGACAGTTTCGTTTCGGCGTTGATGCGTCGCAAGTTCAGGAAATTGTGACGATTCCGCCGCAGCGCATCGTGAGAACGCTGGATCAGCGCTGCGCGGTCGCCTCAATTCAGCCGCCGCAAGCGTTGCTGCCGATTTTCGACATCGCGGCGTATTTATGCGCGCCGCAGCCGCCCGCAGCAAACGGCAATCCGCCGCGCTCGCTGCTGTGCGTCACGTTTCGCTGGCAGAAATTTCTGCTCGCTTGCCGCATCAGCAGCGTCGAAAACGTTCTTCCGGTGACATGCGCGGCCTTGCAGCCCGTTCCTCGCGTCATCGCGCCGCTTGCCGCGCATTCGCATATTTGGGGATTTTATCAGCGTCAAGACGCCTTCATTCCCCTGCTCGATCTTGAGCGGTATTTCCCCCCGCGCGACCTGCAAGAATATCTCCGCGTTATTTTCCCCGCCGCATAAATTTTGCGCGCTGCAACTCCGCCAAATTCCCGCGTTTGCAATTTTTTTAACAGTGTCATGATTTTTCCACTCAACCATTCATGTTTTACTGCGACAAACCTAAACAGCAGGGCAAAATTGACGCATCTCAAAACGCCATTCAACGGAGGGAAAATCATGGAACGCTTGTATATGTTGTATCTCACGCTTGTCAGCCTGATTGCGGCGCTTTGCATGTTTGCCGGATGCACGCCGCTGTATTAATTTTTTTTGCGCAACAGTTGAAAATTTTCCAAAGAAATTTTTACCTTCGAAATCATCGTCTGTCTAACATGTTTAAAGTACGGCTGTTGCGCATAACAAACATCAGTAATTTGTCTTTTTCTCAAAAAGAACTTGACAAATAAACGTTAAAATGTATAATTATATCTTAATAACTAACTAACAGTAGTTAGTGATTGAATTATCAACGTTTCTTTGTAAAAAGGAATGGCGACTATGAAATTCCACGAATTTGTCACATCGAGACGCACCAAGCTCAACCTGAATAAAAAGGAATTGGCGAAAAAAGCGAAAATCTCGGATGCGTACATAAAGCATATAGAAGACGGCATTCGCATTCCCAAAGACATGATTATTCTGTATAACCTTGCCGATGCGCTCCAAGTGGATCGGGAATGGTTCCGGGATTTCGCCTATCTCAATCGCGACCATCAGAAAGCGGTCTCGTATATTGACGAACAAAAAGTGGCCGAAACTCGAAATGACGGGGATGATTACAATACAACGGACAGCCTTTCGTCCAAAGAGAAAGAAGTGTTAGCTCTTTTTCGAAAAGTCGAAGAAGATGAGCGGCAAGCACTGTTGCATCTTCTGCAAGACGGCCCGCTTTCGGAAACGCTGATCTTTCGCGGCGTGATTTATGATTCGCATCATACGCTATATAAAATCATGAATCAGATTAAGGATCGTGACGAGAAATTCCTCCAGAAAATGCTCGATTATATCGTGGCAATGGTCTTTATCGAAACCCACGACCAGAAAAGCCCTCTGCGCGATCTGCTGACCAATCTGCTGAATATTCAATGAGCGCCGCCGGGAGAATTCAGGTTTTACGGATGTATATTTTCAGGAAAAACCTGAACAACTCCCTTTGCGCGGATGAACATACGCTTGTGCAGAACGCCGCAAGGCATGACAAAAAAACAAGTTTGTTGATTTTTTTCTTGACAAGGATCTAATTTATGTTAATAATTGGTATTGTGTTATAGGTAATTTCTGATAATTCAGGCTATCGGAAAAAGCGTAAACAAACAGACCGAATCAGGAAGCCCGTTATGAAACTGCTTGATGCTGTTGGCGACATGTATAACATCCTGACGAGAAATGAAGCGGTGTACCTTTTTTATCTCGTGCCGATCATCTATTTTACTTCCATCATTGCCAGATTGGTGTTTTACAAAGTCAAATATCGCCAGCAACTCCGCCTCAGCGACATCATGGCGATGGGAACGATGCTGCTGATCGGGCTGGATTACGTGAATTACCTCTATCTCTACATCAGCAAAAAAGGGATGGTGCTTCCATTTGCGGCCTTCGTCATCAAATACACGTTTGGCTTTCTGCTCTGGGCGTGGATGTTTTGGTATGCGTATCAAGTGCATCTCAAGCGGAGTTTGACGAAAGAAACCTTGAAGAAGGGACGCATCTTCCTTGTCTGCGGCGGCTCGATGTTTCTGATTCTGTTGCTGATCATCTTTGTTGTCGCGAAATAAGCAATTTTTTTTGCGGTACTGTTTTATAAACGTTAATTATTTTTCACTATAATTTTATCATTGATAAACGTTGATGTTTTTTTAATCTCCATTTTCAAGAGACGGAGATTTTGGGAACAACATCCTGTTAAGGTAAGCTAATGAGTTCGCAAATTTTTTTTGCGGATTAAATTAACTTACGTTAATTACTAAAGGAGGACGCAATGTACTATTGGATGATTATGATCGCATCGCTGCTGTTGATAATTCTGAGCGGCGGTTGCACGCCGTATTGAGGCGAAAAAAGACGCGGAAAGCAGGAACGCGCCTTCGGTCGAACGACTGGACGATTCCTGTTTTTTGAAAACCGATAATTAACTTATGTAAATTATTTAAACATAGCGAGGTGAATACACATGCGTACACTTTACTGGTTCTGGACATGCCAGCAAGCGACCGGACGCCTAAAACTCCAAGCGTTGTGGAGAATCGGCGGCGCGCTGGCAGTCGCTTTCCTTCTCAGTTTCCCGCTTTACGGGAGTTTTGTCTCTGACGTGATGCTCTGCGCGGTGAACATGCCAGCCGCATTTGAAAATGAGAAACTCGTTCCGCCGGAAACGCCTGCGCCGAGCGTCACGCTGACGACGCCCGGCCTCATTCCTGATAAACGCGGCGCGGAATCGGAACGACTCGCAACGACCGCTTACATGCCGTCGCTGGCGCAGCATCCGGCGGAAAAACGCGCGGGACGCGAAGGGTTGACCGTCACAGACACAAACAAGCGGCTGCAATTCATCCTGCTGCTCGGCATCTTGCTAACGATTGCGACGATATTCATCTCGTCATTCATGCCGATGGCGTCGGGGGCGCATGCGAAAGCCGGCGTTGCCCGCAGCAAACGCGAAGCCGCAGAAATGTATGCGCGCCGCATCAAAAAGACGCGGGAGCGTGAGGTGGTCATGGCCGATCTCGCCGCGCCCGTGCTGACGCCGAAAACGCCATCAAATCCGACGCAGCCCGCCGCCGCGCCGCAGATTGAATCGCTGGAAGGGCTGGGCGAATTGGAAACGCTGACCGGCTTAGACGACGCCGACGCGCAGCCCGTCGTCGAGCCGGGCGATACGATGCCGGAAACCGCCGCCGTGTGGCCTGCGCCGTCGCTGCTGATGAAAAAGCAGATCAAACGCTTTTTCGCGCAGAGCCACTGCCAAATCACCGACGTGACGCCGACAATCATGCTGATCCGCGCCGCGTCGCTGCCTTACGGCGAAATTCCGGTCGCGGTCGTGACGAAAATCGCGCTGAACGATGCCGTGACGCAGGCCGTGTACGCGGACGTGATGGCGCATGGCCGCGTGGCGCGCCCCAAAGTCATCGGCGTGATTGTTGATGAAATGCCGCATCACAGCGCGCGCCAGCGCATCCACCAGCTTGCGCGGCAAGAACACGTCGCGCTGAGGCTGATGAGCCTGCAATTGATGGAAAAAGCGAACCGAAACGGCGTCTGCGCGCAAATGATGGAAAATATGCTCAACCCCGCGCTGCCCGAGCAGAATGCGTATGAAGCCGTCGGCGCGGTCGAAAATCCGCTCGAATGCTTTGGCCGCGACAAGATGATCGCCGGGCTGCTCGATTCCATGAGCCATTTGCAGCATATCGGCTTGTTCGGCGCGCGCAAAATCGGGAAAACATCGCTTGTTTGGCAACTGCGCGAACGGCTGGCGCAGCAGATTGTGGCGTACATTGATTTGCAGCACACGCCGCGCGATTGCGCGTATTTGTACCATGCGATTCTCGATGAATGCGCGAAAGACGCCGCGTTCAAATACCCGGAAATCAAGCTGCCGGCCTTTGAGCGGACGCCCGGCGGCAGCGCGCAATTCATTCAGCAGCTTGTGCGGCTGTGGGAAACGCTGAAAGCGCACCGCCACGACATGAAAATCGTGCTGCTGCTCGATGAGGCCGAGCATTTCGTGCCGAATCTGCTGGAAGATGAGGCGGGCTTTGCCGGATTCCATGAGTTTATGGGCGTGATTCGCGGCATTTCGCAACAATACGGCTTTCTCGTGTCCATGATTGTTTCGTCGCGCCCGGAAATTTCGCGGATTGACACGCAGCGCGGCCAAAGCAATCCCGGCTTTCATTATTACAAGGAAGTCTTCTTGTCGTCGCTGGCCGAAAGCGGCTGCAACCAGATGATTCAGGGGCTTGGGGCGCAGATGGGCTTGACGTACAGCGAAGAGGCGCTGTCCCGCATTTACTACGAAACCGGCGGGCATCCTTACGTGACGCGGCAAATCTGCGGCATGTTGGCGCAAGCCCGCGAGAACGGCGAAGACGAGGCCGCGCTATCCGGCGCGATGATCGGCGCGCAGGACGTTGAACAGACGATTGCGGAGTATCTTGAGCAGAAAAGCGACTATCTCGAAAGCGTCTGGCAGCGCTTGTCGCCCCAAGAGCAGGATATTTTGCTCACCATTGCGACGCATCACGACAGTTGTTCGATGGAAGAATTGATGTCGCCGGAGTTGGGGCTTGAGGCGAAACGTCAGCGCAGAAAGGCGGTCTCGCGCCTGATTGAGCATGAACTGATCGAAAAATGCGAGAACAAATATTCGATCCGAATGGGCGTATTGGAACGGTTTTTACAGGCAGACAACTAAGCACGAGAGGCCGCGCGCCGCGAGGCGTCCGCCATGCGGAACGCTCGCGCGGCTTACGCGGTCAGCGAACCATGCGGATTTTTATTGATGGCGATGCGTGTTCTGCGGAACATCTTTGTCGAAGATTAGCGGGCAAACGCGGGGCGGAAGTGGTCAGAGTCGTCTCTATCGAAAATTATTCCACCACGCGCCGGCGCGGGGAAACGATTGTCGTGGACGCATCGCCGCAGGCCGCAGATATTGAAATTTACAATCGTGTCCGGCAGGGGGATATTGTCGTGACGAAAGATTACGGGCTGGCGTCGTTAGTGCTTGGGAAAAAAGGGAAAGCCGTCTCGCCGAGCGGCTTTGTTTATACGCAGAACAATATCGGCATGCTGCTCCAGCAATGCTACGTCAACGGCGTGCTGCGCAATTCCGGCGGCCGCCGCAAGAAGAAAGCCGCTAAATACCGCGAAATCGAAATGGGGGCGTATGAATAACCTCACCCCCGCCCTCTCTCCGAAGGAGGGGGAAGAACAAACGCCCCTCCCCGTTAGGGAGGAGGCTTTTCAGGATGTCTGACTTCTTTTCTCCGCGAATGCGGCGATTTGGCCGCCGCCGCCTTCGTGTTATGCCAATTGCGCCGGACGCCGCTTTCACCTTTGCGCATCATCAGGCGTTCCGGTCAATTGGCATTATCTCCGCGCCGCGTTCCTTCAGCAAAAACTGCTGAATAAAATCTAACACCTGCTGATGTTCCTCGTCGCCGCGCCCGTTGACGCGAAGCGGCTGGCCGAAACACAATTTGACCTCCCGCGACGCATCAAGCTTGCCGAAATCCTTGAGCATCCGGCCATTCTGCCACGCATCCGAAATCAGCGCGAGCGGCACGAGCGGCACGTTCGCCCGCTTCGCCAATTTGACGCCGATGGAATTGAATTCCGACGGATCGAAATGCAGCGTGCGCGTCGTCTGCGGAAAAATAATCAGCGAAATGCCCGCCTGCAAGCGTTCTAAGCCGCCTTCCATCATCAGCTTGAAATCGTGGCGGACGTTGGCGCGCGTGACCGGAATCGGATTGAACGCCTTCATCACATGCCCGAACACCGGATAGGTCAGCAGACTTTCCTTGACGACAAACGTGGCTTCTTTCAACGGCGGCACAATCGCCGGAAGAATCGTGGTTTCCAGCATGCTCATGTGATTGCTGACGATGACGCATGGGCCGTCGAATTCGCGCAAATGCTCGACGCCGCGAATCGTGAGGCGAACGCCGATGCTTTCCAGGGCATGAATCACATCCGTGCCGCTTTGAATCCACTGCGGCGAGGCGTATCGCCCGTGTTTGCCTTTGATGCTCGCTTTCCAGATAATCGTGATGAATTTCGCGTAAAACGTCAGCGACGGCAGCCGCCGCGCAAGCGGGGACGGCGGCGTGGGGCGCGTCTGATAGACGCCGTTTTCATAAACTAATTGACCAAATGTTTCCATAAAGTTGCGGACTCCCATTCACCATTTCAAAATTGAGTTGTCTCGCAACAAGTGAAAATATCAGGCCAAGATGTCAACAAATTCCATCGCATTTTGTGTGAAAGTTCTGGCAGCGGCGGCGCGGCGGGATGGGGAAAGATTTTAGGGGGATTTTAGGTTGTAATCATTTTATCGAATCGCCTCAAAATATTCTGCTTGCGCGTCAGGATCAAAGCTATATTTCATAATCCTTGCAACTTCATCTTGAAAATCGTCGGCATTATAATTTATTATGGGGATGTCATATTTTCCGAGCTCGAACATAAAATCAATTTTATTCATATCCGCAAGTTCTGACGCCTTGCCCATTGACAACTTTTGCAGTTTATACAATTCTATTGCCGTATAGAACTTCATTTTTTTGATAAAATTATATGTTGTTTCGTTGAGCGTATAGAGAATATCTTCCGGCACGCTGAACATGAGTTCAGTTGTGATCATCTTGCGTTATCTCCATTTTTCTTCCGCGCCCTCTGCAAGCGCCTTGTTCACTGTTCTGCTTCCCGTGTTACAATAGATTATCCTCCAATAAATGTTCAACTCCTTTTTCTTCAAGGACTGGCTGAAGATAGAGAGTACAAATATGCAACACATGCTGCATCTCAGATTCTAATTTCTGTTTTTTCGCCCAGAGCTTGATACAGACTTGACGTTCCTCTTCAATCTCCTCAGGATCGATAATCGCTAACTTCGTTTGTTTATCGCATTTGATCTTATCAAGAAGTTCATCTTCTTTGATTTTGATAATGTCCTTACTGTGAATATCATACAACATCCAATAGTATAGTCCCTTATATTTCAGCAAAACATATAGATATGGCCTCTTAATCCTTTTACTGACTAAACTACTGCTAATATCATCAGGAATGTGTTTTGCATAGCTTAAATTTTTTCTGAGTTCAGTTAAATGAATTAAAAAAGGAGAAACCTGATCAAATTGGAGACTTTCTAATTCACGTGGACTGATCTCGCCTAAATTTTCTATCTTCATCGAAGATAAACCTCGGAGCGTCTCAAACCTTTGCGTATCTTCTGGAATAATTGGAATATCAGTGAATTTCTCAGCTTCTTTTGTTCGATCCATTAGCCGTAATAAACGTTCCTTTAGCTTTGCGGATGGTTGATAAGTATATATGGATTCATACTGTTCTTCAAATTGAAGGCTTGCAAATAGATACAGATATACCTTTCGCGGGGTAGGCCAAAACCGTAAAATTCGTCCGGCGCGTTGAATAATAGTGTCCGCAGTCCAAGCAATATCGTAGTTAATAACCACATTAGCATCTTGTAAATTTACACCTTCACTGTAGGCGTCAGTCGTAATAAAGACATCGTATTTATCTTCTGGAATCTCGCCATCTTCAGGCGCATTTGCTTGAGGAGCAAAACCGATCATCATGTGTTCGACTTCAGTACGTTCTTTTTGAACAAAATCGTCATCTTGATATTTGATAACGTTCGCTACTCGTAATTCAGGGAAAAGAGATGCTAACCCTTGTTCTAAGTACACGGCAGTTGGTAAACGTTCTGTAAAGATCAGTATTTTAGAATGTGCTTGACGAAATTCTTTAATGAGCGCATACAGCGTCATAAATTTTTGATCATCAAGATTCCTAAGTTGTTTCAATCTCTCTAAAATAGGCGAAAGGTATTCATAACGTTCTTCCCAACTCCTTTTAAAGGGGACATCATAACCGCCTTCCTGACGAATTGTTTTTTCTATGACGTTTTGTAATGCTAACGGACTACTTGCCCAAGACACAATAGCTTCTTTGACAATATTCGTTTCTGAACGTTGCCACTTTCCCCGCCGCATAAATTTCAAAAGGTCATGTTGAAAATAGCCACTATCAAGGGCTTCCGTCATAGCCTGCTCTAAAATTACAGGAATTTCTATTTTGCTCAATTGAATTTTGGGTATGTAGCGGCGCTGCTCTCCAAAAAGCAAATAATCGTTGCCTTGTTCGTCAGATAGAGCAAAGTTTTCTGCGACATAGGGAGTATTGATCACTGTTCCAACGGGTAATTCGATCAAATCTTTAACATTATCAACGATCCATGAATGTTCGTACAGTTCTTTTTGTTCAAGCCATGGAAACATTGTTTGTTTTACATTTGAATCGGGGTTTGTATGTGGAAGTAACAATAATTGATGATTGATATTTTCTACTTCGGTTGCAAAAGGCGTCGCTGTCAGCAAAAGTACAAAACACTTTTTTTCATTAATGGTTTCAATGAGTCGAGTAAATGAACGTCGTTCTTCTCCAGAGGCTCGTTTTCTATTTCTAAAATATTGACTTTCATCTATAATCACCAACCATTTTTCATCAATATCATTTAAGGCTTCAAGAATTTCATTTAAAACGTGTTTATTGTTTTCTCCTCTTTTAGGGCTATCCAAAACGTTTCTGGTATATACAGTTTCAGGCAACCCTGCGCTACGTAATCGTTTTTTCCATTCCCCTTTAATTGAAGCAGGGGATAATACCATGAGATTTAAGATTTCATTTTTTGTTCGTAATTCATACGCAATATGTGTTGCCATGACTGTTTTACCCAAGCCTGTTGACGCAACGATCATTGCGCCTTTCCAATCATTCAATTGGCGTAAAGCTCGGTTGACAACAACCATTTGAAATTCTACAGGAGTCTTATAATTCGGACGAGGAGAACTTGGCGTGTCTTCAGAAACGAGAGCCATGATCGTTTTGAGGTAAATATCATAAGGATCACGAAGTTTTAGCCATTCTTCCAATCGTTTTAATAAGTCTTCACTGAGATCATAGGTATTAGGGTCTGTCCAATACTTTTCAAAGTAGTTACACCACTCTGCGACGCGTTCAGGGTCTTTTGATTTATCAAGAGCTAAATCGCCCTCATAGTTATATAACAACCCCGACATTGTCAGATTCGTTGATCCCCCGATTACATAATCATCGTCAATAATATAGATTTTGGCATGATCTTGTTGCCGCGCTCTGGCATCTATAAGTTTAAATTCTCCAGCTTTTAATTTGCTTACAAGCTCTATAACCGTTTGACGACGAGGTTCATGCCAAGCACTTAAATCTTCCATAATTTCTTCAATCAATTTCTTTTTTAAATCTCGTTTAGACCGCTCATCATATCCTACCATAATATGTAGGCGTTTCCTTGTAATTGCTGGACGAACAAGGTTATACCCTTGAATAGAAAAGAAACCTGTCGAAATACGAATAAGGTATTTCGCTAATCGAAAGAATTGGGAAAGATATTTAACAGAATTTTTATTCCACCAATCAAGATATATCGTTGAATTATTATCCATATTTTAAGATTTTACGTTTATGCAACTAATTTGAACAGAGAACCTGTGATTAGACTGCCACGTCTTCTTCTAAACCTTTTCCCGCCTATCGAGCGCGATGTCAATATTTTTTCTCTCAATTTAGCTGAAATATGAGCGGCGATTTCAGAAATCTCCATCCACCAAGCTTTTTCTTCAATCATGATGAAAAAATCATTGACAAGCGCGGAATTGTTCCTAAAAACGCGGAAGACGACGGAACATCACGCGCATGACGAACCTTTTGCTCAGAGACGGAACACGCTATGACACAACCGAACTATGCCGCGATTATCGCGCAAGAATTGAATATTTCGCCGCAGCAGGTGCTTGCGACGGCCAAGCTTTTGGAAGAAGGGGCGACGATTCCGTTCATCGCCCGCTATCGCAAAGAGGCGACCGGCTCGCTCGATGAAGTCGCCATTCAGCAGATTCGGGATCGCCTTGAACAGTTGGCGGAGTTGGATAAGCGGCGCGAGGCGATCCGCGCGTCGCTGCAAGAGCGCGAATTGCTGACGCCGGAATTGCAGGCGCAGATTGACGCCGCGCCGACGATGGCGCAGTTGGAGGATATTTATCTGCCATTCCGCCCGAAACGCCGGACGCGGGCGACGATTGCGAAGGAAAAGGGGCTTGAGCCGCTGGCCGATTTGCTCATGCAACAGGACGGCAAGCCGATTGACGCGCGCCCGTTCATCAACGCGGAAAAGGGCGTGGCATCCGAAGCGGACGCTTGGGCGGGCGCCGTGGACATCATCGCCGAGCGCATCAGCGAAGACGCCCGCATTCGCGGCCAGCAGCGCGATCTTTTCGAGCGCCGCGCGCAACTTCAATCAACGGTCGTGAAAAAGAAACAGGACGAGGCCGCGAAATTCCGCGATTATTTTGAATGGCAAGAGCCGCTCGACAAAGCCCCGTCGCATCGCATTCTGGCTGTGCTGCGCGGCGAGCGGGAAGGCTTTCTGACGGTTCACGCGCAGCCGAACCCGGACGAGGCGCTGGCCGCGCTGGAAAAATTGGTGGTCAAAAAAGGGCAGGGCCCAGCGGCGGAGAAAATCCGCGAAGCCGCGCACGACGCCTATAAACGCCTGCTTGCGCCGTCGCTGGAAGGCGAAACGCTCCGCGCCGCGAAAGAACGGGCGGACGCAGAGGCGATTCAGGTCTTTGTCCGCAACCTGCGCGAACTGCTGCTTGCCTCGCCGATGGGGCAAAAGCGCGTGTTGGCCGTCGATCCGGGCTTCCGCACCGGCTGCAAAGTCGTCGTGTTGGACGCGCAGGGGAATTTGAAGCATTATTGCGCGATTTTCCCGACGCAGAGCGAGCGACAGAAAGAACAGGCCGCCGCGACTGTGCGCGAACTCTGCCAGAAATTCAAGATCGAGGCGATCGCGGTCGGCAACGGCACGGCGAGCCGCGAAACTGAGGCGTTTCTGCGCGAATTGCAGCTTGACGCGCCGGTCGTGATGGTGGATGAAAGCGGCGCGTCCATTTATTCCGCGAGCGAGGCGGCGCGGGACGAATTTCCTGACCATGACGTGACCGTGCGCGGCTCGGTTTCGATTGGCCGCCGCCTGCAAGACCCGTTGGCGGAACTCGTGAAAATTGACCCGAAATCTATCGGCGTGGGGCAATATCAGCATGACGTGGATCAAGCCGCGCTCAAGAAAAGCCTCGACGACGTGGTGATGAGTTGCGTGAACGCGGTCGGCGTGGAGGTCAACACGGCGAGCGCGCAACTGCTGACGTATGTGTCCGGCCTCGGCCCGCAATTGGCGAAAAACATCGTCAAATACCGCGAGGAAAACGGCCCGTTCCGCAAGCGGCAGGATTTGACGAACATCCCGCGTTTCGGCGCGAAAACGTTCGAGCAGGCCGCCGGATTTCTGCGGATTCATGCCAGCGAAAACCCGCTTGACGCGAGCGCGGTGCATCCCGAACGCTACGCGCTGGTTGAGCGCATGGCGCGTGATCTCGGCTGCGCGGTGCGCGATGTGATGCGCGATCCGGCCTTGCGGAAAAAAATTGACCTGAAAAAATACGTCGGCGGCGATGTCGGCTTGCCCACGTTGCAGGACATTCTCGCGGAGCTTGAGAAGCCGGGACGCGATCCGCGCCCGCAGTTCGAGGCGTTTTCGTTCTCCGACGCCGCGCATGAATTGACCGATTTGAAGCCCGGCATGGTGCTGCCCGGCATCGTCACGAACGTCACGAATTTCGGCGCGTTCGTGGACATCGGCGTGCATCAGGACGGCCTCGTGCATATCAGCCAGCTTGCCGACAAATTCGTCAAAGACCCGAACACCGTCGTCAAAGTGCGCCAAAAGGTGCAGGTGAAGGTCGTGGAAGTGGATGCGGCGCGTAAGCGGATTGCCCTGACCATGCGGCTGGGATAACGCGGCCGTTTTCAATGTTCCCAATGATTACGGTAGGGGCGCGGTCGCCGCGCCCATTAGGGCGGGGAGAGCCCGCCCCTACGAAGGAAGACGCCATGAAACAATGGTATGAAGAATTATTTGAAAATTACGGGATGAAATATGATCATGAGAATTTCGCGCGCAAGGAAATGTGCATATTCTTCATGCTGCCGCCTATTTGCGGGAATTGACGGGCGGTGAATCCGCGAACGCGCCGCTTTGTTTTGAAATGGATATTGATACAAATAATGATAACGGAACACGGGAAGAAACGTCAAAAGAATTGTGAAAAAAAATAGCGGTTTTTCTGGCAAGCCGTTCGAAAAGTCGGAATTCCCCAACATGGTTTTCACGGTTTGCATATATTGAACAGCCAACGAACGACAATTTCCTGCAAAAAAACTTGTCAAAATTTTGAATTTGCGTTAAGAAGGTTTAATAAAAGCATTGAAAATAAACTGAGCGTATTTTTATGAATAGTGAGGCAAGGCGTATAAATAAAGAGTTTTTTTCCTACAACATATCGAGATATAAGGATTATAACAGTATGTATAAACAAATTTTAGAGGACATCAAACAGGATTATTATCAACAAAACTTTTCCAATAATGGACAGCGATTTGTTGCATGGTATTTACGAAATATTCATTTGCGTGATATGATTCAAACTAAAGACGATATAACGGATGGCGCAGATGATAAACAAATTGATGCGATTGTTATAGATGATGAAAAATCAATAATTTTTGTGATTCAGGGAAAATTTATCGGCGGCGATGTGATTAACGCTGAACCATTAAGGGAAGTTCTGTCCTCATGGATGCAATTCAAAGATTTAGTACGATTACAGGAAGTTGGAAATCTCAAACTTAAAAGGAAGTTATCAGAAGTGGCACGTGCATTAGAAGATGAATATGAAATTGCTTTCGAGTTAATTACGACTGCCGTATTAAGTGAGGCTGCAAGTATTGATCTTGCCACATTTCAACAACAATTGGCGGAATTTTCAGAGCGAGAGGATATTTCCTCGTCTATCGTCCTCATTGATAAAGACGAAATTCGCAGACGATATGATCTTGCTCTTGAACGAGAAAATCCGTCAATCAATTACACTCTTGATTTGACAGAAATACCTCATTTCCCCTTTACGGTCGCTGGAACGCAAGTTGTCATTGTTGCTGTTCCATTGAGTGAATGCATTACGATTCCCGGAATAAAAGATGGCACGTTATTTCAAAAAAACGTGCGCCAGAGTTTAGGTTTGAATAATACGGTCAATAAAGGAATTAAAACAACTATTTATAGCGATAAACATCGAGACTTCTTTTTCTTTCATAATGGAATTACAGCAATTTGCAATAAATTAGAATTAAAAGATCATCAACTCAAATTGTATGGTCTTAATGTCGTCAATGGATGTCAATCATTGAATACGATTCTCAGTTGCAGCGAGCAAGTCAAAAAATTAGAAGATACTTGCGTGTTGTTTAGATTCTACGAAATTCCCCAACGCGAGAGAGCAGATCGAATCAGCATCAATACAAACTCTCAAAGTGCAGTCAAACCGAGAGATTTGAGAAGCAATGACAAACGAGCACTCAATCTGAAGAAGTTATTCGAACAAAAATATTCGCAAGGATATTTCATTACGAAAAGAGGGGAAATTCCACCTGCGGATAAAGATAAAAAATATGTGCTGGATTTATCGGATTTAGGGAAATATTTAATTGCTTGGCACTCTCAACGTCCTAATATCTCGTATAGTGAAACAAAAATTTTTGATAAATATTTTGAGCAACTTTTTAAGCGAGAATACAAGCCTGAAAACGCTCAAGCTCTTAATAGTTGGATGCAAGAAATTCAGAAAGCGTGGACAAAAGAAAATCCTTTAGGCTTGAATGAGACATTGCTTGCAATGAAAGCCTATGCGCCTTATCATCATCTCTATGCTATTTCGATGTGTTTTGCGATTTCTAATAATCAAAGAGATCGAGTGCCAGCCCCTTATCGGTGTTTAGAGAAAGCAAAGCAAACAGGAATGATGAATGACATTATCAGAATTAGCGGAATCAGTTTGAATATGGCTCTTGAGGCAGCTGCTAATGAGGCGCAACCACAGAATAGGGTATTTACTCCACCGAACTGGATTAAAGCTAAAACCTGTTTGGCAGGAATTAATTTTGCAATTACAAATTATTTTAGTATGTTGCCCATGATTCCTAACGGACAGGAAATTAAAAATAAACTTACTGAAACATTGACGTTAGATAAAGAAGATTTTGAGTATAGATGGGCAGCAGATTAAAATATTGGCATAAGAAAGGATATTACAATGAATGCTCCTTTGCAAACTGATGAAGACCGGATGATTTATCGTTTACAGGTTCATCGGAATCTGATCGCGTGGGTGATACAACGCCTTGCGGAGGCTGGAATAAAAGCCAAAAGGACGACCGGAAACGATCCGCGCGGAGATATTGTTCTGCTTAATCCTGCTGATATTCCGCGCGTTCAAGAGATTATTCGAGCCATGCAGCAAGAGGAACATCGCTAAGCCATGTCATACATAGAGATTAAAAGCCGCCAGTACATTGATTCGACGCTCGCCCAGTATATCATTGATAAGCAAACGGTTATCGGTGTCGTCAGCACGGGGAAAATTTCTGCTCCCGCTAAAAAAATGTTTGATTTAGCCGGAATCGCCTGGGCAGAAAATATCAGCGAAGAACAATTCATGACGCCCGGCGCGGGGGAGGTGAAAACATGTTAGATATTAGTTTATATGCGCCAAGTGGAAAACCGCCAATCACCATTGATGTTTCTGAAAATTTGTATATGTGGCTTCTCCGTTCTGATTTTACTGAAATCGGCGTAAGCCGTCCTCAAAAAATCGCTGTTGATGGTGAAGAGGTAATTTTGGATGTCGTTGATTTAAACAAAGGCAAGATCAGCAATCGTAAGCGGCTGCGCGAATTTTTGATTGAAGCGATTGTGCAAGAAGTCAATGAGATGTTTAAGCAGCTTGGAGATGCGCCAACGAAAAAGGAATATCAGGACGCAACCTATATGGTGAAGAAATTGCAACAACTCAAAACATGTATTGAAGATGAAACTTATCAATTTTTGCAAAAGGCGTCATGAACGATGATAACGCCTTTTCGCCCCATCCCAAGTAACTTAGTTTTTAACTAAACCGAGTTACTTGGTTTTTGCTCATTCATATCCATTGAGTTTTTTATCTGCCACGAAAATTTTTCTCGATTTGTTCATAAGAATAAGCCCTGAAGATGTGTTAGTTTTGACGTATCCGATTTTATTTCAATATTGTCTGAATTGCCGGATTACCTAAACGAAATTTTATGAAATATCAAGTCATCCGCAACGAGAAATATGATTTTATCGGACAGTCTTATGCATCAAGTTATCCAAACTTGCATAAATACCCTGCAACAATGCTGCCTCAAATCGGCATTGAGGCGCTGAAGGAGCTCAATATTTCAACAGGCAAACTGCTTGATCCGTATTGCGGCTCAGGTTCTTCATTTGCAAGTGGTTTAGAATGTGGAATGACAGAAATGTACGGTTTTGATATCAATCCATTGGCCGTGCTTATTTCAAAAGTAAAATTTACCAAAATTTCAAAGGAAAGGATTCTTAAAGCCAAATCAACATTGAGAAATACGATTTTTGAATTTATAAAAAATGAACAAAATATAAGAGGTTTATGCGTTCCCAATATTACGAATATTGATTTCTGGTTTTCTAAAGAAGTTTTACAAAATTTGACTGTTATCAGGCATTTCATTTATACAATAACGGATGAAGATATAAGACGATTTTTTCTTGTTCCTTTTTCTGAAACGGTTAGAGATTGTTCATTTACAAGGAATGATGAATTTAAACTGTACAGAATGAAGCCAGAGGATATTTTAAATTTTAACCCTGATGTGTTTGGCGTGTATTTTAAGAAATTGAACGATGCGATAGATATTTATTGTTATGCGTATTTTCCAAAACTTTCAGACAATATAAAAATTGATGTTACCTATTCTGAATTCGATATTTCTGAGCGTCTGTTTGATGTCGTTCTGACCAGTCCGCCTTATGGAGACAGTAGAACAACTGTTGCCTATGGACAGTTTTCAGCGCTTTCTAACGAATGGATCGGAATTGACTATGCAAGAAAGATTGATGGAATGCTCATGGGCGGGACAAAATCAAAAGATTTATACAAGAAGGGCATTATTGCGGATTATATTTTCGATATTAGCAAGGAAGACAATAAACGAGCGTTAGAAGTGTCATCATTTTACGCAGATTTAGAAGATTCTCTTAAAAAAATCGCCAAAAGTGTGAAAAAGGGTGGTAAAATAATTTATGTGGTCGGCAACAGAACAGTGAAAAATATTCAGCTTCCCACAGATCAATTTATCGCTGAAAAATTTGAGGAAAATGGATTGAAGCATGTCATAACCTATGAACGCGCCTTGACAAATAAAGCCATGCCTTCAAAAAATTCGCCGACAAATACAGCAGGAAAAACAGTCAATACAATGTTACATGAATATATTGTCATAAGCGAAAAGGCTTGACGGATGCAGTTTTTCCATAAACAACGTTTCTCTCATCAGGTTGCAATGAGGCTTGCGCATCAAATATCTCGCGCACAGCGTGAAGATAGATATGATAATCACGCTGGCCGAAACAGACAAACACCACACGTTCAATGGCGTTTTTTTGTTCTAAAAATGTGTTGACCGTCTGCGCCGCGATGCGGGACGCGCGCGCAATCGGAAAGCCGTACACGCCCGTGCTGATGGACGGAAACGCAATGGTGCGGATGCCGCGCGCGGCCGCTAATATCAGGGAATTTCGATAGCAATTCTCCAGCAACTGGTCTTCGTGATGCTGTCCGCCGCGCCAAACCGGCCCAACTGTATGGATGACATATTTTGCGGGCAGGCGATACCCGCCCGTGATTTTCGCCTCGCCGGTCGGGCAGCCTCCCAACGTCCGGCATTCCGCGAGCAATTCCGGCCCCGCCGCCCGATGAATCGCGCCATCCACGCCGCCTCCGCCTAACAGCGACGCATTGGCCGCATTGACAATCGCCTCAACCTGCTGGCGCGTGATATCGCCGTCAACAACCTGAATTCGCGCGTTCATTTGCTCCCCCTTTTCTGAACTGAAAATTTCCCCTCTTGGAAGGGACTGGAGTGGGTTGACGCTGAGTTCGCCTCACCCGCTCCTTGCCCTCAAGAGGGGAATTCCTGAGAGGTTGCGTCACAAGAGTCATTCATAGCCATTCGGATTTTTTGACTGCCACGCCCATGAATCGGCGCACATTTGGTCAATGCCGCGCTCGGCGATCCACCCCAATTCCGCTTTCGCTTTCGCCGGATCCGCATAACACGCGGCAACATCTCCGGCGCGGCGGGCGACAAGCTGATAGGGAATTTTCTTGCCGCACGCCTTCTCGAACGCCGCAATCACCTGCAACACGCTGTACCCGTTCCCGGTGCCGAGATTATACGTGACGAGGCCGGGATTGGTTCGCAGTTTTTCCAACGCTCTCACATGCCCGATGCTCAGGTCAACGACGTGGATGTAATCGCGGACGCCCGTGCCGTCCGGCGTCGGATAATCATTCCCGAAGACCGAGACTTTCGGCAATTTCCCGACCGCCACCTGCGCGATGTACGGCAGCAGATTGTTCGGAATGCCGTTCGGATCCTCGCCGATTCTGCCGCTTGCGTGCGCGCCAATCGGATTGAAATAACGCAGCAGCGCGATGTTCCATGTTTTGTCAGCGCGGTAGGCGTCTCGCAAAATCTGCTCGATCATCCATTTCGTCCAGCCATACGGATTCGTCGCCGTCGTCGGAAAATCCTCGGTAATCGGCACGGTATGCGGATCGCCGTACACCGTCGCGGATGAACTGAACACGAGATGTTTGACGCCGTGCGCGCTCATCGCATCGCACAAATTCAACGTGCCGGTGATGTTATTATGATAATAGCGCAACGGAATCGTGACCGATTCGCCGACGGCCTTCAATCCGGCGAAATGAATCACGGCGTCAACCTGCGCGCGGTCAAAAATCCGGTCAATGGCGGGCTTATCCAGCAGATCGGCGAGATGAAATTCCAGCGTTTTGCCGGTGATTTCCTGCACCCGGCGCAACGATTCTTCCTTGCTGTTTGAAAGATTATCCAGCACGACAACTTCATAGCCGGCATTCAACAATTCGATGCAGGCGTGGCTGCCGATATAGCCCGCGCCGCCCGTGACTAAAATTCTCATCATGCGACTCCTTTGATAACGTGGTAGCCCCGCGCTACGTCGCGGAGTAGCCCGGCTACGTCGCGGAGAATGACAAACAACCCGCGACATAGCGCGGGGCTACCACCTGTTAACAAACAACACAACATAACCATTTACCGATGTTTATAATGAATGTCCGAGACGCTCCGCAGGCGTTCGGCGGCCTGTTCTGCCGTCACGTCGCGCTGCGCCTCACTGAGCATTTCATAGCCGACCATGAATTTTTTCACCGTCGCGGAACGCAGCAGCGGCGGATAATAATGCGCGTGCAACTGCCAGTGCG
Organism: uncultured Candidatus Moduliflexus sp.; assembly: GCA_964498135.1. Lineage (GTDB taxonomy): Bacteria > Moduliflexota > Moduliflexia > Moduliflexales > Moduliflexaceae > Moduliflexus. The sequence goes on from CAZCGG010000006.1 coordinate 38,212, forward strand.
CAGCATCGCTTTCGCGGAACGGCGCGCCGTGCCAGCCCATTGAATAGGGAAAAGACATCTCGAACAGGTTGTCATATTTGCTGAGAAAACGTTTCATAATGTCCGCGAGGCTGTTGCGCTCGTCGTCCGTCACGTCGGGCAGGCGCAGGATATGGCGGCGCGGCAGCAGCAGAATTTCGAACGGCCAGACCGCCCAAAACGGCACGAGCGCGACCCAATCCGCGTTTTCCGCGACGATGCGCGTCTTTTGCTCAAGCTCCAAATCAAGATAATCGAGCAGCAAAACGCGGGCATATTCCTGAAAATAGGCTTTTTGGCTGACATCCTCTTTCGCCGGTTCGTTCGGCAGCGCCGTGCCGGCCCAGATTTGCCCGTGCGGGTGGGGATTCGAGCAGCCCATCACGTCGCCCTTATTTTCGAAGACCTGCACCCACTGGTAGGCTTGGCCTAATTCGCCGGTCTGCGCCGCCCACACATCCACGACATTGCGAATCTCGCTCACCTCCAATTCCGGCAGCGTCAAATCGTGGCGCGGCGAAAAGCAGATGACGCGGCACGTCCCGCGCTGCGGCTCAATTCGCATAAGCGGATGCGACGCGCCAGCATCCATCGGCGTATCCGGCAGCAGCGCGGCAAAATCGTTGGTGAATACGAAGGTGGAGTCATAAACCGGATTTTGATGCCCGCCCGCCCGCGAATTGCCGGAACAGAGGTAGCAGGTCGGATCATGTTTGGGGCGCTGATCGCCCGGCGTCGTCTCTTGTTTCCCTTGCCA
>CAZCGG010000006.1:39086-43719 GCA_964498135.1 uncultured Candidatus Moduliflexus sp.
TCGGATCATGTTTGGGGCGCTGATCGCCCGGCGTCGTCTCTTGTTTCCCTTGCCATGGGCGTTTCGTGCGATGCGGCGACACTAAAATCCATTCACTGGTCAAGGCGTTATACCGCCGATGCGGATGATCATTGGGATGAAATTGCATAGGTTCTCCTTGGTGAGTCAGACCCCACCCCAGCCCCTCCCCCTAAATTAAGGGAGGGAATGCAATCGCGCGATTTTCCCCCTCCCCTGATTTGAGGGGAGGGCAAGGGCGGGGTCTGTCTTCTGATTCATTCCTCATACAACATTTTTAAATACGCTTCTTTTTCGTTTAATTCCCGCTCAATATCCGCGTCATGCTCAAGGATATTGTGAACGGCGTTCAGGCAGAAATACATGGCCTTGCCAAACATGGCGTTCTGCGCGTTAATGCAGGCGGAATGCGCCAACTGCGCTTTGCAGCCGCGAAAAAAATCCGACGAAAAACCGGCGGCATCCAAATTGCGCTGATTTACCGGCAAAATTCCCGTCTGCGTGGAAAAGAACCGGCACAACTCGTCATCTGTCGTGATGGCGTCAATAAATTTCGCCGCTTGCGCGTGATATTGGCTTTGCGCGCAAATGGCTAAGGCGTGGTTGTAATTCCATGAAACAGACGCCTTCCCCGGCGTGGTCGGATTCAGCAGCACGTGAAAATGCGCGTCGAAGTCATCGCCGACTAACTCTTCCAAATGGCCTTTCACCCAGGGTCCGTCGGAAATAAAGGCGATCTGCCCTTCCGCGAACCGCTTGCGAACCGTCGGCAAATCGGCTTTGAACACGCTGCATTCATGCACGAATTGCCGCAGCCAGCGAAACGCCGCGACGGTTTCCGGCGCGTTGAAAATGATGTCGCCCTGCTCGTTCATGAAACCGCCGCCAAACGCCTGCAAAAAAACGTAAATCGTGAGAAAATCGGTCTCCTTGTCTTCCGACGTGCTGAGGGCGTAGCTATACATTTCTTTCCGCCCATAAAATTGGTCAAGCTGGCGGCACGTCTCGAAAAAAGCGTCGAGCGTCAACTGGGCGTCCGGCAGGTCAATATGGGCGTTCCGCAACACGCGCTTGTTGGCAATCAGCGTGACCGGACACAAGCCCCACGCAACGGAATAGAGCTTGTCGCGGTACATGCCGCCGTACAAATCCTTGTCATGAAATCGGCTCGCCAAATTCGCCTTGCTCAAGAGCTTATCCAAGCGGGCGAACGCGCCCATCGAGGCGAAATAGCTCGTCCAGTGCGCCATAATCAGCGCGACATCCGGCGCGTTTCCGGCGGTGATGAGCTTGAGCAGTTCTTGTTTGCTGACGTGATACATCGTCGGCACGCATTCAACGGCAATCGCCGGATGTTTCTGCTCAAAGCGGGCGATTAAATCCAATACCGCCTGCTGCGCCCGTCGGCTTTCTTTCGGGTCTTTATTGACGAGCCAGCAGAAAAAGCGAATGGTGGTTTTTTGATCGGACACGAACGTCCCGCGCCCCTGTTTTTTAATCAATGCGCCGTCGGCGGAGAGCATGGAAATCGCTTGCCGGATCGTCGAAATGCTCGTGCCGAATTCCTGCGCTAATTCGGATTCGCTCGGAATCAGATCGCCTTGAAGATAGACGCCATCGGCAATGCGTTTTTGCAGAATCTCGCGCACCTGAGAGTAGAGCGGCTTGTAACTGACGGTTGACATACAATAGGTCTCGCCAAAAGAAGAGTGATAAGCATAACGGTCTTCCGAATGAGTGCTATTCTAAGAACTATCATCTATTTGTCAAGAAGAATTTTGCGGCAATTTTTCGCATGCGTTCCGACTAATTTCTTGACACGCCTCTTCCTCCGCCGCGTACCTTTCAGCGCGAAGGAAGAACATCGGAAAAATGACGCCATCTGTTTTTGAACAATTTCAGCAGAAGAGGGATGTTTATGGCCTTAATTGACCTTCACGTTCACACGAAATACTCGAAGCACCCGTCGCAGTGGTTTTTGCAGCGCGTCGGGACGCGGGAATCATATACAGAAGTCGAAGACCTCTACGCCATCGCCAAAAGTCGCGGCATGCACTATGTCACGATCAGCGATCATAACACGATTGAGGGCGCGGTGAAACTTGTCGAGCAGCATCCGCAGGACACGTTCGTCAGCGTCGAGGCGACCGCCTATTTCCCGGAAGACGGCTGCAAAGTGCATATTTTGATTTACGATATTCACGAGCGGCAATTTCGGGAAATTGACCGCCTGCGCCATGATATTTACCACTTGCGCGACTACGTGAAACAGGAGCAATTAGCCTATTCCGTCGCCCACGCCACCTACAACGTCAACGGGCGGCTGACCTTCGAGGCGATTGAAAAGCTGATGCTGCTCTTTGACGTGTTTGAGGAAGTTAACGGCGGGCGCAACCCGAAAGACAACCTGCTGTGGGGGCAGGCGTTAGCGCATTTGACGGCGCAGGACATTGATCGGCTGCATGCCAAGCACCGGATCGAGCCGTTCAGCGACACGCCCTGGGTCAAGGGCTTGACCGGCGGCTCAGACGACCACGCCGGGCTGTTTATCGGGCAATGCTTCACGGAGGCCGACTGCGCGACGCTGCCGGAATTTATCGAGCGCGTGAAGCGCAAAAAGACGAGCGGCGGTGGCAAGTCGAACAATTTCAAATCGCTGGCGTTCGCCTTGTATAAAATCGCCTGCGATTTTTCGCAGGACGGGCGCGGCCAAAAGCAATCCGGCCCCATGGCGATTATCAATAACCTGCTGTTCGAAAACAAAAAACCGGGGCTGCGAAATCGGTTAGCCATGCGCGGCATGAAATTTCGCAAGCGCAAAGAAGAAAAAACGCAAATCGTGATTCGCTTTCTGGAAGGCGTGGTGACGGATTTTATGAACCACAGCAACCTTTCGATTAACGAAAAAATTGATAAGCTCTACGAAAATATCGCCACCATGACTGACGAGTTTTTCGCCATGATTTTCGAATCACTGGAGCGGGATTTCAAGCAGGGCGACATGAACGGCGTCATCAAGAGTTTTTCCGCGATTCTTCCGGCGATTTTCCTCTCCGTGCCGTTTTTTTCCACGATTAAGCACTTGTCGCACGACCGCGATTTGATCAACCGACTGCGGGCGGAATACGTGGATGCCTACCAGCATTCCGACAAGCGCGTTCTCTGGTTTTCCGATACCATACGCGAAGAGAACGCCGCCGCGCGGGCGGTCAAAGAGATTGCCCGCGCCGCCCTGCATGATGGGCGCGCCGTGCAAATCGTCGCCTCAGACGCGCAGGCCGTCGCCACGCCCGATCTGCCACCGAACGTCTTGCAACTCCCGGCGATTTATTTCTACGCGCCTAATTTTCAGCGCAGTTATACGATGTGCGTGCCGTCGGTGCTGAAATCGCTGGAAATGATTTATCAAGCCAACCCCGACATGATTGTGATTTCCACGCCCGGCCCGCTCGGCGTGGTCGGCATTATCGCCGCGAAACTGCTGGGGATTCCGTGCATCGGCATGCTTCATGCGGATTACGCTGAGGAAATTGCCGCGCAAACAGAGGATGAACAGTTGTTCGATCCGATTGATAGCTGCGTCCGGTGGGTATATTCTCTCGTGAACACGCTCTACGTGCCGAGCGTTCAGGACATGCGCCTGCTGGAAGAGCGCGGCTACGACGCCGCGAACATGCAAGTGCTGCCGCAGCCCGCGCCATCTTGGAGCGACCTTCTCACGCATCTTTTTGGCGCGAAAGCATAAGCCTTGCGCCCGTATTTCTCGCGCCAAGGCGCCAAGAATATTTGAACAACTGCCTTAGCGTCTTTGCGCCTTGGCGCGAAACCAAAAAATTGTTGATTACGGTGGGACAGACATTCTTGTCTGTCCGATGAACAGGCAAGAATGCCTGTTCCACCATCAACTCAAAATTACCATTGCCAACGCAAGAAGTCTATTGAAGATTCAGTCCGAATTCCTGCTCAACGCGCCGCGCCTCCTCATCCGTCAAATTCAGCGCGGCGCGTTTCATCTTCAGCACCATGCGCTCCGCGTGGGAGATCTCTCGGTCAATCACCGCCATTTTGAGCATTTCGCGGTATTTATTCAGGCGCTCCGCCGCCTGCTTCATCTGCGCGCGCAGCGTGTTGGCGAATTCTTCGGCGGATTGCGGGCGTTTGGCCGGGTCTTTTTCGAGGCAGCGCAGAATCAGCGCGTCAATCATCGGCGAGACGCCCGGCGGCGCGGGCGGCGTATAGACGTGATGATAGGCGATGTCGCCGTTGATGAACGGCGGCTGGCCGGTCAGCATTTCATAAAAAACGACGCCGACGGCGTAGATGTCGGAGGCCGGGCATAAACGGCCTTCCTGCACTTGCTCCGGCGACATATACGGCAGCGTGCCGATTTGCGCTGAAATCTGGGTGAAATCATTCTGCTCGACATTGGTGAGATGCGCGATGCCGAAATCGCCCAATTTAACGCGCTTTTTTTTCGTGATGAAAATGTTGGCCGGTTTGATGTCGCGGTGCAGCACTCCGGCCTGATGCGCAAATTGAAGCCCCTGACACAGGTGCTTGATCACGTCGCAGGCTTGCTCAAGCGGCAAGCGTTGCTGGGCGGAAAGCAGGTCGC
>CAZCGG010000006.1:43819-49359 GCA_964498135.1 uncultured Candidatus Moduliflexus sp.
ATCACGTCGCAGGCTTGCTCAAGCGGCAAGCGTTGCTGGGCGGAAAGCAGGTCGCGCAGCGTGCCGCCGTCCACAAATTCCATGACGATACATTCGGCGGCGATGTCCACGTCATAAATTTCAATCAGGTTCGGATGTTCCAATTGCGCCGCCACGCGGGCTTCTTGCAGAAATTCGCGGCGGGCGTCGCCTTGCTGAAACGCGGGGCGATGCAGCAATTTGATGGCGACATCCCGCTTCAGCTTGTAATCCACTGCTTGAAAAACGACGCCTGCGCCGCCGCGCCCCAATTCGCGGACAAGTTCGTAGCGATCTTGCAGCAGTGCGCTCAAATTCGTCTGCGTGGTGTCGAACAGCCCTGCGGCGGTGGCGGACGTATTCGTTTGCGGCTGTCGCATCAGGCGCTCAAGACGCTCGCGGGCGTCAAGGTAAAAATAGTCTATCGCCAGCGTCCGCTCATAGCATTCCCGCGCCTTCTGAATCGCCCCTTTTTTCTCAAAACAGCCGCCCAACAGATAGAGCGAGTCTTTTTTCAATTTCGGATGCGTCTGCGTCACGCGGAGTTCGGCAATGGCGGGCGTCCACATCTTGCGTCCGAGATAGATTTTCGCCAATTCCAGCCGCACCGGAAGATCTAACGCGCTTTCGGCCAGCGCGTGTTCGAGAAACGGCAGCAAATCATACACCACGTCCCCGTCTTGGTCGCGCTGAACGAACAACTGCCCTTCGGCCTGAAGCGCGTTCAGCACATCATCCAGCACTTCGGGCGTGGTCGGCATGTTCAGCGCGGGCAAATCGCGGCGGCGGAGCAGCCCGCCGTTCCGCAGCCCGTGCATTTTCAGAGATGTATACGTGCGTTTATACACCCGCTCGCGCGCGTCATCCATGACCTAAAACCTCCCTTCTTCCGCGACAAGCCAGACGCAGCGGCCATTCGGCTGAACCCGCGCCGCCGGATAACGCGCTTGCGCCGCGTCCGCGTGATCAAGAATCTCCCGTAAAATCGCCCGCTTTTTCGCGCCGGAAATCAGAAACAAGACCGCCTTCGCCGCATTGATGACCGGCAGCGTCAGCGTGATGCGCGGCGCGAAGGGCGCGATCTGCGGCATCGGCGCGGCGGCAGCCCAGCGCGTCCGCTCTGTCAGCGCGGGGCTGCCGAGAAACAGCGACGCCGTATGCCCGTCGTCACCCATGCCGAGCAGAATCACGTCAAAAACCGGAATGCCTGCGGCGGCGGAACGCGGATCGAACAGGCGCAGATGCTCGCGCAGGACGGCTTCATACTCGACGGCGGCGATCTCCGGCGTCGCTGCGTCCGTCCGAATTGGGTGGACGTTCTGCGGCGGAATCGGCGCGACGCGAATCAACGCATGCGACGCCATTGCCGCGTTGTTATCCGCATGATTGGGCGGCACGAAGCGCTCATCGCCCCAGAACAGGTGCGTCTGCGGCCAGGGAAATGCGCCGACGAAGGGCGGCTGCGCAAGTCGTTCGTACAAACGGCGCGGCGTGCTGCCGCCGGAAAGCGCAAGCGTGAACGCCCCGCGCTCCGCCGCGTTACGCCGGGCTTCTTCCGCGATAAAACGGGCGGCCGCCAAGCTCATGTCGTCAAGCTGCTCAAAATAGCGCGTCTGCGGTAAATTTGGCATGTCGTTTCTCTCCCAATTTGTCGGGGCGTTCAATTGAACGCCCCGACCATCCGCCGCTCGCCTGAACGTCTCTACTCTCGCCGCCGCTCGCCGCCGGGCATGGAATCGTCTTCCGGCGGGAAGCCGCCGTTATCGCGGGGAACGACTCTAAGCGATTGGCAGTTGAGAAAGGTTTGTTCGGCCGCAACCGCCTCTTCTTGCAGCGTGTCGTCGCGCAGCGTGTCATGCGCGTACACCGAAATTTTCATGAAACTGTCGTAATAGCCGTCCGCTTTGGCGCAATCGCCGCCGATCAGATTTTTGTACGCCCGCAGCATGAAGGCGATCCCGTCTTTCGCCGCTTGGTTGACCGGATCAATCGCTAAAACTTGTTCGTACATTTCAAGCGCGTTTTCGCCGTCCGGCGCGGTGAATTGGTAATTATTGACGTAGGTTTGCGCCCGTTCCAGCAGCGCAACGGTCGGCGAAATCGTCGGCGTGGCGGTTGGAACTGGCGAAGGCGTGGGCGTCGGCGGATTCAGCGCGTTCAAGACATCTTTCCCGCGCAGCAGCATCGCCGCGCTTGCGAGAATCAACAGCAGCGCAATGATCACGCCGAACATCGAACTCGGCCGCTTTTCGGCCTGTTTCGGCGGCGTTGGCGAAGCCGCCGGTTTTTTCGTCGGCGCAACGCTTGGGCGCGGCGCGGACGGAACAGGCGGCCGCGCCTGCGTTTGCGGCGCAGATTGGACTGCGGCGGACGGCTCTAACGGCGGCGGCGTTCCGGTCAGCCGCGCCATAATGTCATCCACCGATTGCAGACGGACGGTGCGGTCGAAGCGCGTGCTGAGGCGGATCGCTTCCTGCGCGGCGGCGACTTCTTCCGGCGGCGCGTCCAGCCGGAATTGACGGTCAAGATCAAGCACGTTGTCGTTCCCGGCGATTTGGTTGAACAATTCTTCATACACCAGCCGGTTCGCGTCCCAGGGGTTCTGCCCGACAATCATCTCGTACAGCAAAATGCCGAGCGCATAGACATCCGAGGCGCGGTCGCCGGATTTGATGCCCTCCCAATTATGGACTAAGCCGGGGTCTTTGTAAAAGCGCGAGCCGGAGAAATCGCCGGAAATCGTCATGGTGCTGTCTTCGAGCTTGGCGAGGCCGAAATCAATGATTTTCGGCATCTGCGATTCCAGCGTGACCAAAATATTCGACGGCTTCAAATCGCGGTGAATGATTCCGGCCTCGTGCAAATCCCGGACGCCGCGCAGAATCTTGAGATACAGGGCTTTTTTGACCTGCCAATCCGCTTCGGCGTGGTCGCGGATCCAATCCCCCAACTTATCGCCGGACACGAACTCGGAGAGGATGAAAAAATTTTCGTCAATTTCCCGGCAGCCAAAGCATTTGACGACGAACTCGGACGGGACGCTGACGCTTGCCTCGCGCTTGATGCGCTGAATCAACGTCGCCTTATCGTCGCGGTTCAGGCGGCCTTTTTCAATCAGCAGCGGGACGTTGATATGCTTGAGCGCGTAATTTTTCGGCTGTTGCAAGTGCGTCGCCCGCCAAACTTCGCCGAAGCCGCCCTCGCCGATTTTATATTTCACCAACACGGTCTGCGCTTCGTCAAGCTGCATGTCAAAGCGCGTGTTTTCCGCAAGATACGTCGTATATCGTTTCATGATGTTTTCCTATTTACGAGAAGAGAAAATCCCGCAACGTGTTCCCAATATGCAGATCATCAATTGCTTGAAAATGCGCATCATAACTGAATAACGCCAAATCATATTGACGAGCGGTCGCGGCAAGCCATATATCATTGGTTGGGATCGGACGGCCTTTTTGACGCAGTTCGCGATACACGGCGGCGTAATGCCGGGCGGTATCGGCATTTGCATCTAAGATATGCACGCGGCGAGAAGTCAGAAAGCGTTCAAATTCGTCAAGATTACGCTGTTCTTGCGTTCCGAAAGCAAAGCCGCCATATAATTCTCCAAGCATAATCGCGCTGAGGCCGATAAACGGAACATGTTCGATAATTTCGCAGGCCGTTGGAATGCCGCGTTTGAAGGCTGTGTACGCGTTCGTATCAAGCAAAATATGCCTTATTGCCATAACGCCTCGTCAATTTTTTCGAAATCGGCCGTGTTTTTTAAAAATTCGTTCGCCTCTTCATCGCTCCACGTTCCGGCCAGGGCGTCCAAATCATGATATTCCGGCAGCGCTGCTCGTTCCACCCGCATCCCTTTGCGAATCAACGCCAATGCCATCTCTTCGACCTTGACGCCCCGCCGTCGGGATTCCTGTTGCAGCCACGCGCCTGTCGCGTCATCAATCTGCTGAATCGTAATTGCAAGACTCATAAGTTCCATCCTTTCAACGCTGTCAGATGTCTTGAACGTGTCCGACGGCGTTCTTCGCCGCAACTCGCCGCGCCAATACATGCGATCTCATCACTTCTCTCGCTGTCGCGGAAATGGGAGAATGAACGCGATGACGCCTGCAATGATGAAGGCCGCAAGCGGGAACATGATTCCTTCATGCGCGTAAATCATCAGACCGGCGGCGACGCCTCCTAATGAAATGACAATATCCCAAATCGTTTGCGCGAAGAGACGCGCAAGATAGACGCAGGCGACAATGCTTCCCGCGATCCAAATCCACGAGAGGACAGGCGGAAATTCCCACTCAAACAGATGAATCAACGCATGCCCCCACCATGCGCGCGGGAATAAATCAAAACTCAAATGAAGCGCGTTGCTCATGCAAAAGCCAATCGTGATGCCCCGCCATGTCTGATGGCGCGTGCGCCACGCCCCCCACCCGAGAAGGCTCGGCACGATGATTCCATGCGTCAACGCGGCGCGATGATACAAGAGCCATTCGGGAACGCGCAAATCCACATCCGCAAATTTAATGCCGACCGCCGCGCCAAAGAGCAATCCAATGAACGCTAACCACCAATCCCCGACTGTTTTCGGAGTAAAATCGCTATGCGTTGTTTTCATAATTTTTCACGATCTGACGCCGCGGATAAGCCGCCGACAAAAGCGTCTGACGACGTTCTGCGCCGAGACATCATGCAATTGTTCATAATAATTTTTCATCGTTTTTGTCAATCTTTTTTGAGGATGGCAAGCAAAACGCCGCAGCGCCCCTGAAAAAACTTGACAGGTTTCCAAAATCTATCATGTCTGCGGTCATGCAAAATTTTCGGTAGTGTTTTAATATAAACTGATGCATTGCTGGAGCGCGAAATCTTGATTTCGCGGTCAAATCAAGATTTGACACTCCTGACAGATCAGTTCACGTGAGACCACTATCAAATTTTCAATATCCGTCTCAATAATTAAAAATGGAGAATCTGTTATGAAATTTCGCGCGATTGAATGTCTTTTCATTGGAATGCTGTTGTTCGCCAACGTCTCCTGTCACGATCACGATGAGGAACAAGACACGTTCGTCAATGCGGCTTACGCAATTGGCGTTCCTACATCAGCGGCGCAGGCCGCCGAAAAAGATTTGCAAGGTTTTCTGAAACTCATCCCGGAGCAAGACCTCGAGCAATTCAATTTTTCGAATCTCGCAGAAGTCGAACGCGCCCAGTTGGGAACGCCGTTCAAACAGTACGCGATTGATCCGCAAGCGGTGCTTGCCTATACGCCCGAAACGGATATCAACGCCATAATCACTCCAATGGACATCTGGCATTTTCCAGTCATGGTTGATGGCACGATGCGAACGTTATTAGCGGTCGAAAAGCGAGAAGGCAAGTGGGAGGCCGTGACGATTGGCAGTTCCGGCCTTGCGAAAGCATGGGAAACCATCCAAAACAACGCGAAAGAAGAAGGCATCTCGGAATTAAAATTTATCAGCCTCTTTCAAGCAGCAATGGATATGGTGTTGCGC
>CAZCGG010000007.1:0-19282 GCA_964498135.1 uncultured Candidatus Moduliflexus sp.
GGGGTGGGTTTTCATGCCGGGCGTGTGTCATCACATGTCATCAACGACTCCTTATCAGGGTTTGTATCGGCGTTGCGAAGCGAGATCGCGCGCCACGCCTCGCTATGCAATCCAACGACGCATGTTCCGTCCTCGCGCAAGGCTAACCGTTGCTGTAATCGTTCATAATCCAATGCCAACAGGTCTTCCGAGATCACGGATACGGCTTGCACAATGCAGCGGCGAAATTCATCAGTGGGCTGCGCCAGCGCGTAAAAATTCCAACGCCCATGTTTGGCATCTTGAATCACTCCGGCAATCTTCAGTTCTTTAAGATGCCGGGAAACATTGTATTGGCTCTCAGCAAGCGCATCGGTCAATTCGCAAACGCACAGTTCCGTGTCCGCTTTGCTCAAAATCCAAATAATCCGCAGGCGTGTTTTATCCGCGAGGGCTTTAAAAATATTGATATATGTTTTCATAGCAAGTTCTCTTTATATTCATATATGCGCTTTTAAGCATATATTGTGATATGCCAATATCTTGTCAAGCTTTTTGGAGAACATTTTATGGCGATTTGATAGGAGGCCCGAAATATTTGACATTCCGGGCATGATTGCTCGTCGCTGTTACGCGAGCAGCGGCTTGATTTCATCCACACTCGCCACTTTTCCGGCGATCTTGACCACGCCATCCACCGCTAAGGCGGGCGTGAAGGCCACGCCGAAGCTCATGATTTGATTGATGTCGGTCACTTTTTCAAGTTTGTATTCGAGCCCCAACGCTTGCGCGGCGGCTTCGGCGTGTTCGGCGAGCTTCTTGCATTTTGGGCAGCCTGTTCCAAGAATTTGCAATGTTTTCATGGTAAAAGAAATAATATTAACGCAAAAGACGCGAATGCCGCAAGAGACGCAATTGTCAAGCGATATTGACATTTGCGACGCCTGCGTCTCTTGCGCCTTTTGCGTTAAATATCTTTGAAGATTTCGTGGTTAATTATCCGCGCAATTTCTCGAAGAGCGCGGTCAGTTTTGTGTTGTACATTGAGGCAATTTGCGCCTGATCGTCAGCCAACGGCTTGGCTGGCACGAGATTCATGACTTCTTCGAACGTCAAATCCGTATCGAACATCGTGGCGAGCGCGCCTTCCATCATCTGCCGAACGCCTTCTTTGGCCGCCGCTTCGGAGATGCCGAACGAGACCGCCAATTCGCGCAGCGTGTTCAATTGCGGCCAAAAATAGGTCGGCCCCATCGCGGTCGTGATGGCGTAGGCTTCCAGCGTCGCTTCCGGCGCTTCAGGGAACGCGCCGAGCAGCGCGAACATGTCGCTCAATTCCGCCCTGTCCGCCGCCGAAATCGCAGGCGAAAACACGGTCGGATTATAGCCGCGATTCACGATGGATGGCGCGTTCGGAATCATGCGGACGATGCGCTGAAATCCGCCCAACAGGTTCGAAAGCGCGGCCATCGAAAATTTCGGCGCAAGCGAAACCAGCACGGCGGTCGGCTTCAACGCAGCGGCGACGACTTGCAGGCCATCTTTCATGACCGGCGGATGCAACGCAAGAAAAACAATGTCGCTCGCGGCCGGTTGCGCGTTATCGCCTAACACGCAGGTGATTTTGGGAAATTTTTGTTTCAGCGCGTCCAACACCTGCTGATTCGCGTCGCTGACCGTGACCGCCGGAACGAAGCCCTTCTTTTGCCAACCTTCCAACATAATGCGCGTAATGCGCCCCCCGCCGATAAATCCGATACTTTTGGTTCTCATATTTTTCTCCTTGTGAAGTGTCCTCTGTTGTTCATTCCCCTCTTGGGAGGGGAATCGTAAATCATGCGATTGCTCCGTAAATCAAGCCGCTGAGCGTCGCCATGACAATCACTAACGCAATATACGCGACGGCCTTTTTCGTTCCCATGATGCTGCGAATGACTAACATGCTGGGGAGCGAGAGCGCCGGCCCGGCCAGCAGCAAGGCGAGCGCCGGCCCTTTGCCCATGCCGCTATTGATGAGTCCCTGCACAATCGGCACTTCGGTCAGCGTGGCGAAATACATGAACGCGCCGACCACTGAGGCGAACAGGTTCGCCCAAATCGAATTGCCGCCGACCAAGCCGCTGATCCAGCGCGACGGAATCAGCCCTTCATGCCCTGGTCTGCCAAGCAGCGCGCCGGAAATCAGGATGCCCGCGAGCAAGAGCGGCAAAATCTGCTTGGCAAAACTCCACGACGCCGCGAACCATTCGCCGGATTCGCCCGCGTCCGTGCTGATCATCGCGGATAAACCGAGAACGGCAATGGTGAACGGAATCACCGGATTTTCGCGGGCGAGCAGCGCGGCGATGACGGTCACGGCCGCGACAATGCCGATTTTCCATGCCGCCACCTTGAACCAGCGCGTGACAATCAGCGCAAGCGCCAGCCCGAACGCGCCTGTAATCACCCATTTCCACGCAAAGATGAGATGCCACGCGCCGGTCTGCGCTTCCGGCTTGCTCCAATTTGCAAAGACTAAAATCGCCACCATTGTTGCGAAAAAGAGCACGGTGTGCGCGAGCGGGCGCGTTTCGTGGTGTTCCGGCATGACCATCTGCGCTTGCGCTTTCGCCGCCTCTTCGTCGCGGAAAATCAGGTGCATCAGCAGGCCGATGATGATACTAAACAGCACTGCGCCGACGCCGCGCGCAATTCCTAAACTCAGGCCGAGAATGCGGGCGGTCATGATGATTGCCAGCACATTGATCGCGGGGCCGGAGTAGAGAAAGGCCGTCGCCGGGCCAAGCCCCGCGCCCATGCGGTAAATTCCGGCAAAGAGCGGCAGCACGGTGCAGGAACAGACCGCTAAAATCGAGCCGGACACCGACGCGACGCCATACGCCAAAATTTTGTTCGCGCCCGCGCCAAGATATTTCATGACGGACGCTTGACTGACGAAGACGCCGATGGCGCCCGCGATGAAAAAGGCCGGAACAAGACAGAGCAGCACATGTTCGCGGGCGTACGATTTCAGCAGATGCAGCGCCTCAAACATCGCCTGATCGAAACGCGGCTGGCCGACCGGCAGGTAAAAACTGATGAGAAATAACGTCACAATCACGAGCAGCGCTTTCCATTCATTTTTCCATTCCATTGTTTTCCTCCCGATGAAGGGAAGACTTCAAACGTCTTGAAGACGTTTGAAGTCTTTTATAATCCGTTCATATTTGGCGAAATTGCCAACAATGCCGATAAAAAAATTTGCCGCTCACTACGGCGTCAACAGGCGCATTCGTTCCTGCGTCGTTGACTGAATGACAACTTCGATGCAGCCGAAAAAATTCAGAATGCACGGCACGCGCAATTGATAAAAGACGGTTGTTCCCCGCTTTTCATCTTTCACAATGCCAGCCTGTTTCAGTACGGAAAGATGCTTGGAGACCGTCGAAGTGTCCGCGCCAATCATCGCGGTCAAGTCGCAGACGCACTGCTCGCCTTTCGCCAATTCATCCACGATAAACAGGCGCGTTGGGTGGGCTAACGCTTTCACCACCTGCGCCCGCAATTCATAAATGGCTTTCGTATCAGCGTTGTTCATTGTCGTTCGTTGCATATTTGGCAATATGCGCAAATATGCAAGAATTGTCAAGAAAAATGTATAAAAAAATAATCGCCAAAAAAATTTTGGGTAATGATATAATTGTAAATGATGCGGCAAGCATGGTTCGACTCCGCTCACCATGACCGTCACCCTGAGCGGAGTCGAAGGGCGACAACGCATCATTTACAGGATGCCATTAACCCTCTAAGGTATCTGACAACGTTCCTCCCCCAACATGTTTTCTTGGCGGCTTGGCGCGAGAAATGCAGTTTTTTGAAGAAACCAAATTTCTCGCGCCGCGAACTTGTTAACAATGACACATTTTTCCTTTGACAATCCTTCATAGGTTTGCAGTGATTGCATGAGTATATGAAATGGCGCAACCATGTTTTCAGCCTTGAAAGGACGATACCCGGCCATGTTCAAGCGGCGGCAATTTTTCGGAGACATTGTGTCTTTTTTGACAGGCACGGCGATTTGCGTGTCATTAGTCGCGTTGCAGGAATTCTTTTTAGAGATGCCGGTGATTAACAAAAGCCTGCCATGGTGCGTCCTGTTTGGCGGCGGACTCGGCTTTCTTCTGTACCGGCGGCATCTTCAGCGCGTCCGAACGTCCGCGCCGTTTAAGCAATTAGAAGTGCAAGTTGAGGCGCAAAACGCCGAACTCGTCAAAGTTTATCAGCAATTAGCCACGCTGTATGAAATCGGCCATACCATCACGGCGTCCCTGAATTTCGATGAAGTGCTGAACCGCATCAGCCGCAGTGCCGCCGAATTATTAGGCTCGGATGCCGGCGCGATTCTCCTGCTCGATGAGGACGGCCAGACGCTGCGCATTAAAGGGGCGCATGGCTTGAGCCGGAAGACCGAGCAAGGCACGCGCGATTTAGTCGGCGAAAACATTGCGGGGCGCGTCGCGCAAACGGGAACGCCCTTAGTGGTCAACGATCTGCCGAATGATTCGCGCTTTCGCAATCCGGCGGCGGAGCAGGAGGGATTGTTGGCCTGCATCAGCGTTCCGCTGCGGATCGGCGACAACATCATCGGAACGCTGGACGTGCATAGCAAAACGACGCGCCAAGCGTTTAACGAATCGCATCTCCAATTGCTGGAAATGCTGGCGACGCAGGCCGTCATTGCGATTGAAAACGCGCGGCTCTATGAACGCTTGGAACAGATCAACAGCGATTTGGAGCGGCGCGTCGAAGAGCGCACGGAAGCGTTGATGCTGGCCAACGACCAGCTTGCGGTGGAAATTGACGAACGCCAACGGACGGAAACCTTGTTGGCGCAAGAGCGGAATCTGCTGCGAACGCTGCTCAATCATCTTCCCGACAGCATTTACATCAAGAACACGCAAAGCCAATTTCTCATGGCAAACCCGGCGACCGCAAACATTATCGGCGTCAAGGACGCAAGCGCCTTGATTGGGAAAAACGATTTCGATATTCATTCGCCGGAGGCCGCGCAAATCTTTTATCAGGATGAACAGCAGATTCTCCAAACCGGCGCCCCGATGCTGCATAAAGAAGAGCAGGTGCTCAACCGAAATTCGGGCAAAATGGAATGGATTCTGACGAGCAAAATTCCGTTTCGAGATCATTCGGGGAAGATTGTCGGCATCGTCGGCATCGGCCGAGATATTACGGAACAGAAGCGGACGCAGGAGCAACTCCGCCGCTATACCGGCGAATTGGAACTGCTCAACCAGATGTACGAGCGGCTGCAATCGTGCCAGACGGAGCAGGAAACGCATGCGGTGTTCGCGCAGACCTGCCAGCAATTTTTCCCGAACGACGGCGGCGGACTGCTGCTGTTTCAGCGCGAGCATCAACAATTGACGCTGATGTCGTCGTGGGGCGCGTTCCCTGAGCATGGCGCGCCGTGCCGCACCGACGATTGCCCTATGTTTGCGCAAAATAGCGAGTTTCTCGATACCCCCGAAGACGCCGTACATGCTTGCTGTTATAATAAAATGGACGATGAGCATACCTGCGTCTGCATGCCGATTCGCATACATGGGCAGCATATCGGCGTGTTGGCCTTAATTTCCGCGCACACGCATCAGGAATTCAATTTAGCGGAACGGCAAACGCTCATGGCGCGAATCGTGGCGCAATACGCGCTCTCACTTTCCAATTTGCAACTGCGCGAACGGCTGCGTCTTGAATCCATTCGGGACGCGCTGACCGGCTTGTATAACCGGCGCTATATGGAAAGCGCGCTGGAGCGGCAGCGGCAGCAGTTGCAGGATGGGCAGACGGTGGCGATTATCATGCTGGATATTGATCATTTCAAGCGGTTCAACGACACCTACGGCCATGAAGCCGGGGACGCGGTGCTGCGAGCGTTGGGGCAATGCCTCACGCATCACGCGCGCAGCGAAGACATTGCCTGCCGGTACGGCGGGGAGGAATTCATGCTGATTTTATCTCGAACGTCCTTGCCCACCGCCATCACGCGCGCCGATCAGATTTGGCAGCATGTCGGAAATTTGACGATCCGCTACCAGCAGCATCATTTTTCGCTGACCATTTCGATGGGCGTAGCGGCCTTTCCTGAGCATGGACAGGAGATCACGGACGTGATTACGGCGGCGGATAAAGCCCTCTATGCGGCGAAAGAGCAGGGCCGGAATCGGGTCGTCGTCGCGCCGCAGCCCAACGCGGTCAGCCCCGCTGAACGCGCCTGACAGCTTTTCCCATTCATAATGGGTCAAGGTTTCCCCAAAAATTTCTTGACAACTGTTTGCTTTCCATGATGAAAAGAACGATGTTGTTTTCGTGAAGAACTCTGAAACATATTTCATCGGAGGCCGTGTATGCATTATATCAAACAGATGATAGGGTATGTCGCGCTTGCAATCTGTGGCATCGGATTGGGTGGCGGAATATTGTCGCCGGGATGGGCTGCGGATAAGTTGAACATGGCGGATATTAGCACTGACCCCGCCTTGATTCTTGAGCGCTATACCCCGTTGATGGCGTATCTGAAAGCGCAGGGACTCGATATGGGGAAATTTTTGGTTTACCCAACCCCGACTGAAGCCATCGAGAATTTTCGGCAGGGAAAATTCGATGTGATTTCGATTACACCCAGCAATGCGTTGCAGTTAATGGATGAGGCCGGGGCCGTGCCGCTCCTGATCGCCATGAAAGGGGGCGTGAAAGAATATAATTCGGTGATTTTCGTGAACAAAGAATCGCCGATTCAGACGTTGGCTGATCTGCAAGGGCAAGTTGTCGCCTTCGAATCGGAATTTTCGACCTCTTCGTGCGTCTTGCCAAAAAACGTAATCCAAAAGGCTGGCCTTGTCTTAGAGCAATCGCCGACACCTGTTTCGGGAAAAGTGGCATATTATTTCACCGAAGCGGACGTGAATACGGTCGCGCAGGTCAAAGAGGGCAAACGAGCGCAAGCGGGCGGCATCCAAAAAGGCTTTTTGGAAGGCCATCCTGATGTTGAAAAATTTCGCATTCTCGCGGAATCGCCCTATGTGCCGCGTTTAGTGGTTCTGGTTCGAAAAGGCGCGGAGGTTGAGGCCTTAAAAAAGGTCTTGTTGCAGATGAACACTGACCCTGCCGCGCAGGAGGCTCTGCAACAGGCGAAATTGTCCGGATTTACTGAATTCGACGGCGATCCGGTTGAAACCATGACCACGACTGTGCGCGATGCCCTCACCATCAAATAGATACATGCTTCAAGCGTTTCTTTCGAACATCCGCGTGTGCATGAGGATTTTTTCACCGTCTCGTGAAATAATCCTCATTGTTTTTTCAACATAGGCATCCTATGACCATTTCGCAAAAAATTATTATCAGCCCCCTTTTGCTGACCTTGTTGTTTATCGTCGCCTTCGCCGCTTTTTATGTAGAGATGTCCGATATTATCGAACAATTCGGGCAAGAGATCAAACGCTCCTCGTCATCTGTGCAGCAGGTATATAAGGATAGCATCTTTCAATTGATGGAGACGACACGCGCGAGCGCCTACGAACCGATGTTAGGCCCAAATCCATCGAAATTAACCAAAATACTCGTAAGTCTCAAACAATATAACGCCGTGCAGTCCGCGTATTTTTTGGACAATCAGGGATTGATTTTGGCCGACGGCACCCCTTTTGATGATTTAGTCACGTCGCAAGCCATCGGCCAGCCGCTGCCGGAAACAGAACGCTTTGCCATTCCCTTAGATCGCCCATTTTTCGAAGTTATCGCCGTGCATCTCGTCTATTCGTTTCCGTTCGAAAATCAAGGCGATCCGATAGGGCGGCTGCAAGTCGTGATAAATCTTGATCACGTCAATGCCATCGCAGCCCGTCTGCTCACGCAGGCGCACATGATAACCGCAAAGAGCCAAGCGACCCGCCGCTCCATTTTAATAGGGGCGATGGCGATTGTCAGTCTTTCCCTCCTCATCACGTTCGCGTTTATCCGCAATCTGACCACGAACTTACGGCAGGCCGCCAACGTGGCGCATGACGTGGCGCAGGGCAATCTGAATTTGCAATTTGGCAGGCATTCGTCTGATGAAACCGGGCAACTGCTCACGGCGTTGCAGAGCATGGTCAACAACGTCCGCGAAGCGCAAGCCGCTTTGCGGCAACTCAACAATGAATTGGAACAGCGCGTGCAGGAACGGACGGCGGAAATCGCCCGACAGAAATACATTCTCGATACCTTTATGGCGAGCGTCCCGGACAGCATCTATTTCAAAGATTGCGACAGCCGCTTTACTCATACCAACAAGGCGACCGCCATGGGGGTTGGCGTCAGCGATCCCGCCGAATTAATCGGCAAATCGGATTTCGATTTCTTCCCGAAAGATCAAGCGCAGGCCAAATATGATCAGGAACAGGAGATCATTCGGACCGGGCAGCCCGTGATCGGTCTGGAAGAAAACGATGGTAATGGCATCTGGATGTTGACCACGAAAATGCCGTTGCGTGACGAATACGGCGTCATCATCGGCACATTCGGCATTTCTCGTGACATTACGCCGTTGAAATGCGCCGAAGCCAAAATTTTGGCCTTAAATAACCAATTGAAAGACGAAAATCTCCACATGAAAGCGGAGATGGAATTGGCCTGCCGCATCCAAACCTCCCTGCTGCCGCATTTAAGCGAGAATGTTCATCCCGATTTCGAGATCGCGGCGGCAATGCTGCCCGCAGCCGAGGTTGGCGGCGATTATTACGACGTGCTGATCGGCAAAGACGGCACGCTCTGGCTCGCGATTGGCGACGTGTCGGGGCATGGCATGACGCCCGGCCTCGTCATGCTGATTGCGCAGACGATTCATGCGACCATTACGACGCAGATGCTGCTGACGCCGAAAGATGTCATCGAAACGCTCAACCGCGTCCTGTATCAGTCCGTCCATGATCGCTTGCAGGTCGATCACTTCATGACGTTTACGACGCTGAAATATGAGGGGAGCGGGCGATTTACCCACGCCGGAGCGCATCTTGACCTGATTGTGTACCGGCGCGCCACGCAGACGTGCGAATTAATTGACACGGACGGCGTGTTTTTGAATTTCATTCCTGATATTAACCATGCCACGATGAACGCGACATTCACGCTCGATGTCGGCGACACGCTGCTGCTCTACACCGACGGCTTGACGGAAACGTGGAATCCGCAGAAAAAAATGTTGGACGTGCCGGGATTGTTAAACATTGTGCAACGTCACGCCGAAGAAGCGGTTGAAACCCTGCGCGATGCCGTCCTGGCCGACACGCTCGCTTGGTGCGAGAATCGGCGCGACGATGACATGTCGTTAGTCGTTGTGCGGCGCATCCGCTAAGAAGCGAGTGCGGCGTGATTCAAAGACGTGAGGATTGACGCAATATATGGCTCTTCTTTGTAAGAGTTTACCCATAAATAGCAGAAACAACCAATTTCTTCTTTCTGGATGCGCTCTAAAAAATGATGCCTCTCTCTTGTTATATTTTAACGAAAAATAGCGAACGCTATCTTGCGCGGACGCTTGCGCCGATGCGCGACACGCTTGACGATGTGGTGATTGTGGATTCCGGCAGCACGGATCGCACGGCGGAAATTGCTGCGCAGTTCGGGGCGCGGCTGATTGTCCGCCCGTTCGATAATTTCCGCGATCAACGGCGGTTCGCCCTTGACGCATGCCGCTATGATTGGGTGTTGAGCCTTGATTCGGATGAAGCGCCGGACGACGCCTTTGCGCGGGCGATTGCCGAGTTGAAAGCGCGTGATTTCCGCGTCGGCGAGGCCGCGCCGGACATCTTTAAAATCACGCGCCGCTGGTTCGTGTTAGGGCAGGAAATTCACGCCTTTTATCCAATCGTCAGCCCTGATCATCCGGCGCGGCTCTTTCGCCGGGATCGCGTCACGTTTCGGGACGGCGGGCGCATGGTGCATGAAACGCCGACCGGCGCGACATCAACGCCCGCCGCGCTCATCGGCGGCACGGTGTTTCATTATTCCGTTGACACGATTGAGGAACTGTACGCGAAACTTCACCTTTACACGACGCTAGCCGCCCGCGACATGCGCGAACGCGGGAAAACCGGGAAATGGGCGGACATTCTGCTGCATCCGGCGTTTGCGTGGGCGCGCTGGTATCTGCTGAAAGGCGGCTGGCGCGATGGCTGGATCGGCCTGATGTTGGGGCGATACGCCTATGATTACACCTACCAGAAATACCTAAAATTGCGTTATGATTGCGCTCAAAAATCTTGATTGCTCGCCATCGTCCGCTTCGCGACATTTTTCCCGTTCCTGATAGAGCCAATCCCCATGCGTTTCCCGGATTTCTATGCGACCGGTTGTACCATCGCAAGAAATTTTAGGTTGACAAGTTCATTTAATTTTCCACTTTTTAAGGGATTTGCTTTCTCACGCGAGGCGCATGGGGTTTACAATCCCCATTTATTTCTTGACAGCATCCTTGAATTATCCTATAAATGATTTATTTTGTGAGAACTTTTTCTATGCGATGATGTCTAAAATTTTCAGCAATTATTCAATCTTTTTCTCTCGTCTCAGAACGATTCAGCCGGAAACGCCGCGCCATATTTCCCCGCTCGGCATCCATATCGCGGCGTGACCGCCTTCGCGCAAGCGGGCGGTACGGAAGGAATCGTGAGACGCAAAGGATGCAATGCTTATGAACTCATTTCATGCGTTTTTTCAGCAGCCCGGATGTTGGATCGTTCTGATCCTGTTGTGCGTGAGCCTTGTGGGATGCGGCGGCGGTGACAGCGATAGTGGAGAACGTCTTGCGGGGCCGGCAGCCAGCGCCGCGCTTCCAATTCGCGTGGATGCCACGCCGACGCCAGCCCCAGCCGCGACGGTCACGCCGGACGCGGACGCCACGCTCACCCCGCCCAATGAAGCTGCCCCGACAGCTACGCCGACCGATTCGCCGCAGGACGCATCCGCCGCGCTTACGGCGGATGCGACGCCGACGCCAACATCGCTCGTTTCGCCCACCCCAAACGCCGCCGCAGACGAGATGAAGTCGGACAATGACGAATCTGAAACTGACGCGCAGGACGGCGAAGGCGGCGATCCAGAAAATGACGCTTCCTCGCCAGCCGCGCAGCCGGACGAGGAGAAATTGCCCTCGAAACTTCCCGTCACCGCCTCAAACGGCATGAAATTGCTACAAGTGAAGGTCTGTTCGAAGATTTCGAACCGCAACGCCTCGAACTCCGGCGATGAATTTTCGTTCAAAAAAACCAAAAAAATTTATACGTGGATGAAGGTTTCGAATGCGAAAACGCCGGTGACCGCCAAACATTATTACTACCTCAACGGCAAGCTTGTGGATACCGTGACGCTCAGACTCCGCTATGCTTCGATGCGTTCGTGGAGCCAGAAAAAATTGACGGCGAAGGAAGGCGTGGGACAATGGAAAGTGATCGTGACGACTGAGAATAAGGATGAAGTGCTTGCGGTGCGGGAATTTACGGTGAAACCGTAGATAGGCGCAGGACGAAACGGGGAAAGTAACATTTTAAGGTCAGCAGAACTTCATACTTGTCAAGTTCTGCTGACCTGTATAATTCTTTGTGAAGCGGACGCATACAGCCGCGCCGCCTCACGACGCGGTTGCACCCGACTTCGAGAAAGCCGCTCGCAGGTGAACCGCGTGGTTCGGCGTCTTTTGTATCAATGAAGATAAATTTAATAGGACTTACGCAAAATTGTTGAAGACATCCTTCGACTTTGCTCAGGATGACGGAAGATTCGGCGCGTCATGTTGAGCGAAGTCGAAACATGATCTTCCCGAAAATCAAGCCATCCAAGTATTTTTGCGTAAGTCCTGTTTAAGAAAGAAAGATATTGACAGTTAATGATTGACGAAGAGGTGTATGATGATGTATTGAAAGTATTATTGACAGGGCATCTGGCTGCTGAACAAAGAAGGTGAGCGATATGGCCTTTAGCGATTATAAGCATATTTCACAGGTTCAACAAGAATTTCAGACAAATCAGGGGATGGGGCAGAGGAAGAATTTGACCGATTTGTCCGGCCGGAAGCGATGATGTAAGGCGGCGTAGTCTTGCATGTATAATATCACTGACGGGCGCATTACCGCCGGGCAATCGAAAGGAAAGACTGAATATAGGCAAGCAGTTGCGGCAGGGGAATCGTAAAAAGCTTTTCAATCTCGCCCGGTTTCTCCGGCATCTCGTTGCCAGTCACAGGCGAGCTGCCGGTTTTCATCGCTTTGCGGATCAGATCGAACATCTCCTTATCATAAAACTTGCTCAAATTCGGCAGATGGTCGTCAAATTCCCATGTCGGCGCATTGATGAAATGCGCCGACGGCGTTTTCTTGCTGCGCAGAATCGCGTCATGCAGTTTCTGAATCGTCTCGCGCAATTGCTGCGACAGGCGGAGAATCCGCTCATCGGCGGACGACGGCGCGCGCCGGAGATAATCTTCGACTAAATGCTGCACTTCTTGCAGCAGCAAATTATTGTCGCCTAACCGTTTTTCCGAAACCATTTCCAAATCTTCCGGGGCTAAATTCGAAATTTCCTGAAGCAGCTGGCCGATGGCGAATTGGCGGTAACGCAGACCTTCTTCAACCTTTTGGTCGGCTTCTTCAAGGCTTTTGACATTCAGCGTCACGTCCAAATGCGCTTGCTGCGTCTGCAAAAATTTCCGCGTTTCTTCAAATAACATCCGGCAAAGCATCAGGCTGGTCGCGGAATTTTCCGCCACGTGTTCGATGCTGAGAAACGACATGTAATGCGACAACTGCAAGACGCGCGACGCCTTGCGCATTTGAAATTTGCGGTGCGCGAAATGCTTGGAGAGCGCGTGCAGCACTTGCTGGCATTGCGCGCTGAATTCCAGAATGCGCTGCCGCCCGGTGAAATCTTTGCGCAAAATATTCAGCGTGGATTGAAGCATGGCTTGATGCGTTTCCAAATCGTTGACCGTATGCTCATTGAACACCCCTTCAAAATCGGGCGGATCCGTGCTAAACACCAACTCGCAGAGCGAGCGCGACTGATTGATCTCCGCCTCATAAATGCGGCTACCGTCAATCACGTTGCGGATAATTCTGCTATACACCTTGAAAATGTCGGTATCAACTTCGATATACGCCAACAGGCTTTTCAGCAGTTTGCGGTAGGCGTCCAACTCCGTGCCGGAATAATTCACCGCGATG
This sequence comes from uncultured Candidatus Moduliflexus sp., assembly GCA_964498135.1. Classification (GTDB taxonomy): domain Bacteria; phylum Moduliflexota; class Moduliflexia; order Moduliflexales; family Moduliflexaceae; genus Moduliflexus. Next base: position 13,230 of record CAZCGG010000007.1, read on the forward strand.
AGTTCCGGCGTGCTGTCGTAAAATCGCTGCTGAATCTCTATGTTGACCGCTTCTAAAATATTCGCGCTGGCGGAGGTCAGGCTTTTGACAAGCTGACCGGAATTGAGGTACGCGGTTTTGACATCTTCCAGCAAATCCCGCGACGGCACGAGGGAAAACACCGAATTGCTCAGCGCAATGACTTCGGGCGCGGCGGTCGAGAATTTGGCAATCAGCTTTTGCGCCGCTTCCATGCGCTTCGCAATCACGGATTGCAATTTCTGGTAGGCGTTTTCAAGCTCAACGTGACGGGCATTCCCGTCATCAGAGCCGATTTGCAGCGTTTCTTGAAGAATCTGGCTGTTTTTGAGCAAGTCTCGCATCGGAAAGGTTTTCACCGCTCCGGCCATTTTCGAAGGCGAATATTGCTGTAAGTGGCGAATGATCGTATTGGTTTCTTGCGACATGGCGATGCGAGAGCGTAGAGACGCCGCCCAGCGTCTCTACCGGGTGGCTGAGCGTCAAACGCGCCCTGCTTTTTGCTCCGTAATCTGCGCGATGCGGCGTTGCATCCACGCAAACGTTTTTTGTAAGCCATCTTCCATCGGCACGACCGGCTCCCACCCCAACAGCGTTCGGGCTTTGTGAATATCGGGCTGCCGCACCTTCGGATCGTCCACCGGCAAGGGCTGAAAAACGATTTCGCTCTTCGTGCCGGTAATGGCTTTGATTTTTTCCGCAAATTGCAAAATGGACATTTCGCGCGGGTTGCCGATATTCACCGGATCCGCGCATTTCGACATCATCAAGCGGTAAATGCCCTCAATCAGATCAGACACGTAACAAAAGCTTCTGGTTTGAGATCCGTCGCCGAAAATCGTGAGCGGCTCGCCAAGAATCGCCTGCCGCAGCATCGTCGGCACGACGCGCCCGTCATGCATCCGCATGCGCGGGCCGAAGGTATTGAAAATCCGCACGATGCGCGTCTCCACGCCGTGATAGCGATGATACGCCATCGTCAGCGCCTCGGCAAAGCGTTTCGCCTCGTCATAGACGCCGCGCGGCCCGATGGGGTTGACGTTTCCCCAATATTCCTCTCTTTGCGGGTGAATCAACGGATCGCCGTACACTTCCGACGTTGAGGCGAGCAGAAAGACCGCGTTCTTCGCTTTCGCCAATCCGAGGGCTTTATGCGTCCCCAACGAGCCGACTTTCATCGTCTGGATCGGCAATTCTAAATAATCAATCGGACTCGCGGGGCTGGCAAAATGTAAAATAAAATCCAGATCGCCGTCAAGATAGATGTAATTCGTCACATCGTGATTGATAAACAGAAAATTTTCATGATGAATGTGCGCGATATTCGCAATATCGCCGGTGAGCAAATTATCCATGCACACCACTTTCATCCCTTTTGCCAGCAAATATTCGCAGAGATGCGACCCCAAAAATCCTGCCCCGCCCGTCACAAGCGCGCGCATAGCATGTCCTTTCATTTAACGCAAACGACGCAACCGGCGCAAGAGACGCTGATAAATTGCGCCTCTTGCGTCGTTTGCGTTCTATCTGTTTATAATTGTTTCGGCGCGATTCGGATGAACCGGCGTTTCCCGACTTTCAAGACTTTCGGCGCGTCAAGCGAAATTTCCGCGTCCGCGTTCGTCACCTTTTCGCCGTCAAGACTGACCGCGCCCTCTTTGATTAACCGCCGCGCTTCGCCGTTGCTAGGCGCAAGGCCGCTTTCGACAATCAATTTGACAATCCACAGCGCGGCCGCGTCTGTTTGCGGCGTGAAATCCTGAAGATCGTCAGGCACGTCATGTTTCACAAAGACGCGATCAAATTCCTGCTCCGCGTTCAGCGCGTCTTCGGCGGAATGATACAGCGTCACGAGTTCCCGCGCCAAGCGGCGTTTCAGGTCGCGCGGATTATTCGCCGGATTCGCCAACTCCGCCTTGATTTGCGCCAACTCCGCTTTCGTCATAGCGGTCGCCAATTCAAAATATTCGTAAATCAGCGCGTCAGGAATCGAAAGCGTTTTGCCGTAAATCTGATTGGCCGATTCGGAGATGCCGATGTAATTATCGAGCGATTTGCTCATTTTCTGCTTGCCGTCCAGCCCAACTAAGAGCGGCATCGTCAGAATCGCCTGCGGCTCTTGCCCGTATTCGCGCTGCACGTCGCGCCCGACCAGCAGATTGAAACGCTGATCCGTGCCGCCGAGTTCGATGTCGGCATGAATCGCCACTGAATCCATCGCTTGCGCCAACGGATAGAGAAATTCGTGAACGCTGATCGGCTCGCCGCTTTTGTAGCGTTTTTCAAATTCGTCGCGCTCCAGCATGCGGGCGACCGTGTATTTGCTGGCAAGCTTAATCACGTCCGAGAAGCTCATCTTGCCGAGCCATTCGGAATTGTAGCAGATTCTCGCCCGCGCTGGATCAAGCACTTTCGATGCCTGATCGTAATACGATTGCCCGTTGCGCCGCGTCTCTTCCATCGTCAAGGCCGGGCGCGTTTCGCTCTTGCCCGACGGATCGCCGATCATGCCCGTAAAATCGCCGACAATCAGGATAATTTGATGCCCTAAATCCTGAAATTGTCGCAATTTCCGCAGCACGACCGTATGTCCCAAATGCAAATCCGGGCGGCTCGGATCGCAGCCCAATTTCGCAATCAACGGCGTGTTGGTTTTGAGCGAACGCTCGATTTTTTTGACCAACTCCTCTTCCGGCAGCAAATCAACCACGCCGCGCTTAATCACATCCATTTGCTCATTGACACTCGGAAACATTCATCCTCCTCATTTTTTGCCACAGATTGACACGGATTTGCGCAGGTTTTTTATGCGCGTCTGACATAAATTCGTGAAAATCTGTGTCAATCTGTGGCTGACAAAATCAAACTCAAATTACCGAACCACCTGAAACTGTGAGCCAATATCAGGCAGCTTGACGACTTCAATTCTAACCGGAAAAACGTCTTTCAGCGTTTCCAAATGCGTGATGACCAGAATTTTCTCGAAATCACCGCGAATCGCCTTAATCGCCTCAACCAATTGCTCCAGCGCCTGCGCGTCCTGCGTCCCGAAGCCTTCGTCAATCACCAGCGTTTTCAGCTTCGTTCCCGCCCGATTCGCCAGCAATTTCGAGAGCGCGATCCGAATCGCAAAATCCACGCGGAACGCCTCGCCGCCGCTATACATCTCGTAACTGCGCGTCCCCATTTCATCGCTGATTTTGATGTCGAGCGTCTCTTTGGTTTTGCCGCTCTGCAAATCGCGCAGCGGCTCGATGGCGATTTGCGTCCGATTCTGCGTCAGGCGCGACAAAATGGCGTTCGCTTCATCCTCGATTTCCGGGATGGCGTTGGCAATCAAATGCGCCTGCATCCCGTCTTTTCCGAAAATGCGGACAAGATCGCCGTAAATGGTTTCGTCGGCGTCCACGCGCGATTTTTCCTGCTGCTTCTGCGCCTGTTCAAGGCGTAATTGCTGGCATTGCGCGTATTGATGCTCCGCCGTGCCGCGCTGCTGAATGGCCTGATCGCGCTCCAAGCGCAAGGCGTGCAGCGCGTTTGCCGCCTGTTTCAGGGCGGATTCGACTGATTCAAACGCGGCGGCATCCTGTTCCAATCCGCGAATATCTTCGTCAAGCCGCGCCGTCTGCTCAATGTTCGCCCCCTGTTCGGCCTGCCGTTCCTCGAACGCCTGCCGCAATCCGGCCAGCCGGGTGTCCGCCTGATCCAATTCCGCTTTCCGCGCGGGCGCAAATGCCAAGCACTCCACGTCGCGCCGGATGGTTGAATGCGCCGCCGCATCATACCCGATGCGCTCGATGTTTCGGGCGATTTCCTCGATTTCTGCTTGCTCGGCTTGCGCAAATTGCCGTTGCGCGAGCCGCGCGCTCAGTTCAGCGATTTTCGCGGCAAGCTCTGGAAATCGCGCCGCAAGCGTCCGCTCCTGCTCCAGCGCATGCGCTAACCGGAGATGCTCGTCATTAAAGCGTTCCAAGTCCTGCGCGCGCAGGCTGACGCGGCGGTGTTCGTCCTGATTATAGCCGACGGCGGCGCGCTGCGCGGAAAGTTCCTGCCACTCGCGGCGGGCGTCCGGCGCAAAATCGCCGCCATCAAGCTGCGCGCGCCGCCGCTCAACCTCGCGCCGACGTTCCTCAAGCGCGCCGACGGCTTCAAGGCTTTCGCGACGCGCTTGTTCGGCCTGAAACAAGCGATCTGACGATTTCTCCAGCGCGGCAATCTGCTGACCGATCTGCTTGTATTCAGCGCGCAGCGCGTCCAGCCGCGCCGACGCTGCCTGCCGCTCCTGCTCGGCTTGCGCCTGTTTCGCCTGAAGCGCCTGCATTTCCTGCTGAAAATGGGTGCCAATCTCGCCGCGCTTCTGGGGATCGAGGAGCGAGGCGCACAACGGGCATTGCGGCGCGTCGCTGCGTTTCAGCAACTCGATTTTTTCGGCAAGCTCATTCAGCGCGTCCGCCAAACGCCGCCGCTCGTCAACAAGGGCTTTTTCCCGCGCCGCGCACAGCGTTCCGGCCTCGCTCGTCTGCGTCTGGCGCTGCTTGAGCGCGTCACAGGCCGCCGCTTGTTCCCGGCATCGCGCCAATTCCTGCTCGCGCTGCGGCAATTGCCCTGCCACGCCGCCCAATTTGGCGCATTCGCGCTCCACCTCTTTCAACTCAGTCGCCAGCCTGATGTTTTCTTGATCAATCCGCGCCTGAACATCCTTCATCTGCAACGCGAGGCGGCTGTCCTCGCCGCGCCGATTCTCAAAATCGCGTTGCGCCGCTTTCGCCTGCTGCAAGGCGCAGAAGCCCGCTTCGATTTCCTGACGCCGCGCCAAAAACGCCTGCATGTCGTCGCGCTGCTGCTGAAATTGCGCATGCTGCGTTTGCGCCGCGCTTAATTGATTTTTGACATCCTGCTCCGCGAACGCAATCGCATGAAGCAGCGCGCGCCGCCGGGCGTCCTGTTCATCGAATTGCCGCTTTTTTTCGTCGCATTCGCGCAGCCGCGCTTGCAGAGCGTCATGCGCCGCCGCCTGCGCGACAATCGCGTCCCGATGCGTGAGAATGGCCTCGTTTTCGCCGATCTGCGCCTGCAATTCCTTCAGCCTCGCCATAAGCCGCGCCGCGTCGCGCTCGCACTGCTGCCGCTGCTGCTGCTTTTCCCGGAGTTGCGCCTGTTTGACGAGCAATTCGGCTTGCCGCTGCTGCAACGCCGCGCGTTCGCGTTCCCGCGTGTCAATCTCGCCGTTCGCCGCTTCGATGCGCTGCGTCAGCCGGTCGAATTCGCGCTCGTATTCGGGCTGATGCGCAAGTTCCGCGTCAATGATTTTCAGCCGCTCTTCCAGAACTTTTTGCGCAAGCTTCGCCTCGCCCTGATGCGCTTTCGCTAATTCCACAAGCTGCTCGTATCGCTGCAAATCGAGGATGTCGGCGAGAATTTCTTTGCGCTTGTGCGGCGTTTTGCGGGTGAATTCATCCACGCGGCCTTGCAGAATGAAGGCGGAATTGATGAACGTGTCGTAATTCATCCGCAGCGTGGCGTTGATGCGCTCCTGCGTCTGGCGCAGAGAATTTTCCGTCATCGGCTTGTAGCCGTTGTGCGCTTCGTCAAACACCTGAAACTCAAGCGTGGCGGAGTTGGCCGATTTTCCGCGCTTGCGCTGAAATTTGCGAATCACGCGGTAGCGGTCGCCTTCGAGGTCGAATGCAAATTCGACGCGCATGTCGGTCGCGCCGATGCGCAGCAAGCCGTCCGCCGGGGATTTGTCGCCGGACGCTTTGCGGGCTTCGCCCCAGAGCGCCCACGTCATCGCGTCGAGCAGCGCGGATTTGCCATGCCCGTTGTTGCCCGATAAGCAGGCAATGTCGAATTCGGTGAAATCGAGCGGCGGCACGTTCTCGCCGTAGCTGAGAAAATTTTTGAGAGATAACGACACTGGAATCATGCGATTTTATTTTACGCGAAAAGGTTCATCTCATAGATTCGCGGCGGCAAGGCCTTCGCGGACAATCGCCTCTAAAATGCCGAGAATGTCAGGCACGTTCACCAAAAAA
>CAZCGG010000007.1:19382-49287 GCA_964498135.1 uncultured Candidatus Moduliflexus sp.
TTCGCGGACAATCGCCTCTAAAATGCCGAGAATGTCAGGCACGTTCACCAAAAAATACCGTTGCGCGTCAATCTCCAGCAGCGTCTCGCGCAGTCGCAAAAACTGCCAATTTTCGCCGGTCGTTACGCAGCCGTAAATCGAAGGAAGCGCGCGCTGTTCGCGCTGGTTGAAAAGCTGCGCCGCAATCATTTCGCCGACGCATTGCCCCAACCCTTCTTCGATGTCGTTCTTTTTGGCTTCCACCATGACGAACACGGGCGACTGCACCGTCGGAAGCATGGGGCTTGCGCTTAAAATAAAATCGCAGACGCCGCGCAAGCCGCGTTCCGGCTCAACATCGAATTTCACGCCGGAATAAATGCTGATTTGCCCCTGATGCCGCTCTTGAATGCAGAGCAAAATCGGCGCGACTAAAAATTCGGAACGGGCTTTTTCGCTGACGACTGACATGGCAAATCCGGCTTTCAACACGTCGCGCAGCCATTGGCTCGGCTCAAGCGGAATAATCTGTTCAAACAAGAGGGGGCGCGTTATCGTCAGATGAAATGTTTTTTTCAAATCATCCAACGCAAGATCGCCATAACTGGGATGGCGTTTCGATTTTGACGAGCCGATTTCTGTTTTCATGATCTTTTTCCTCGAATTTACGCAGGAACTGTGGCGCATAAGACACAATGCTTCGCGTATGCTCATGTCATGACAACCGCGCTTCTGTCAAGGAAAAAGAACGGAGCGACGATGCGGTTTCAGGTTCGTGTGGCGGTTGGCATTGTAATTTGGCAGCCGCGAATATCGCACGGCGTTTTCAAAAAATTCCAGCCATTCATAAGCGAGATCGCGATTGTTCAGGCGGGACATTTATAAAAAACGCAAGAATCGCATATTCTGCTTGACAAGAATCGCGCCTTCTGAACAAGCCTATTTTTTCAGAATATTTCTGCACGCATGTCAAGAGCACTCCCCTGTGAAACCGCCAGACAGCGCAACAGATCGAACCCAACCGAATTCATATCGCGCCAAGCGCGCATGATTCAATTCCCCAAAAAGGAGCGTATATCAGCATGTCATTTCATTCTCTCGGTCTCTCGACCGAATTACTCCGCGCCATTGTCGAACAAGGCTACAGCCAACCAACCCCTGTGCAGCGTCAGGCAATTCCCGTCATTCTCGACGGCAAAGACATCATGGCCGGAGCGCAGACCGGAACGGGCAAAACCGCCGGATTCGCGCTGCCGCTTTTGCAACGACTGAGCAAATGCGTTCACGGAAAAGGACGCCGCATTCGCGCCCTGATTCTCACCCCAACCCGCGAGCTTGCCGCCCAAGTTGAAGAATGTGTGACGGCGTACGGCAAATATCTGCCCCTGAAATCAGCCGTCATTTACGGCGGCGTTAGCATCAATCCCCAGATCGAAAAGCTGCGGCGCGGCGTGGATATTTTAGTGGCGACGCCGGGGCGTCTGCTGGATCACGTGCAACAACGCACGTTGGATTTGTCGAAAATCGAGATGCTCGTCATGGACGAAGCCGACCGCATGCTGGATATGGGCTTTATCCGCGATATTCGCAAGATTCTCGCGCTGCTGCCGCAACAACGGCAAAATCTCCTGTTTTTCGCCACGTTTTCAAACGAGATGAAACGCCTTGCCGACAGCCTGTTGAATTCGCCGGTGTTGGTTGAAGTTGCCCCGCGCAATGCCACCGTCGAAGTCATTGAGCAGGTCGTGCATCCGGTTGACCGAACCCGCAAGCGCGAATTGCTTTCCCATCTGATTTCGTCGCAGAATTGGCGGCAGGTGCTCGTCTTCACGCGCACCAAACATGGCGCGAATCGGCTCAGCGAGCAGCTTGCGCAGGACGGCATCCGCGCCGCCGCCATTCACGGCAACAAAAGCCAGGGCGCGCGCACGAAGGCGTTGGCAGATTTCAAGCAGGGGGACGTGCGCGTCTTGGTGGCGACGGATATTGCGGCGCGCGGCCTCGACATCGAACAATTGCCGCATGTGGTGAATTATGAACTGCCGAACGTCTCCGAAGATTACGTGCACCGGATCGGGCGCACCGGACGGGCGGGCAGCGACGGCACCGCCATTTCGCTGGTGTGCGTTGACGAGCGGCAACTGTTGTCAGACATTGAACGCCTGATTAAGCGTCCCATTCCCAAAAAGATCATTGCCGGGTATGAGCCTGATCCCTCGATTCCCGCCGAGCCGATTCTCAACGGGCGCAGTCATTCGCAGTCGCGCCCGCGCAAAAATCAGACGCCCCGCGAATATCACAGCCCTGCGCGGAGGCCGACGCCCGCGCCAAAGCAAACTTCGGGCGGCAATATGGCGCGCTTTGCGGGATATTCCCTGAAAACAAATTGAAACTGAATATCGCCTTAATGAAGGGGGCAAACGATATTGCCCCTTTGATGATGGGCAGGATGGATATGCCCGACGCTTTCGATGTGTCGGGCATGGGTTCGTTTCAAGGCTGAGCAAGCTTGAGGCTGCGGATTACGAGGCCGAGACGGGCGTTCCGGCGAGTTTGTCAATCTCGTCTTTGTAACGCTGATATTCCTGCGATTGGTAGGGGCTGTAATTGAAATTTTTATACAAGCCGATCAAACGCGTGAAAAAGTCGCGCGCCGCCTCTTTTTCCGAAAACGCATACTCCCGTTTAATCAAGCGTTTCAGCATGGCAAAACTTTCAACCTGCCGCTCGCGCGGCATGGAAATATCCACCTCGTCAAACGCATCCTGCTGCAAATAGACCATGTCAAGCAGCATCGCCTTTTGCCAGACGATGAAATCTTCGACCGAAATCCCCTCTTCGCCCGTGACCTGCATCATCTGATAAATGGAATCGCCTTGCGTCAGCAGGGCTTGCATTTCTTCCACATCAGCCGTCCAATCCGGCGACAACTTCGTATTGAACCAATTCCGCAATTGGTCGAGATAGCGCGACCACGAAATCAACGGGTCAATTGCCGGATAATAGCGTTTGTAGGCGCGGTCATACGACAGGCCGAGAAAGGTTTTGACCGTCGCTAACGTCGCCTGCGTGACCGGCTCTTCAAAATTCCCGCCCGCCGGGGAGACCGTGCCGATCATCGTCAAACTGCCGATTGAGCCGTCATGACACTTCATGACGCCGGCGCGTTCATACACGTTCTTGACTGAGGAATCGAGATAGGCCGGGAACGCCTCTTCGCCGGGGATTTCTTCCATGCGCCCCGACGTTTCGCGCATCGCCTGCGCCCACCGCGACGTCGAATCCGCGATCACCAGCACGTGATAGCCCATTTGCCGGTAATATTCGCCAATCGTAATGCCAGTGTAAATAGACGATTCCCGCGCTGCCACCGGCATCGAGGACGTATTGCAGATAATCACCGTCCGATCCATCAACGAGCCGCCGGTTTTCGGGTCTTTCATTTCCGGGTATTCGGTAATCGTTTCAACGACTTCGCCCGCCCGCTCGCCGCAAGCGACAATCACCACGATGTCAATCGTCGCATAGCGGGCAATCAGGCTTTGCAACACGGTTTTGCCCGCGCCGAACGGCCCCGGAATGCAGCCCGTGCCGCCCCGCGCAATCGGGAAAAACGTGTCAATAATTCGCAGCGTCGTCGTCAACGGCTCGCCTGGATAGAGCCGCTGCGCCTGCCGCCGCCGAATCAATCCTTCGGGAAGCGGGCGGCGCACCGGCCAATATTGAAACAGCGTGATGACCCGCTCTTCCCCTTTTTCATTCTGAATGCGAGCAATCGGCTCGTTCACGGTCACGCTGCCGCTCCGAATCCACGTCACGTTCAGCGCGCCGGTTTCATCGAACGGCGTCATGATTTTATGCGCGAACGCGCCTTCCTGCACCGTGCCGAGCGCCTGCCCCGCCACCACGCGGTCCCCTGTGTTGACAAGCGGGGTAAAATTCCACGTTTTCGCCTGATCTAACGGGAACGCATCCACGCCGCGCGGCAGGAAAAATCCGTGATCTTTCGCAATCACCGCCAACGGCTTTTGCAGCCCGTCGAACACTTGCCCCAACATGCCCGGGCCGAGCGCAACCGAGAGCAAACTGCCGGTCATTTCAACGGAATCGCCGACTCTGACGCCGCGCGTGTCTTCAAACACCTGCATGTCCGCCGTATTGCCCCGAATGCGAAGCACTTCCGCCATCAAGCGTTCCTGCCCCACGCAAATATACCCCACTTCATTTTTCCGAATCGGCGCATCCAGTTCGATTGTGACGAGACTTTCCCGCACCGTAACGACGCGAGCCGTCGGTTTATCTGACGCCATCATTGTTTTCATGCCATGCCTCCGCGACCAACTCCGCAAACCGCGCTTTCGCAGCGTCCGTATTGTGAATCAGCCATTCCCGCACGAGATTCCATTTGAACAGATACGCTAACACGGCTTCTATGCCAAAATAATTATCCTGCGTTTCCCGCTCCACATGCGTCCAGACCAGATTCATCTGCAACCGTTCGAGCTTGAGCATGTCGCCGGTTGCGAGATACGTTTTCGCTTCTGGAATCCATGGATAGATTCGACGCAGTTTGAACGTCTCGTCGTCCCAATGCTGTTCGATATGCCGCACCCACCGCCCGACGCCCCACGCTTCGCCCGGTCTCGGCGAGGGCAAGCCGAGATGAACGCGGCGCAGCGCGACCATGATTGTGCGCTGATCAATAATAAAATCAATAAATTCCTTCAAGCGCGGATGCAGCGAAATCGCCATTAAATGATGGTAGCGGCTGACCATCTCCGCGTCCGTGCGTTCGGTCGGATGATCGCGCCATGCCAAAAATTCGACGCCGCGCCTGACGACTTCGATGTCGTCCGCTTCGAGCATGCGCAAGCGCTCCCGCAGGCGTTTCTCGCTGATTGGCAGCCGCTCCGCCCGCTCAAAATGCGGCAAATGCGGCAAGCTCGCCACCAACGTATAATACGCGTGTTGTCCCATGTTGTTTAATTGACCTCCCGCACAAGTCCGCCCACGTTCGCCGCGCTATTCCGCGCCTTCGACAATCGCTTGATACCGAGGCAGCAAATGCTTTAAAATCAAGCCGGACAGCGCATTCGGGCTAAAATCGAACGTGACGTTTTCGTCAACGATTTTCACCTGGATTCCGCCGCGCTGGTCAGAAGCCGGCAGCAATTCCACGCCTTTGCGCAGGATGGCGGTCGTGCCGCACCGGACGAAATTGACTAAACGCTCTTTGCCATCTTGCGTGAATTTGATGGCGTTATCTTGTTGCAGCACGGTTTCCGGCGCTAAAATTTGCAGCGGCGGTTCGGTCGGAATGCGGTCGGAAGTGACCGTGACAATCGCCGTCAGCAATTGGCGCAGAAATTCTTCATCCCGCATCTCCTTCGCAATCAAGCGGTTGACATGAATTTCAAATTCATGCTTCAGCCGGTTTTCCAAATCCTTTTCCGCGTTGCGAACGGCAATTTTCAAGGCTTCCTCGGCGTCTTTTTTTTCCTTCATGATGGCTTCTTCCGTCTGTTTCCGACGCTCTTCCGTTTTCGCGGTCGCCTCCGCCACGATGCGCTCCGCCTTTTCCCGCGCCTCTTTGAGCATCTGGTCGGCCTGCGCCTGCGCGGCTTTCACGCCTTCTTCGCGCAGCCGGTTGATTAACTCCTGCACCTTTGGAAGATCTTTGTTCTGGTCGGCCATCGTTCACGCTCCTCCGGGCAGCATCCCGATTAAAATCAGCGCGAAGACAAGCGCAAACACGGCAAACCCCTCGGCCATCGCAGCGGGGGCTAAAGAAATGCCGAATACTTCGGGCTTGTCTTTGGAGACGTTAATAGACGATGCGCAGCAATAGCCTTGATACACTGCGCTCAACATCTGCACCAGCCCGGCCAGCAAGCCGATGCCGAAGACGCCGACCGCGCTTGCCGGATTCGAGACGACGCGGCTGAGCGTCAGCGTGATAACGATTCCGTAAATGGTCTGAGACGACGGCATGGCCGACACGCCGATATATTTGCCGTATCCGCTTTCCGTTTCTAACATCGCCCCGCAGGCCGCCTGCCCGGCGCGGGTGCATCCGATAGCGCTGCCGATAGCGCCAAGCGCCATCGGCGCAAACACGCCGACCCATGCGAACATCAAGATCAATCCTTCCACGATGCGCTCTCCTGTTTTGCGGCGAATGCCTTGAAAAGATACCCCTCTTCAGACATCCCCCAATTGAAAAATTCAATATAATTCAGCCGCAACCCATGAATTACGGCCCCCATCAACGACAATGCAAAATTCAGCGCATGGCCGAATAACAGCACCAATACCGCCGCGAACATGCCGATTCCACGCATGTCCTTGAGGTTTGCGCTTAATTGATTAAACGTCTCAGACAGTGAGGCGCCTGCCAATCCAAGCGCAAACAAGCGCATATAGCTTAACGTGTCGCCAAATGCGCCGGATAAACGCGGCACTGAGGCATTCAATCCGCCTAACAACCGCTTCCACCAGACTTTCTGGATCGTTGAGAACCACACGGCCAAGCCGCCGCCCGAGAGCATCAGGGCAATGCCAAGCCATTTCAAGGGCAGGCTGCCTTGCCCTTTCAAACCGAGCCAGAGAAAAAACCCGCCGGAAATAATGCCCCCCCATCCTGCGGATGCCCATTTTTCTGGAGAATTGCGGCGAGCCCAAAACGCCCCGGCGTTTGCGATGACTAAATGAATCACGCCGATCAAAATGGACAACGTCATCATGCTGTCATACTGATGCAATTTGACCACTTGATAGGAGGCGATCACTTTTGGCGTCGCGCCGAACAAACTGCCAGACATGACGCCCCAGATGAACGACATCAGAAAAATTACGATGAGCAGATTGTCAAATTTGCCGCTTCCTTCGCGCTTTGCAAACTGCTTCCATCGAAAAAATAACAGCCCCCCAAGCAATAACGCATACCCAGCATCAGCCATGATCATGGCAAAAAAGAGCGCGAACGAAAAAAACACCACGAGAGACGGATCCCACTGATAATAGCCCGGCGTCGTGTAAAAGAGCGTTAAATCTTTGCCCATCGCAAACCACGCCGGTTCTTCAAGCAGGGTTGGCGGCGTTTCATTCGGCGCGGGGGGACAAATCTCAAGCGCCATGTGATGCTGTAACGCATATTCTTCTAACTGAGAGATGTCGCGCTCCGGCATCCACGCTTGCAGCGCGAATAATTCTTTGTCATCGTATGTCTGCTGCTCCGCTTCTTCCCTCGCCGCCAAATTTTCCAAGCCTGTCAAATTGCTGGCATATAACGACGCCCATCGGGATAAACTGGCGCGCTCGGCCTGTAAATCATCTAATCTCAGGTCAATCTCTTCCATGCGCCGCTCTAACTCGCTCAACGATTGATGGCCGATTTTGACGCGCGGAACCAGCATTCCTTCCGGTTCTTGTTCCGCAATGACAATCACGTAACAGAAGCGGCTGTCTCGTTTCACGACTTGCCAAATCAACGGCGTCGCTTCGACGAGTTTCATCTGATAATGCGGCACGAGATAGAACCAGAAACGCAGATTCTTCATCTCCTCAAGCGGCGCAAAGGTAAAGTCCCCCCAAGGTTTGACAATCGCGATTTGAGCGATAATCCCATCGCGCTCGTCCTCAAACGCGCGAATCTCTGATTTCAGGCATAAGGCTCGCCGCTCCACCTCAACCGCGTTAAATTTGGCGCGATCTTTCACCTGTTTGCGCCGATTCGGACAGTCCCGCAGAAATCGCAGGGCGTCGCGGGCGTCCGACGACGGGCCGCCGCGCTTTGCCGCCTCTTTCGTCGGATTCAGCGCCATCAGATGCAGGCAGCCGAATTCTTGCAGATCGCGCAAGACTTGCGGTTTTTCTCGCATCATTCCATACGTCGTCACCTTCACCAGCGACACGATGCTCATGGCTTGTCCACTCCTTCCTCGTCCTGTTCCTCGATGTGCTGCGCTTGCCGGTGTTTCGCTTTCGCAAGCTTTGACCGCACGACGGCGGAACGCTCGGCGTCGCCCAGAAAAATCCGAATGCGCTGGATATTTTTCTGCGCGTTCGGGATGAGAATTTTTTCAAAGAGATTGACGCGCTGCGTAATGCGGCGCACCGCCCGCTCCAATTCGCGCATCCGGTCGGTCGCCACGCGCAATTCAATCTGCGTGATTGTCATCTGCTTCAGCCGAATCACGAGATGATCCACCCAAACCGGCTTGGCTAAAAATGAATAGCGCGGCGGGCTGAACGTAATGTCTTCGGCTGAAATCGCGGGAAGTTTCACGCCCACGACATTTTCTTGCCGCGTTCTGACGTCCTCCACGCGAATCAAGCCGGTCAAGACAATCTCCCGATCCGCTAACATCGGCAATTGCGCGGCGATTTCCTGCGCCAACTCCCGCGCGCCGCGCTCCAACTCCGCCAAGCGAATCTTCGCTTTATTGTGTTCAGCGGTCAACTGCATCCGTTTCAATTCCAGCGACGGCAGCAGCTTTTGATACAATTTCAATTCATTGCGCTGCGTTTGCAGTCCGCTTTTCGTCAGCGATAATTTTGTTGCCATAATCTCTCAACGAGGAAAATGCCTCGCGCCTATGCGCCTGTTTTAAGGACTAATTCCCCTTCAACATACTGATGGATAATTCCTGAAATCAGCGCATGATATGGAATTCCCAATTGGAGAGCTTTCTTCTTGATGCCTTTGAAGTCATGCGCATAGACCCGAACGGTAATCCGAGTGTCCTTTTTAAAGGTATTTTCCGCAGTCGCTTTGATGGCCGCAAGCTCTTCTGCCGATGGGCGAGACAGGCTCAATTGTCCCGTTTCGTATGCTTCCAATATCTCCCGCTCTTCTTGATCATATTGATCGTATGTCATGATGCGTCTTCCTGTGCATTATGATAATCCCTCGTAGCCTTGCGGCTTGGGATGATGGTTTTTAAAAAGATGACATCCTGCTCTATAATGTGAGGAACGAGATAAATATAGTCATCAACACAGACAAAGTATATCCGTTGCTTCGGATAATCGCGTTGATTAGGATGATCCGTGATCATCCATACATCCCCTTGGCTCAGGTGGAAAATAATCTGTTCAAATGATATATTTCTGTGCTGTTTCAGCCATTCATTTTTGTCGGGGTTCCAATCATATTTCATGGCGAAGAATATCCCCTCAGCCATTTATATAACAAAACTTACGCCCCTTCCCTGCCCCTTTTCCAAAAAGGCAGGGGAGCATGTTAAGCCGTGCGCGGCGGCGTTTTCGGGAAATATTTGTCAATCAAGGCTTGCTTCATCAGCAATTCCTGCGGCTCGAAACATGCCGCCAGCGTCTGCCAACAGGCATCCAACGCCTGATTGAACGGCAGCGACACGCGAATATCCATGAAGCGGGATTCGAACAATTTGCCGAATTTCAGCAATTTCAGATCGAACGGCGACAGTTCGAACGCCATCGCCTGCTTGCGCTGCGCGTCGGTTGCGCCCGCGTACAGGCGAATCATCGTGTTCATGATTTGCGAATGGTCTTCGCGCGTCACCTTGCCGATCACGCGCTGTTTCAGGCGCGAGAGCGAGCCGAACGGGTCAATCACGCCGTCATGCAGATAAAATTGGCCTTCCGTAATGTAACCGGTGTTATCCGGCACGGGATGCGTCACGTCGTTGCCCGGCATCGTCGTGACCGTCAAAATCGTGACCGACCCCGCGCCCTTGAAATCGCAGGCTTTTTCATAGCGCTGCGCCAACTGCGTGTACAAATCCCCCATGTAGCCGCGCGTGGCCGGAATGCGTTCCAGCGCGACGCCCAATTCCTTCATCGCGTCCGCATACGCCGTCATGTCAGTCATCAGCACCAGCACGCGCTTATGCTGCTCCACCGCGAATTTCTCCGCGACTGCCAACGCCATATCCGGCACGGAAAGCCGCTCGACAATCGGATCCGAGGCGAGATTGACAAACATCACCGTGCGGTGAAACACGCCATGTTCTTCGAACTGCGCGCGGAAAAAGTGATAATCATCGAAAATCAGCCCTAACCCGCCGAAAATCACGATGTCGGCGTCGGCCTGAAACCCGATGCGGGCTAACAATTCATTATACGGCTCTCCGGCAATCGAAAAAATCGGAATTTTCTGGCTTTCGACAAGGCAATTGAACAGATCAATCATCGGCACGTTCGTCTGCACCATTTTTTTCGGCAGCACGCGCATCATCGGATTGACCGTCGGGCCGCCGACTTCGATCTGCGAATCCGCCGATAAATCCGGCCCATCGTCCATCGGCTCGCCGGAGCCGTGAAAAACGCGGCCTAAAATGTTCTCCGAATAGGTGACTTTCTGCTGATGACCGAGAAAACGCACGCTGGCTTCGGTTGAAAGCCCTTTGCTGCCCGTAAACACTTGCAGACTGACAAGATTGCGATCCAGTTCGACCACTTTTGCCAGCGACGTTTCCCCCGTAACGTTTTCAACCATTGCCAATTCGCCGAAAGCCGCGCCCTGCGCTTTGACGCGAATCGTATCGCCAACGATTTCGAGGACGCGAGTATGACGAATGAGATTTTGCATCATAACGAAAATTCTCCACAGCCTCCACTAACGTTGATCTCTCTACATGACTGATTTTAAGGACTTATCCGGTTCAAAGACAATTCTGTCAATAAAAAAAATGATGCCTTTGCGACATTTTTGAGCGCATGAAATTTTCAGGATCACGTAAGGCAGAACAGTGAAACGCTCGTTGGCTTGCTATTCCTCGGCGCGGACGCGCTCTTTGACCGTCCAACCCAATTGCGCCAACCCTTGCTTAAACCTGTCTGAGGTCGTGCCGGTCGTCCAAAACTCCCGCGAAGCCGCCTTCATCTCCGCGCAGCTTGACGCATAGCCGTTCGCCGCCGCCGCGACTTCTTCCGTCCAGAACAGCGCGTCCGTCGGCAGCAGAAAGACGATGCCGCCCTGTTTCGTCTGCGCGAGCGGCAGCCGCATGGTCGTCAACAGCGATTGCGCGGGCGTCTGCGTCTGATGATGCCACGCGAGCAGCGCCACTGTTTCAATCAACAGCCGCGCCTGCGCTTCCGTTTCCATGCCCAACGCTTCCTCAAGCGCGCCGTCCCGCCCGCTCACGCCGTCGAGATCGGTCAAGGCGGACGCGAATGCGGTCTGCAAGGTCGGCGAGTACATCGGGTGATTCAGAAACGCCTCAACCGTCTCCGCCGTCGCGCCGGTCGCCAGCAACTGCCTGCGATTAATCTCGCTGAGGCTTTCCGGCGTGTTGCTCCAGATGATCTTGCCGATTTTATTCAGTTTGCCGACGTATTTCATGCCCGGAATGCCCGGAATCGGCGCAAACTTCATGGCGAAATTTCCGGCGCGGTCAATCATCGCGGCCTGCCGAATCGCCTTGCGCAAGACGACGTTCGACGAATACGGGTCAACGTGAAGTTTCTCCGCCCACGCCCGTTCCGCATCGGAGACGCCGAAATAATCGGCCGCCGCCTTTTTCGCGCGCGCAATCATCTCGCGCCGCTTCGCCGCGCGTTCTTCGTCCGATTCGGCGGGCGTTGCGGACGCCTTATCATCCGTTTTCGCATCGTTCTCATCGTCTTTGCCGACCATCTCCTTGATTTTATGCCACTGCTTTTTCGCGTTTTCTTTGGTGGCGGTTTTTTTCACCTTGCTGAGTTGCTCTTTGGTCTCGTCAACCTTTTGGCCGACATAGGCTTGCGTATTCGCCAGCACAGTTTTCGTTGTAGCCGAATAGCCCTCTTTTTTCGCGCTTTCGAAAAATTCGGAGGAAGTTTTTGACAATTCTTGGATGCTGCGAATTTGGCTCATGCCCGCTTCTTTGGCTGATTTGACAAAAATATCGGTTTTGCCGATCCGGTCTAATTCCCCTAACGCCTGAATTTCTTGAAGGCGCACGTTCAGCATAATGCCGCCGGGCGCGAAGAATTCCCCGAATTTCGATGAAATGACATACATATTAAACATGCCGTCGTTTGCAATATATTCCTGAATTTCGTGGAATTCTCCTTTGCGGATTTCCGCCGGAAGCGTCTGGCTCGCTTTGAGCGTCGGCGGGGTGTCGTATTGCGAAGCCGCCTGCGCCGCGCATGCCGCGCAAAAGAGGCACATTCCAACCAGTCCGGCCTGAAGCCGATGCGTTTTTCTCGCTGCGTTCAACCCATTCATAATTTTTCTCATAGTCATTAATTTTTTGTCGCGCCAAGGCGCAAAGAATGCCTAAAAAAACACTCTTGGCGTCTTTGCGCGTTGGCGCGAGCAATTCAACGTTCTATGGCATTAAAAACCGCGACGATGCCGCGCGGCGCGGCGACTGACCAATAATAACGCCGCGCCAAGCATTGCCATCTGCTTGACATGCCGGTTGCGCGCGACGTGAAACTCCCAATTAAACCGAAGGACATCTTTGATGCGCTGGCTGACTTTCGCCTCCGGCGTAGGCAATTGAATCATGCGCGTGTCAAGGCCCTCCTTTTTCACGAACACGTGCAGATAATGATGCACGTTTTGCGGCTGCCACAGCGCGCCGCCTCCGCCGCCCGTCACGACGTAGCGCACGCCACGCTTCTCGAATTCGGTGAAGACGTGAATGTGCGAGCCGAACACTGTTTCCACGCCGTACCGCTCCATCATGCCTAAAAAGCGGCGAGCGTTCGCGGAGGCGGAAAACGCGAGATAATTATATTTCGGGCAGACCGGCGGCCGGTGCAAAATGACGAAAATCCGCTTGTTCGCCTGCCGCGCAAGCCGCAGTTCCTCTTCCAGCCATTTATACTGGAATTTCTGCAAGCCCGCTTTGCGCGAGCTATCCAACACGATAAACGCGGCGTTATGCACGGAAAATGAATAATACAACGGCGCAAGCATTTTCCGATACGTCGCCCGGCCGCCGCGCGCGCGCTGATCGTGGTTGCCGATGGACGTGAACACCGGCACGTTCGCGTAATTCAGCAGATCGGCGAAGGCGTGATAATCGGTCAACCGCCCGCTGTGTGTCATGTCGCCGTTCGACATGATGAAGAGCGGCTCAAGCTGATTCGCGGCCTGCACCACCTCTTCGAAATGGCGAAACACGCCATGCACGTCGCCGACAAACAGAAAATTGAATTCCTCGTCGCAGCGCGGATACGCGACGAGAATTTTTTGGCGGCTATGCCCGGTCACGTCGCACAGCAGCGACGTTTCGGAGCGCAGAAGCTCGCTGACTCGCCCGTCCGAGCATTCGACCGTCACCTCCTGCCCGCGCACATTTTCGAGAAACAGCGTAATCGGCGTGTCATACTGCGCGGCGGATGGGCGAAGAATCGTGATTTCCGTCTTGAAGCCGAGCGCGCGAATGACCGCGACCTGATTTTCGAATGACCGCAGCAATCCGCCTCGAATCGTTAAAATCGGCGAATTTGAGTCGTAATGTTCCATAGATTTTTCCCTCCAGCATTACGAAGATGCGTTGTTCGTTTTCGCCTTATTTTTCAGCAGATGATATAAATCAATATATTTCAACGCCGTATATTTCCAGCGATAATCCGCGCGCATGGCGTTCGCTTGCAGCAAATCCCAGAGCGGCTGATTGTGATAAACGGCGAGCGCATCGCGCAATTTGCCGCACAGGGCGTCCGCGTGAAATTCCTTGAACTTGAAGCCCGTGCCTTTGCTGGAATCTGCCATGAAATCCACCACCGTGTCATCCAAGCCGCCTGTGGCGCGCGCAAGCGGAATTGTCCCGTATTTTAAGGCATACATCTGCGTCACGCCGCACGGCTCGCTCTGGTACGGCATCAGCAGAAAATCCGCCCCGGCCAGCAAGCGATGCTTCAGCGATTCGTCGAATTGCAGATAACACCGGGCGAATTGGGGATGTCGCTTGAACGCCGTTTCTAAGGCATCGGCGAAACGCTGGTTGCGATATGGCAAATCATTCAAAAACATCAGTTGGATCGGAAATTCCATCATCCGGTCAAGCGCGCTGATGAGCAAGTCAATGCCTTTTTCTTCGTATAATGGCGCAATCATGACGAGAAGCGGGCGATTGGCCGCCGGATCAAGGCCGCAGAATTCGAGGATGTCTTCTTTGCATTCGCGCTTTTTTTCAAGGGTGTCGCTCGTATAATTGCTGATGATGAATTGATCAATGCGCGGATTGAACGGCTTATATTCCACGCCGTTAATAATGCCATATAAATCTTTGCCGCGCTTTTGCAAGATGCCATCCATTTTCCATCCGAATTCAGGCGTTTGAATCTCGTACCGGTACTGTTTGCTGACGGTGTTGAGCAGATCGGAATAGACGAGTCCCGCTTTCAGAAAGCTCCATTTGCCGTAAAATTCCATGCCGTCAGGCGTGAGAATCGAGCGCGGCAGCGCGGTCATGTCAAAGGCGTCCATCATAAAACAGCCTTGATGCCGCATGTCGTAAATCGTAAACAGCGTTTTAATCGGCGCGTACAACGGATCCTGCGCAAACACCGTCTTCAAATAGGCCGGAATCAGGCCGGAATGCCAATCATGGCAATGCACGATGTCCGGGAAAAATCCAATCTGCGTAAACATCTCCAACGCGGCTAAATTAAAAAATGCGAAGCGGTCGGCATTGTCCGTGTACGCCTGTTCTGGCGGGCCGTAGATATATTCTCTGTCGAAAAAGCGGGGGCGCTCAATCAGATAGACCGGCACTTCATCCGGAAGCAATTCATCACGGTAAATGGCAATATCGCGGAAGCGGTTCGACGCGCGGAGGGTAATATCTTTGGCTAACCGGGTGATGCTGTTGTTGGTCTGAAGCTGCTGATATTTCGGAATCATAATCCGCACGTCAATATTTTCTTTTTTCAGGGCGCATGCCAGCCCCCCGACGGCGCGCCCCAACTCGCCGCTGGTGATAATAGGGGCGGCCTCAGATGCGATGAGCATGACTCGCAATGGAATCGGCATGACGGTGTTCCTCCCTTGTCAAAAAGAAACGCGCTTTTCCAAAAACAAACGGCGTTTCTCGGTCTTCAAGATTCATGACGAGCGCTCCGGCCTCACCGTTTCCGCGCCTGCCAATACAATGCGCAAATCCATGACATTCGTGTTCGTCGGCCCGGTTTTCAGCAAATCGCCGAGCGCGTCAAACACGCGATAGGCATGATGTTCCTGCAAATAGACAACCGGATCCAGCGAGAGTTCCCGCGCCCGCCGAAAAGTTTCTCCGTCGGCAAACGCTCCGGCGGCGTCGGTGGGGCCATCCGTGCCGTCCGTGCCTGCGCTGAACGCGAGAACGCCCTTCATTCCGGCAATCTCGCGCGCCGCCGCCAGCGCAAATTCCTGATTCCGCCCGCCCAATCCGTTCCCGTTTTCAGGCATCGTCACGGTGGTTTCGCCGCCCGAAATCACGCAGGCCGGGCGCGGCAGCGGGTTGCCGGAACGACAGATTTCCTTGAGAATCGCGGCGTGAACCTTGGCAACGTCTTTGGTTTCGCCTTCAATGCAGGCGGAAAGCAGCATGGCATGATAGCCGAGCGCCCGCGCTTGCTCGACGGCGGCTTGCGCGGCGATAGCGTTGTTCGCGATGATGACGTGCCGCGTCCGCGCAAACATCGAATCGCCCGGCTTCGGCGTGTCTGGAATCGCGCCGTTGACGCCCGCCGACAGCCGCGCGCGAACACTCGCAGGAATCTGGTCAAGCAGCGCGTAATGCTCAAGAATCGCCCAGCAATCGCGGAACGTCGTGGAATCCGGCGCAGTCAGGCCGGAGGCAATCGTATCGAGCGCGTCGCCGACCACATCGGACAAGATCAGCGCAATGACCGTTGCCGGAGACGCGAGGCGGACGAATTGGCCGCCTTTGACGGCGGAAATATGCTTGCGGATGGCGTTTATTTCGTGAATCGTCGCGCCGCAGCCGAGCAGCAGGCGCGTCACGGCCTGCTTTTCCGTCAGCGTGATTCCGGGCGCGGGCGCAGGCAGCAGCGCCGACCCTCCGCCGGAAATCAAGCATAACACGAGATCATCGGCTTCGGCGCGGCCGAGGAGATTGATGATCTCGTGCGCGCCGCGCATTCCGGCGTCGTCCGGCACAGGATGCCCGGCTTCGTGAATTGTCACGATGCGCGTCGGCGCAAGATGCTGATATTTGACATTCACCCAGCCCGCCGAAATGCGGTCGCCGAGAATCTCCTCGACCGCCTGCGCCATTGCCGCCCCCGCTTTGCCGCCGCCCACAACGTAAATATGTCGGCAAGCGTCCAAATCATGCTCAACGCCGCCGATCATCAGGCGGTTTCCGTCGCGCCGAAGGCTGCGCTTCATCGCCGCCGCCGGATCAACCGCTCGCACTCCGGCCGCAAAAATCGCTTGCGCATGTTGTCGCAATAGCTGTTGCATGATCGTTCTTTCAACCTTATTCGGAAGAATGCGTTATTGCGCATTGTAGAATGCGCATAAAATCTTGTCAACCGGAAAGATGGAAAAACTCGTGAGTTTCTGCGTTTATATTGCGGAATGAAGGGATTGGAATAAATACTCCCGTCAAGAAAAAATTTCCCCAATCTCGCGAATATTTCATTGACGCGCCTGCCATATTCAGACAGAACCACGCGCATCTTCTTTCTCGGATCATGTTTGAAATATCTCGCGCCAAGACGCGAAGGCGCAAAGGGTTTTGGGGCGGCTTGGCGCGAGAACAAATCGGAGGCGCGCATGAAAGCAAAAGATTGGAGTTGCGGCATTCCCTCGCTGGATCGCACGTTGGGCGGCGTCTGGGCGGGCGACAACATCGTCTTGCAAGTGGATGACATTCAGGATTTTCTGCCGTTTGCGCATCGCTATTGCCGCTACACGCAGGAAGCCGGGCTGAAATTGGTCTATTTCCGGTTCGCGGATCACCCGTCGTTTCTGCCGGAAGGCGTCGCGGCGGAGTGTCATCAGTTAAACCCGCAAATCGGCTTTGAGCAGTTCATTTCCGAGATTTTCACGGTCATCGAAACGCGCGGCAAGGGCGTCTATTACCTGTTCGACTGCCTTTCCGGCCTCGCGGTGGATTGGTACAGCGACCGCATGTTGGGGAATTTCTTCATGCTCACCTGCCCCTACCTCTACATTTACGACACCGTGACATTTTTCGTGCTGCTGCGCGACTTGCACACGCCGCTTGCGATTCAGGCGATTCATAACACGGCGCAGGTGATTTTAGACGTGTTTCGGAGCAAAGAACGGCTGTACATTCTGCCGTTGAAAGTCTTCGAGCGGCAGTCGCCGACGATGTACATGCTGCACGATTGGCAGGACGAGGAATTTCATCCGGTCACGAAAAGCACGGAATTATCGGACATTTTGGCGCACACGCCGCAGCCCTGGATTGATGTCAATATTGATTGGCGCGATCCGTGGACGAAAACGTTCATCGAGGCGCAGGCCGCCTGCCAACGCTTGCAAACCGGCCAAATCGCGGTGGATGACGCCGACGCGCTGAAAACGCATTTGATCAAAATGACGCTGACGCGCGACGAAGACGCTGTGTTTCGCCTGTGCAAAGCCTATTTCGACCTTGCCGATCTGATTGCCATCGGCAAGCGCATGATCGGCACGGGGCTGATTGGCGGCAAATCGGTCGGCATGCTCTTGGCGCGGAACATCCTCACGAAAACGGAGAGCCGCTTTCAAACGCGCCTTGAAACGCACGATTCCTTTTTCATCGGCTCGGACGTGTTTTACAGCTATCTGATTCAAAATGACTGCTGGTGGGAGCGGCATCACCTGAAAAACGCGGCGGATATTTTTGAGCGCGCCGTCCGCCTCCAGCAGAAAATGCTCGCCGGAATATTTCCGCCGGATATTATCGAGCAGTTCCGCGAAATGCTGAACTATTTCGGCCAATCGCCGATTATCGTCCGTTCCAGCAGCTTGCTTGAAGACGCCTACGGCAATTCGTTTTCCGGCAAATATGAGAGCGTCTTCTGCGCGAATCAGGGCAACCCGGAGCAGCGTCTGGCGAATTTCATCGAGGCGGTGCGCGCGGTCTATGCCAGCACGATGAGCGAAGAAGCCCTATCGTATCGCCTGCATCGCGGCCTGCTTCAGCAAGACGAACAGATGGCGCTGCTTGTTCAGCGCGTGTCCGGCGAATTTCATCAGCATTTGTATTTTCCGCATATCGGCGGCGTCGGCTACTCCTTCAATCCGTTCGTCTGGAATAAGCGCATTAATCCGGCGCAAGGGATGCTGCGGCTGGTGTTCGGCTTAGGAACGCGGGCGGTTGACCGGCAGGATGATGATTATACGCGGGTCGTGGCCTTAAATGAGCCGATGCTGCGCCCCGAAGGCTCGACGGACGAAGTGCGCAAATACAGCCAAAAGATCGTCAATGTCCTCGATTTGACCTTGAACCAGCACGTTTCGCGGGAGTTTGAAGCCGTGTCGAAGATCGCGTCCGGCGTGCCGCTTGACGTGTTTGCGTCCCGCGATACCGACATGGAGGCGCGGGCGAGGCAATACAACATCAAAAACATTTTTTCGCATATTTTGACCTTCAAAACGCTGCTGACGCAGACGACATTTCCCGCCGAAATGCACGAGATTCTCGCCGTGCTGAGCCAAGCGTATCAGCATCCGGTGGACATCGAATTCACCGCGAATTTCCTGCATGACGGCGATTATCGGATTAACCTGCTGCAATGCCGGCCGTTCCAATTCACCCGCGAATTGACGCATATTCATCTGCCCGACAACCTGCCCGCCGACAAGCTGATTTTGCAGACCGCCGGGCCGCTCATCGGCCAGAGCGCGGTCAAGCGCGTGGATCGCATCATTTACATCGTGCCGGAACGCTACGGCGCGCTGCCGACGGCGGAACGCTACGCTATCGCCCGTCTGATCGGCAAAATCACGAATCTGCCGGAGCATCCGCCGACGGTCATGCTGATTGGGCCGGGGCGCTGGGGAACGCGCATGCCGGAGTTGGGGATTCCGGTGTCGTTTTCGGAAATCAAGCACGTCGCGGTGCTATGCGAAGTGGCGCGGATGCACGAGGGCTTGAACCCGGATTTGTCGCTCGGCACACATTTTTTCAACGATTTGGTGGACATGGACATTTTGTATATGGGCATTGCGCCGCAGCAGGCTGGCGCGCTGCTGAATGAGGCGATGCTGACCGGATGCCAAAATGCCTTGACGCGCTTGCTGCCGGAGGCCGAAAATTATGCCGACATAATTCGCGTGGTTGACGCGGCCGCGCTTGTACCCGGCGGCGAAGTGCTGCTGCGCGCCGATACGCTCGAACAGCGCGGCGTCGTGTTTCTCGCGGACTAAAATAATAGACGCAGGACTTACGCAACGTGGTTCGACAGGCTCACCACGAACGGCTGATGATGTTGGCGTTTCATCCACCGTTCGCCCTGAGCGTGTCGAAGGGCGAACTTTTTTGCGTAAGTCCTGAGACGTTCCAAGAGACCTCCTGCATAAGTCGCTTCCGTTCGCCCTGAGCCTGTCGAAGGGCGCAATCGCGGGAGACTGCCAGCCCTGAAAACGCGCCCTTCGACAGGCTCAGGGCGAACGGGGCGGCTGAGCAATATTATGGCAATTGAACAGGAGATTATCACATGGCTTGAAATGCGCAGCGTCAATTTGAACATTCAGCACGTCGCCGGGCGGAAAGCCCTGCTGATTGCGGCGGGTTTGGACGATCTGCAAAACGCCGTGAACCTCGAAGGCGCGACGCTGGTATTTTGCCGCAACATGCTGGAATATTTAGCGCATTACGGCCAAATGGCGGGCGGCGGCGATCCGGTGATTGCGCTGCTGGAAACGGCGAAATCGCTGGTCGGCGTCAATTATCAGGCCGAATGCGCCGCGCTGATCGCGCGCTGGCGCGCCGAACGGACGCCGCGCCGCGTGGCGCTGCGCCGCATCCGCGCCAACGGCGTCATGCTGGCGGTTGCGCTGCTCGGCATGCTCGCGGTCGGCTATCATTTCATCATGTCATCCCGTCCTGTTCAAACGAATCTGGAGACGATTCAGCAAAATTATGGCATTTCCCCTGAATTGTTTGCAGAGTATGTCAAAAAACTTGCGCTTACGGAAGACACGGTAGAACGATTTTTTGGCCTGCTCAAACAGGGGCAAGTTCCGCGTGAAGAATGGGATGTGAAACTTCAGGAAATCGCCGCGCAATACAAAGAGTTATTGCAACGCCTTGAAGTCGCGCAATCCGAAGACCCGCAAGTCGCGGCCTTGAAGACGCAGGCGCGGCAGGCGATTGAAGACGGCAAATTTGACGATGCCGAGAAGTTCTTGAATGACGCAGAAGCCCGCGATATTGCCGCCTTTGAAGAATTAGAAGACATTGCCAAAAAACGCCGCATTTCCGCCGCCGCAACCAATGCTGACAACGCTCGTTTGCAAGACATTCAATTTCGGTATGCCAAAGCCGCCGCGTATTGGCAGCAAGCCGCGCAGCTTCTGCCAGAAGAAGAGCAGCAACAACGCGGATTGTATTTGAATTATGCAGGTTGTGATTTGTACCGCATCAGCCGCTATGCCGACGCCCTGCCGTTATTTGAACAGAGTTTGAAACTCTCCCGTGAGATCGGCCACAAAGCGGGCGAAGGCACGACGCTAAATAATATCGGCGCAATTTATCACGCGCAAGACGACTATGCAATAGCATCGCGATATTATGAGCAGAGTTTGGCGATCCGCCGTGAGATCGGCGATAAAACAGGCGAAGGCGTGACGCTGAATAACATCGGTCGAATTTATAGCGCACAAGGCGATAATGCGACGGCATTGCAATATTATGAGCAGAGTTTGGCGATCAGCTACGAGATCGGCGACAAAGCGGTCGAAGGGATAACGATAAGTAATATCAGTCAAATTTATCACGCGCAAGGCGACTATGCAACAGCATTGCAATATTATGAGCAGAGTTTGGCGATCCACCGCGAAATTGGCGATAAAGCAGTAGAAGGCGTCACCTGCTGGAATATCGGCGTGATTTACGCAGATCAAGGCGATCTTGCCAAAGCCGAAGAATATATCCGCCGCTCGGTGCAAATTGCCGAGGAAACCGGCCATCCCGATTTAGAAAAGCGTCGCAGCACATTAAAAGAAATTCGGGCAAAACGCCGCCAAGCCGCGCAGCCGTAGGGCCGTAATGGGCGGACATGGTTGGAGTAGCTTGACGCCGCCGCGCTCGCGTCACTTTCAATTGACATTTCGGAGGCGTCATGCGCTGTGGCAGGCGCAAGGTTTCAATGTCGAGCGTTCGATTTTCTTTTTCCTTGACGAAAAAGATGTCACGCTCTATGCTATAGCCATCCTAAATGATTTGTAAAAAACGGTGGCGCAGACATTCTTGTCTGCGCCGTGACAGGCAGGAATGCCTGTCCCACTAAGAACGCATCTCATTGAGGTTTGCTATATATTTGCCTGAACGATTTTGAAACCCGTTCAGGCATTCTCGCAGGATTTTTTCGCGCGCAAAAAACGCAGACAACCCGTTTGACATGAAAAAAAGAGGACGCAGATGGCAAAATCATTGGTCATTGTCGAATCCCCGGCAAAAGCGAAAACCATCAACAAATATCTCGGCGCGGATTTCGTCGTCAAAGCCTCCGTCGGGCATATCAAAGACTTGCCCGAAAAAAAGTTAGGCGTGGACATCGAACACGATTTCGAGCCGGAATACGTGACGATTAAGGGGAAAACCAAAGTCATTCAAGAACTGAAAGACGCCGCGAAACAGGCGGATTCGGTCTATTTAGCGCCTGATCCGGATCGGGAAGGCGAGGCGATTTCCTGGCATATCGCCGAAGAACTGAAAAAATCGAAAGGCATGACGAAGAACATTTATCGCGTCATGTTCAACGAAATCACGAAAAAAGCGGTGGCCGAGGCCATCGAACATCCGGGGCAGATTGACACGCACAAAGTTGACGCGCAGCAGGCGCGGCGGATTTTGGATCGCTTGGTCGGCTACAAAATCAGCCCGCTGCTCTGGAAAAAAGTGCAAAAAGGCTTGAGCGCAGGCCGCGTGCAGTCGGTCGCGCTGCGGATTATCTGCGAACGCGAAAAAGAGATCGCGGCGTTCGTGACGGAAGAATATTGGTCAATTACGGCGCGGTTAGCCGCCAAGCAGCCGCCGGTGTTTGACGCGAAACTTTTCAAAATCGGCGCGAAAAAAGCGGAAATCGCCAACGAAGAGCAGGCGAAGGCGATCATCGCCGAGGTGAAAAATCATCGGTTCGTCGTGCATGACGTGACGAAAAAAGAGACGCGGCGCAATCCGGTCGCGCCCTTTACGACAAGCACCTTGCAGCAGGAAGCCGCCCGCAAACTCCGCTATTCCTCCAAGAAAACCATGTCCATCGCGCAGAAATTGTACGAAGGCATTGATGTCGGCGAGGGGCCGGTCGGCCTCATCACCTACATGCGCACCGACGCCACGCGCATTTCGGACGAAGCGATAAACGAAGCCCGCCAATATATCGGCGAAAAGTTCGGCAACGCCTATCTTCCGGCGAAACCGCACACGTATAAAACGCAGAAAGCGGCGCAGGAAGCGCATGAAGCGATCCGGCCAACGTCGGTCTATCGCGAGCCGGACAAGATTAAGCCGCATCTGTCGGATGAGGAATTCCGACTGTATGAACTCATCTGGAAACGCCTGCTGGCAAGCCAAATGCAGCCTGCGGTGATGGACGTGACGACGATTGACGCGCTCGCCGGAAAATATCTGTTCCGGGCGACCGGCTCCGTCCTCAAATTCGCCGGATTCATGAAACTCTACATCGAAGGCGCAGACCCGCAGAGCGATCAAGATCAAGAGCAGGAGCAGGCGCAGGAAAAAGACGTGCTGCTGCCGCCGGTTGAAAAAGGGGACGCGCTGGATTTGAAAGAGTTGATTCCGAAACAGCACTTTACGCAGCCGCCCTCGCGCTACACCGAAGCCTCGTTAGTGAAGGAATTGGAAAAGCAGGGCATCGGGCGGCCAAGCACGTATTCGACGATTATCAGCACGATTGTTGACCGCCAGTATGTCGCCATTCAAGCGCGGAAAATCATTCCGTCGGAATTGGGCATGCTCATCACCGATTTGCTTGTGCAGAATTTCCCGCAAATTCTGGATGTCAGTTTTACGGCGAATCTCGAAGGCCAGCTTGATAAAATCGAGGAAGGAGAGGTGAATTGGGTGAAATCGCTGCATGAATTTTATCATTCGTTTCATCAAGAATTGGAGCGCGCCGCCTCGGAAATGCGGAATGTCAAGGAAGAGCGGGAAGAAATGACCGACGAGAAATGCGACAAATGCGGCAGCCCCATGAAAATCAAATACGGACGATTCGGCAAATTCCTCGCCTGCTCCGCGTTCCCGAAATGCAAAAACACGCGGCAATTGGAGGAGTCGGCAGCCTCGCCTGACGCGGAGGCTTCGCCGGAGATTCAGGAAACCTGCGAGAATTGCGGCAAGCCGATGGTGTTGAAACGCGGGCGGTTTGGTTCATTTTTAGCCTGTTCCGGCTATCCTGAATGCAAGACGACGCGCAAAATCGCCAAAGGCAAAAACGGTGAAACGGTCGTTAAGCCCGCGCCGCAGATGACGGATGAAAAATGCGAGAAATGCGGCGCGAATCTGCTCAAGCGGCACGGGCGCAATGGCGAATTTCTGGCCTGTTCCAACTATCCGAAATGCAAATTCACGAAGCCGCTCGGCTCGTCCAGCACGGGCGTCAAATGCACGAATGAGGGCTGCCCCGGCGAATTCACGCAGCGTCGAGGCCGATTCGGGCGGTTCTTCTACAGTTGCAGCCGCTATCCCGATTGCAAGGCGACGCTGCAAGATAAGCCGCTGCCGCGCGCTTGCCCGAAGTGCCACGCGCCGTTTTTGCTGGAAAAATGGAACAAAGAGACCGAGCAAACCTCCGTCACGTGCAGCAATAAAGCCTGCGATTACACGGAATCCTGATTGGCTCGCTGTCAGACACCTTTGGAGGTGTCTGACAGCTTTTCTATGGCGTGAAGTTATGCCATTACTCCATGAACCCTCTCACAGCAAGTTGTTCTTCCGCTCGAAACAGGACGTGGACAAGAACAGTCGAATGGAGAAAGACGGCGATAATTATTTATTAGAAACGATAGACGAAGGCCAATCCTCCGAACCGAACAACGCATCTCGGACATCACAAAATTACATTGGTTATTCGCAGGCGCATAATCTATGTCTAAACAACTGTATGTCAGAACCTCCAGCGAATATTTAGAAGAATGGAATAAAGAGCGCATCGTCAACGCGCTGATTCGGGAAACCTATCTTGACCGCCGCACCGCCGAGCAAATCAGCGACGAGGTGGAAACGCAGATTATCGGGCTGAACATCCGCATCATGACCAGCACGCTCATCCGCGAGTTGGTCAGCGCGAAATTGATTGAGCATGGCCTCGAAAAAGCCCATAAAATGCACACGCGGCTCGGCGTCGCGCTCTACGACGTGGAGCAGATCATCCTGCATCAGCGCAAGCATCAGGCGGAATTTCTGCCCGGGCCGGAATTGACGAATCTCTCGCTCGCCAGCCGCATCAAGCGCGAATACGCCCTGATTAACGTCTTCTCGCAAGAAGTCGCGGACGCGCATCTGCGCGGCGATATGTATCTTGACGGCTTGGAGTGCATTGATCGCCTGTATTCCATCGGCCTGTCGCTGGAATATCTGAAAAAATTCGGCATGAATTTTTTCGAGGGCGGCTTTGAAGCGAAACCGGCCAAACATCCCGAAGCGTTGATTTCGCAGATGGTCGGCTTTACGGACATGCTACGCGGCCACTGTTTTCACGCCGTCGAATGGGACGCGCTGAACATCCTGTTTGCGCCCTATGCGCAGGGCGTCAACGCCGCAGACCTCAAGCAACTCGCGCAAAAATTGGTCTTCGAATTATCGCGGCAGGCGCACGCGCTCCGCGTTCCGGCGCTGCTGCATGTGTATTGGCATGTTCCGGCCGAACTCGCGGAAACGCCCGTGCTGGGGATGAATGAAAAAATCAGAACCAAAGCCGCCAAGAAGCGCGTCTATGGCGATTTTGATATGGAAGCGCAGCGCGTGATGCTGACGCTGCTGGACGTGCTGCATGACATCAATGAGGCGGGAAAGCTCTTTGCGACGCCGCTGCCGGTGATTCATCTCTCCGATGCGTTTTTTCAGGCGCAGGGACACGGCGAATTTCTCGCAAAAACGGCGGAATATCTGCTGAAAAAGGGGCAGGCGGTGTTCGTGTTCGAGCGCGGCCAGCAGCGCCGCACGTTTCAGGCGTTTCAGCCCGCGCCGTGCGAGGCGTGGAAAACCCGCCACGCCGTCATCAACAGCGTGGCGATCAACCTGCCGCGCTTCGGCTATATCGCGCACCGCAGCGACATGCACCTGTTTGCGAAATTGACGGAAACGATGGAACTCGCCGCCGAAGCGCACATGCAAAAGCGCGTCTTCATCGAGAAACTGCTTGCCTCCGGGCGCGAAGGGCCGCTCGGCATGCTGATGATGAAACCGGACGGCAGCAGTTTTCTGCGTCTGGAAGAGGCGCATTTTCTGATGGATTTCGTCGGCTTAAATGAATTGATTCAGATTCACAAGGGGATGCAGATGCATGAATCCGACGATGCCGTCAATTTCGGGCTGGAAATCATCGCGCATACGCAATCGGTCTGCGAGCGGCTGTCGCAGCGGCATCATATCGCCTTTGCGCTGAGCGGCATACCGAATCCGGCTGCGTCGTCGCGGCTGGCGCGGCTCGATTTGCGCTATTATTCGCCGGATTCCGGCCATATCGTCAAGGGAGAATTGGGGAGCGGCGCGGTCTGGTATTGCGACGGAATTTACATGAATCCCGCCGCGCCGTATCCGTTGTTGAAGCGCATGCAGGTTGAGGGGATGTTGTCGCGCTATCTCTCCGGCGGCGCGATGTCGCAGGTCGTGACGAGCGCGCATTTCTCGCAGAAGCGCGAGGTGATTGACCTGCTGACCGCCGCTTTCCGCGAGACCGAATTGACGCATCTTTATTTTCTGCCGGATCCCGCCGAAAATCTCTTCAATTGGCCGCGCTGAGGCAGGGAAATCGTGAACGAAGTGGTAAAAAATAAAGATAAAAGAAAACAATAACCTTGCGCCAAGAGGGGGGAGGCATGTTATGAAAACGCTGTTGATTATTGATGACGAAAAACATATTCGCTTTTTGTACGAAGAGGAGTTCACCGACGCGGGGTATCGCGTTATGACCGCGTCAAATGGGCTGGAAGCGTTGGATATTCTCGCGCAGCAGCCGGAGATTCATCTGATTTTGCTGGACATCAAAATGCCGGAAATGGACGGCGCGGAATTTTTGGGGCGCGTCCGGCAATTCAACCAACATATTCCGATTCTTATTTCGACTGCGTATGGCGATTACGTGCAGCAGGATTTCAGCGCATGGCTTTCAGACGGCTATGCGGTTAAAACATCCGATTTGAATGAATTAAAGGCCAAAGTCAAGCAGTTGCTCGGCGAATAGTATGTGGGTCTAATATGTCACCCCCTGACAGATGTTCAACTATCTGTCAGGGGGTCTTTGTTGCGCGGGCGCTTACTTCACGCGCCGCACGACCACGAGCGTCATGTCGTCGTCGCGGACGCCGTCGCTCCACGCCAGCACGTCCTGCATGATAGCATCGCGCATGGCGGCGGGCGTCTTCTCCGCGTGGCTGCGGATGATCTCCAAAAACCGCTCCATCGGCAAAAGCGCGCCGTCCGGCGCAGCGGCTTCCGTCAAGCCGTCGGTGTAGAGCAGCAGTGTGTCGCCGAGGTCGAGCGTGAACGACGCTTCCTCCGTCATCTCCGAAATATCTTCAACAAAATTCAGGTACACGCCCGGCGTGTCAATCAATTCGCACGTGTTCGCGGCGCGGCGGTGAATAATTAAATCCAAATGCGCCCCGGCATGGCGAAACATGCCGTTGCCGAAATATTTCAGCGTCGTGAAGGTCATGTGCTGCTCCGCCCGCAATCGCTCATGCACGTTCTTGTATAAAATTTCATTCGTGGCGACAACCACGCCTTTCGGCGAGGCGTCCATCTGCGTCGTGATGGTCGCATGGACGGCCTGCGCCATCATCATGATCAAGCCGGGCGTCATGCCATGCCCGGCCACGTCGCCGATGGCGAGCCACAACGCGCCGTTTTTCGCGTACACGATGTCGTAATAATCACCGCCGACTTCCTCTGCCGGAAGCATGACCGCCTCGATGTCCAATTCGTCATGTTCCAACTGTTTCGGCAGAATTGCGGTCTGAATCTGCCGCGCCAATTCCATTTCTCGGCCGAGCAATTGCGCCTGATGTTCGGCGTCCAGCAATTTCAGGCGCACCTGTTGGCGGCGCTGCCGTTCGAACAGCAGGCCGACCGCGATGAGCAGAAGCGCGCTGGCGGCGAGATTCGAAAACCACCACGTGCGCCAGAACGGCGGCGTGATGATGACGTTCAGCGCAATCGGCGTCTCATTCCACACGCCGTCGTTGTTCGCGCCTTTGATGTAGAACGCATGTTTCCCGTCAGGCAGGCCGGAATACCTCCCGTAGCGCTTCGTTCCGGCGAGATACCAATCGCTGTCCATGCCTTCGAGAAAATATTGATACTGGTTCTTTTCCGGCTTGCTGTAATTCAGCGCGGCCAGCTCGAATTCGAAGAAATTATGCCGCCAGTCGAGCGTGATTTCCGTGACCTTTTCTGGAACGACGCCAAGCGACAAGGGTTCGCCGCCCTGCTTCAGCGCGGTCACGCACACCGGCGGAACGATGGCGTTATCTGTAATCTCGGCGGGATCGAAGAGATTCAATCCGTTGATGCCGCCAAACATCAGTTCGCCAGAGCGGAGCATGGCCGCCGCCGCCCAGAAAAATTGGTCGCTCTGCAAGCCGTCGGAGGCGCGATACACCTTGAACGTTTCGCGCGCGGCATCCATCTTCGCAAGGCCATACGCCGTGCTAATCCAGAGATGCCCCTCCTGATCTTCCACGATGCCGTAAATAAAATCGCTCGGCAGGCCGTTTTCTCTGGTGAACCGCTTGACCTCGCCCGTAACCGGATTCAACTTATTCAAGCCGCTGCCCGGCGTTCCCGCCCAGACGATGCCGCCGCGATCTTTATACAGCGCGACGACGCGGTTGTCGCTGAGCGAATTCGGATTGTTCAGGTCATTTTTGAAATGCGTAAACGTTTCCGTTTTCGGATCGAACCGGTCTATGCCGCCGCCCCAAAATCCCATCCAAATCATGCCGTCGGCGTCTTCGAAAAAGGCCGCGCTCTGCACGTATTTTCCGCCGATGCCGTTGGGATTTTTCGGGTCTTCCATGTACGTCGTGAACGTTGCCGTTGCCCGATCCATTTTGCTTAATCCGCGCGCGCCCGTCCAGATGACGCCGTTGTGGTCTTCAAGAACGCCTTGCACGTTGCCGCGCCCGATGCTCGCCGGATTGTCGGGATTATTGACGTATTGCGTAAACGTTTCCGCTGCGGGATCGAACTTGATCAGCCCCGCGCTCCACGTGCCGAGCCAGACGAATCCCTGCCGGTCTTCCCAAATGGAAATGACCGAATTATCGGGCAGGCTACCGGGCTTGGCGGGGTCATGTTCATAATGCGTAAAACTGCCCGCGCTGCGGTCGAATTTATTCAGCCCGCTGCCGTCGGTGGCAATCCAGATGATGCCGGACGCGCCTTCGTGAATCGCCCGCACTGGGTTCGGGCTGAGGCTGTTCGGGTTGTTGGGATGGTGTTTGTAATGATGAAAACGCAGCAATTTTTTATCCAACATATTGACGCCGAGGTTATGCGTTCCAATCCAGAGCGTCCCCGCGTTGTCTTCATAAATTATCGAAATCACGTTGCTGCTGAGCGCGTCGGGGTTGCCCGCTTCTTCCTGATAACGCTCGAATCGCCCGGCGGCGCGGTCAAACACATTCAGGCCGCCGCCGTTCGTGCCGACCCACATCGTCCCGGCGCTGTCCTCGAACAGTATCCGCACGAAATCGCTGCTCAGGCTCGATAAATCGTTTTGCGCCAGATGAAAAATCGTCGTGAAGGTTTCGGCGGCCATGTCAAAAACGAACAAGCCGCCCTTTTCGCCGCCGCCGCAATACAACAAATGCCGCTCGGCGTCATGCGCGAGCGTTACGACGCGGTTCAACAGCGCGTCATCGGCCTCCGCGCCGTTCGGATACGGCTGAAACGTCGTGAACGCGCCGGTGGCGAAGTCGAATTTGTTCAGCCCTTTATTCGAGCCAACCCAGAAAATATTGTCCCGCGCCGAATCCTGAACAATCGCGCTGATGGGATTGTAATCGCTTTTGGACACATCGGGCAGGTCATATTGTCGCAGAAATTGGCGCGCGTGCATGTCGAATTGATGTATCCGCCCGTTCCGCGTCCCCATCCAGAGCATGCCGCTGCGGTCTTGCATGAACGAATCGCTGGCAATCGCGTTATCGGCCGGGTCTTGCGGGGCGGGAAACATCAGGTACGTGTCGAAATGTTCGGCGTATTGATCAAAGCGCGTCAGCCCGTTTTCCGTGCCGATCCAGAGCGTTCCCGGCGCGTCTTGATGCAGCGCTTTCACCCAATTGTTTCCCAATGAATTGGCGTCTTTCGGATTATGCTTGTAAATCGTCAAGTCGTAGCCGTTATATTTATTCAGCCCGTCTTGCGTCCCGAACCAGAGAAAACCGTCGCGGTCTTGGAGAATCGCGGTAATTGAGGCATGCGATAGGCCGTCTTCAATCGTCAGATGGCCGAATTTCATTTCAGGCCGCGCCTGCTGTGGCGCGGCGGGCTGGGCGTGAAGATTGGAGGCGGCGGCCGTGAATGCGAGCAGCAAAATCACCCGCGCCGCCCTGCGCATGAACATT
>CAZCGG010000008.1:0-46266 GCA_964498135.1 uncultured Candidatus Moduliflexus sp.
CTGAAAAAGAGGTCGCGCTCCAAATTCAGCCCTCTGCGTTTACGGTGAACATCATTCCCAGCGCGGGCTGCGCGGTCATCGCCGGGGACGGCGGCGTGGATGCGGTCGAACCGGACGGCATCGCCTGTTCCGGCGGCATGGCGGCGGATAATCCGCTCTGCACCGAGCAATTCAAGAACAGCGCGATTGCCAGCTTGAAAGTTGTGCCAGAGCCGGGCTATGCGTTCACGGGCTGGACGGTGAATGGGGCGGAAATCTCGGTGGCGTCTTCGGATACGTTGTTCTTGACCACGATGCCAACTCTTGCGGGATTGGCGGATATCCTCCCCCCCGGAACAACTGAGGCGAATGTAGAGGGGGAATGCAAACATCAGATCGATATTTTGATGATGGCCCCCATGTAAGTTTAACAGGGAGAACGATGACAATTATCAACACCTTATTAAGCAGGCAACAAACCCTGAAAAAACCTGTTCACGTGACTTTTTTCGTGGAACATTCTCGAATAACATCAGGATTGGGAAAAAAGATTCTCAAAGAATATATGTGTCAGTATCACCATGAGGTTGGACTACATGGGGCACATGAGACGGCCCACCACACGAAGCACCAGGATACAGAGGATCTTCAGACACGATTGACAACGATGAAAGCAGTTATTGCTTCAGAAGAGGCTGGTGGAATTACTCCAGCCCATGTGAGACCGCCAGGTGGATGGGGGGGATGGACGGTGGGAACGATATATGCGAAGGATCAAGTTGTGCAAATTTATCAAAATGTATCTCTTGTAAGATATACCGGTGAAGGTACAGATGGGGTTAATAGTTGGGGAAAACTCTATCCATCTCGCTGTGACCGGGATACCTCAGAATGTTGGCCAACTTCTGAAGATAGAATAGATTTTATAAATACTATAAAAACCAAAATAGACAATGCCAAAACTGCTACAACACCACCAAAACTTGTAATCCTCATGCATGATCTTCGTCTTCCTGATGTCAAAGATATAGGGAATATTATTGACGAAATTGAAACGTATGCGGAAACTCAGTCGGTAAGAATCAATTATAAAACTCTTGGGGAATTATATTAGGAGGTCAATCTAATGAACACATCCGTAGAGTACTGTGGAATTTTCTTATGTATTTTGATACTGCTTGTTCCCTCAACTAGTATGCCAAGTGATTTAGCAATATCTCAGACATCAATGCCTGAAGAGGTTTCCCAGATTTTGAAGATGGCAAGGGAAACAGAAAATGAACAGGTATTGTCAACAGCCATGCATAAACTTGGTGAAATTGGTGATGAACAAGCAGCAATGGCGTTCATGGAGATTTTCAAGTCCAAGGTAGTTTCACTACGATTACGTCAGACTCAGTTTATTGCGATAGCATCACAATTTCAATTAGAAAATAGCCGCGTGAAAGAAGAGTTGGTGTCGCTTTTACAAGAAATGCTCAAAAAAAATCCGGAACGATTGGATATAATTTTAATCACAGGCGCATTGGCAAAATATGGTGACAATCATTCAATGCAATATTTGCTGAATGAATACCAAAAATCGCAAACGATCTCTTCACAACAAGAAGAACATTTTCGAGATTATATTTTTGAAGAGTTATGTCAACTCAAGCAGATAGAAGCATCGCAATTTGTTCTGCAAGAAGTTCAAAAACGTCATGATGTTATGCTAACATTATCTGCTATTAACCTGATGTCAGAAGCCAATAATCCCTATGCGCTGGAGATTGCCAGGAAATGTATTCACCTTGAAAGTGAGGAGTTTGATCTTATTGAAGCGCAACATTACTTGCGAGCGATTATTAAATTTGGAAATCTCAGCGATAAAGAGTATCTTGACCACCTCAGTAAAAAATCAGAAAAACTCTTTGGAATTGAGACTGCAAAAGAGTTACATCCACTTCTTATGCAAGCATACGAAAGTATAAAAAATCGCAACCAATAGTAGTTTCTCTATCAGCCATCCATCCATTTGGATATTATTTCTTCTATATACGTGCCCAACCTCTTTCGCTGTCTTTTTTTCGGGACGCGCCGCCGCGTTTACCGTGAATATTCTGCCCTACTGGCTGCACCGTGACCGCCGGGGATGGCGGCGTGGATGCCGTGGAAGCGGACGGCATCGCCTGCGCCGGCGGCATGGCGGCGGATAATCCGCTGTGTACGGAACAGTTCAAGAACAGCGACGTTGCCGCGCTGAAGGTGGTGACGGATCCGGGCTATGAGTTTGCCTATTGGGAGATGAACGGGGGGATCATTCAGCAGGCAAGCGCCGAGCCGCTCTTTCTTTCGACGATGCCGCTCTTCGCTGGCCTTGCAGTCGTGCCAACGGACACGAAGACAGCGACGATAC
The DNA here is from genome assembly GCA_964498135.1 of uncultured Candidatus Moduliflexus sp. Lineage (GTDB taxonomy): Bacteria > Moduliflexota > Moduliflexia > Moduliflexales > Moduliflexaceae > Moduliflexus. The sequence continues at coordinate 2,375 of CAZCGG010000008.1, forward strand.
GCCCCTGTTGTCCATCGTTGTCCTTGCAATCGGTCACGTTTGCGGGGATGTCGGCGGAACTCCTTCAGGATGACGGGACGCCGTATCGCGCCACGCCGGACGCGCCGCACTGGCAGAAGACGGATGATCCGTCCTATCGGCCGGCGCCGGTCGTGTTTGCGGCGGGCAGCCCGATCACCGTGACGGCGACATTCGCCGTCGAGCCAGCAGATTTTGCTGGGGACCTGTATATCACAGGCACGGGAACAGATGCTCAACATCCCTCGCATCTTGTGGCCTTGAATCCTCACAAGGCCACGCTGACGAACGGGATCGCGTCCGTGACCATTTCCGCGGCAACGAAAAAACAAGTTGACATTTTTGACAAGATGCGCATTGACTGGGCATACGGGTTTGCGAAAAACGGCCAATTCAAACAGGTAACTGGTGTCAGCGAGCATCAGCTCTACATCACGCTTGCTGCCCCGTTGACGTCGCCAGTCTATCATACGCTGGCGCATCTTGGGTGTAAGAATGCCGCTGGCGAGATTGACGCATTGCCTTCGACCCTGCCGTCAGGCGAGGAGAAACGAGGCACCATTGCGGCGATTTGGGAAGAATTTCTGGATTTGAGGGTGGCGCGTGTCAGCACCAATACGCCCATGCAATATTGGGGGGCGTACTCCTCTCAAAACCTTAACCCGACTCCCCCTGATTTTTTTACCACAGCAGGCCTGCTTAAAAACGGAGATGGGCGTTGTTACGCCTGGGCCAATCTCTTTGTCGATATGCTGAACGCGCAGGGAATTGCGCAGGCTTCGGTAGAAATCATTCGAACCAAAGATTTCGTCTTTAACCAAAAATACTATCTGGGCGATAAATTTTGGGTCAACACCTTTCTTTCAGCTCAAGGCCCTAACAACGAACCTTATAACGGTCCATTCAATCATGCGGTGGTTATGTTTGAAAATAGCTCGAACATATACGATCCCTCATACGGAAGATCGTATGCGAATCTGATGGCATGGGAGGATTTGACCGTGCTTGATCTTGGGTATATTGATCAAAAGACAAATATCGGCTTTACAAATGCAAATACGATAGGAGATGAACAAACAGAAATACAATAAGAATGTGTTTCTGAACACCTCTCTTATGCCTGAAAGGAGGATGCAATGAAATCTTTGAGTCTTGTGATGTGTGCTGCTATGGTGTTAATAGGGGCTCTCGAGGGGGACGCCTGTAGGAAAGAGGAGACTAAAACGATTTTTTCAGAATCATTTCCGGAGTTATCTCTGGTAATGAGGTTGGCCGAACAGTGTGTTGAAAAGCCAGCACCCAAGAGGCTCGAGGGAAAGGGGGATGATGGTTGGGTGTCAGCGCTGTTGAAGAGAAACGCCCTGTCCGCCCAATTAGAAGAGGCGGACATCCCCATATGGACGACTTGGGCAATGGTGGATTTTCAGAGTTTTTTTTACAAACCGATGGATTCTATCTATATCTTAACGTTGATACGTGAGGGGAATGTAGAGACGGTTTGGACCAGAAGAATATTCGGTACTGATGCTCTCCCCAGTACCTGGCCGGTTCCTTTCTATGTCGGCGATGTCGTGCAGCAACAAAACACCGTGTGGGTCTTTTTTTGGAAGGAGCCGTATTATTATTTAGACAGACAAGAAAAACAGCATGGGGAATGGAACAAGACGGCCTCTCTGCGACTTGAGCGTCCATATGCGAATGAAACACATGCGACAATTCTCGTTGATGGGGAACACGTTGGTGTCACGTTGATTCTGGAGAACGCCACCTATGAACCTCATTCCGCAACGCTCGCTGCTGGAGAACAGCCTGGCGTCAAATTGACATTGCAGGACGGAACGGAAGAATATTGGCGGCTTGAAGGCGAGCACTTGGTGAAAGAAGCGCAGAAGTAACCTAAAAACATCCACATTTCATTGCAGGCGGGCCATTGGCCCGCCTTTTTTCGTGCCTGTTTTTTGACCTCATAAAGAACATCGTCCCCAGCGCGGGCTGCGCGGTCATCGCCGGGGATGTCGGCGTGGATGCCGTGGAAGCGGACGGCATTGCCTGCGCCGGCGGCATGGCGGCGGATAATCCGCTCTGCACCGAGCAATTCAAGAACAGCGACGTTGCCGCGCTGAAAGTCGTGCCGGAGGCGGGCTATGAGTTTGTCTATTGGGAGATGAACGGGGGGATCATTCAGCAGGCGAGCGCCGAGCCGCTCTTTCTTTCAACCATGCCGCTCTTCGCGGGCCTTGTCGTCGTGCCGACCTCACGGGTCGCAACGATGACAGCGCGCTGCCTCTCCGTCACGCTGCAATCCGTCGCGTTTGCCGGCATGCCCGCCGACGTCGTGAAGGATGACGGGACGCCGTATCGCGCCATGCCGGACGCGCCGCTCTTAGGTGTCTCAATGCCAAAGGCAAAACCATGGAGGCCGAATGCGTCACGTCCTCATGTCTTTCCCTGTCCTGCGCCATCTTATTCCATTTTCCCGAAACAATTCTCTTGCCAATTTTTTTGCGCTGAAATAAGAGAACGTTGTCATTGTTGCGTTGTTGGAGAGTGGTCTTATGAACGAACTCGCATCTTCATGGTTCGACTCCACGCCATGACCGGTCATCCTAAGCCAAGTCGAGAGATGCGTTGGCCAATCAGTTTGATTTCTGCCACTCTCCCGTTTCGGAGAGCATTTTCCCCACATTTCAACCAATGCAGGTGTTCTGAGGTGAGTTGCGCCACCCTCGTTTCTTTTCGAAACGCAACATCATCTATGGAATTTCCTCGGTCGCCTTATGAAAAACAGGGTTCTTGACGTTCTCAGGTGGCTCTTGTCGAGCATGATGCTGTTCTGCGCGATGCCCGCTTCTGCCGCCGACATGGCCGTCGAATGGTGGCAAAACGCTGCTGCGCCGTACAAAGGAAACGTTATCCATGTTGTCAGCGAGGAAAGTCCGCCCTCAGTTTACATGCGCGACAAGTTAGCCCCGGCATTCGAAGCCTTGACCGGCATCAACGTCGCGTTCGAGACCGTCTCGTGGGCGGATGCTTTCGAACGAGGGATTCAAGATATGGCGACCGGATCGGGGCTGCTTGATGCGGTCTATGTCGAACAGGACATCGTGTATGCCTATCTCGCGCAAAAATATCTTGCCAATATCAGCCAGCTTTTCCGCGATCACCCGGAATTGGCCTCGCCGGATTTTCATTTCGAAGATTTTACCTCGTTCCTGAATTATTACAAAGACCCAACCTCCGGCGACGTGTTCGGCATGCCGTTTGAGGCGTTCACGAAATTTTACGTGTATCGCAAGGATTTGTTTGCGGATGCCGATATTCAAAAGGCGTTTCAAGCCGAATACGGCGAGCCGCTCGCGCCCGCCGAAACGATTGACCAATACCGAAAGATCGCCGCATTTTTCACGAAATGGGGCAAAGATCATTCCCTCGAATTATGGGGCGCGACGGTGCAAGGAAAGCTTGAGCATGGCTCGGTTTGGAGTGAATTCACGGAGACGATCCTGCCGATTTTCGGCATCTACCAGTGGGGGCTCAATATGGAAACGAAAGGCGCGTCGGTCGCGAAGGGGGGCAGCCTGAACAGCGACACCGCCAAAGCCGCGCTGCAATTTTGGCTTGACATGCTGCAATATGCGCCGCCGGAAGCGCTCATGAGCACGTGGGATGAAGTCGCGTTCAGCCTTGCCGCCGGCCGCGCAGCGCAAGGGTTCATTTACGGCGATCAAATCCCAAAAGTAATGGATCCGGCCACATCGAAAGTAATCGGCAAGTTAGGCTATGCTCTGCCGCCGATGATGCCGGGCGTATTAGACGACGCCAATGCCGGGAAAGGCTATATCGGTTATTATGACGGCGGCGCGTTAAGCATTCCGCATTGTTCGAAAAATAAAGAGGCCGCGCTCCTGTTTTTGCAATATATCGGGCAGCCGTCAGTTCAAGCGGATTGGGCGGTGGAAACCGGGCGCGTCGTGCATCAAGCCACCTTCGACGATCCGCAGATACTCTCCAAAGATCAGGAAGTGGGCGGATATTTCGCGCTCATGCGTGACAATGGGCATCTGTTTGCCGGAGCGCCGCCATTTCCCGAGCATGCGGAACTTCGGGAAACGGCTGTTCCCTTTATTTGGCAGGCATTGGCTGGACAGTTAAGCGCCGAACAAGCCCTTGATCAAGCGGCGGAAGCAGTTGATCAATTCTTTGCTAAAGAGGGCGAATAAACACGCGGTGTTGTCTCCCGCCAAGATGTGACGTCCGTATTCTCTCACCTTGCGTAGCTTTTTCAGGGTGAAATGGTGTTTATTGTTCCCAAAAAATCGCCGCCGTGTTTTCGTCAGACGGCGGCGATGCAATTTTCGCGGCTCGACATGAACACATCTTCCCAACAATCGTGGAAACAGCGCATCCATTCACTCGGATTCCGACTCCCCTTAATCATCGTGTCAGTTGTCTTGTTGACTGCCCTGGCGATTAGCGGCTCGTCTTCATGGGTCTCCTTGCGTGACGGTCAGCGTCAGGTGATGTATCGCATGGAATCCGTCATCGCCTTCAAAGAAACCCAATTGATTGATTGGTGTCATGGGCTTCAGGATGGATTGCAGGCCATTTTGGATGATCCGAAAAACGCCTGGCATTTCACGGTCGTGCTCCAACCTACAGACTCTATCAAATTGTTTCGCAAAACCTCTTATAATTACTTCCAACTGCTCTTTCAAAAACTCATCACGCAAACCCATTGGTTTGAAGAATTATTGTTGCTCGATGCGACGGGAACGGTCGTGCTTTCGACAATTCCGACCAATGAAGGCCATAGTTATGCGAGCATGGCCTTCGCGGAGAAGGCGATTTCTTCGCCGATCCGCATGTCCCCCGATTCGCCCTTCTCTGTGCTGTTTTTCTCGCCAGTGGCGGATCCAAGTGGAAAATTCGTGGGCAGCATCATCGGACGGGCGGGACTGGAGGTCATGAACGGAATCATGGAAACGCAATTAGGATTGGACGAAACCGGCGAGACGTTTCTCATCGAGACCAATGCCATGATTGTCACCGCGACGCGCACAGCCTTGAATCAAGCCATTCCCTATCACAACGATGGCGCGCGTCAGGCGATGGCGCAACGCGCCACCGCGTTCGGGCGGTATGAAAATTATGCCGGGGACGCGGTCGTCGGAATGTATCGCTGGATTCCAGAGCTTCAGGTCATTATCGCCGCCGAGCAACTGGAAACAAAAGCATTTCAGGTGATGTATTCCGCGTTGCGCATCTCCTTGAGCATTGCGGGGATTGCCGTCCTGATTGCGATGCTCATCGGTTTCAAGTTGACGCGCAAAATTACGCTTCCCTTGAACAGCCTGGCGCAGGCAGCGCGGCAAATCGCCGACGGCGAGGTGGTTCTCGGCCTGCCATATGTGACCTCTCAGGATGAAATCGGCGTGTTTACGCAGGCATTCGAAACCATGCTCCATCGCCTGAACTCAATTTTGCGCGAATTGGATGAATTGATTCGCTCAATCCAAGAGGGGAAATTGAGCATTCGAGGCCATGCTGACGACTTTACCGGACGGTGGCGCGAGTTAGTCGTCGGCGTCAATCTGGTGATTGATGCGTTCGTCACGCGAATTGTGACGACAAGCTCGGCGCTGGATCGCCTGTCAAGAGGAGACGTTCCCGAGAAAGTCACGGCGGAGTATCATGGCGACTTCAACACCATCAAAAATCATTTGAATCTGTTGATTGATGTCACACAGGAAACCACCCATATCGCCGAGGAAATCGCACACGGCAACTTGATGATGCACGCCCGCGAACGCTCAGAACAAGATCGCATGATGCAGGCATTGAACCTGATGATTACGCGCCTGAATGACTTTCTGAATGAAATGGATGGTCTCGTGCATACAGTGAAGCAAGGCAAATTAGAGAGTCGGGGACGCACGGAAGGGTTTGAGGGCGGCTGGCGGGATTTGGTCTCAGGCGTCAACGATGTTTTGAATGCGTTTGCGGAGATGACCATGCTCAGTGAACGACTCAAAGAAGAAAATCTGCGCATGAGCGCGGAAATCGCCGTGACGCGGCGGCTGCAAATGATGATTCTCCCTCCGCCAGAAGAATTACAGCAGATTGAGGAGTTGGAGATCGTCGGCTTTATGCAATCCGCCGATGAGGTCGGCGGTGATTATTATGATGTGCTGAAGGGACAGGGCGGCCTCATCAATATCGGCATCGGCGATGTGACCGGACATGGCCTGGAAAGCGGCGTGTTGATGTTGATGACCCAGACCGCGATCCGCACACTGATTGAGCATGGCGAAACCGATCCAGTGGCGCTTCTTGAGACCTTGAACCGCACGATTTACAAAAACATCCAGCGCATGAAAGTAGATCGAGCGTTGACACTTGCCTTTATTCATTATCAGGGCGGGGTGGTGAAAATTGTCGGGCAGCATGAAGAGATGCTTATTGTCCGACAGGGCGGGCAGGTGGAGCGCGTGGATACCATCAACTTAGGCTTTCCGCTCGGCTTGGTAGAACACATTTCCCACTTGGTTTCGGAATATATGGTCACGTTGCATCCCGGCGAGAGCGTCGTTCTTTATACCGACGGGATCACCGAAGCAGAAAACACCGAAAACGTCTTGTATGGCCTTGATCGGCTCTGTCAGGTTCTCAGCCGAAATTGGAACGGGTCGGCGGAAGCCATTAAACAAGCGATAGTGAACGATGTCATCGGATTCATTGGGCAGCAGGTCGTGTATGACGATTTAACGCTGGTGGTGTTGAAACAGAAATAAATGTTATCGTTCACATGAAAATTTCTTGACAGAAATCTTCCTTTGAATAAGATGTTTTCATCGGGCAGTTCAATGCTGTCTGATAGCGATCTCATCCTTCACAACCACCCCCTCTTCTTACAGGTGTGCCGCTCCGCAAGTTGAACGCTTCTGGAACGGCAGAAGAACGTATGAGCATGAATGTGCAGCAGATTGAACAGCGTTACGCGCTCGCAAAAGAGCAGTATGCCGCATTAGGCGTGGACGCTGACGCGGCCTTGAAGACGCTTGAAACACTCCCGGTTTCCCTGCATTGCTGGCAAGGCGACGATGTCGGCGGGTTCGAACATTCGGCGGCGGCCTTGAGCGGCGGCATTCAGGCGACCGGCAATTATCCCGGCAAAGCTCGCACCGCCGAGGAACTCCGCGCAGATCTCGACGCCGCGCTGCGCCTGATTCCGGGAACGCACCGACTCAACTTGCACGCGATTTACGGCGATTTCGGCGGCAAATTCGTCGAACGCAACACCATTCTGCCCGAGCATTTCCGCGCGTGGACGGACTGGGCCAAATCGAAGCGCATGGGCATTGATTTCAATCCGACGTTCTTCTCCCATCCCAAAGCCGATTCAGGGATGACGCTGAGCCACGCCGATCCCGCCATCCGCCAATTTTGGATTGAACACGCCATCGCCTGCCGCAAAATCGGCGAAGCGTTCGGCAAGGCGCTCGGCACGGCCTGCGTGACGAACATCTGGATTCCCGACGGCTCGAAAGACGTGCCGGTTGACCGCAAATCGCCGCGCGAACGCCTGATGGCGGCGCTGGACGCCATTCTCGCCGAGAAGGTGGATGCGCGCTATTTGCTGGACGCAGTGGAAAGCAAGCTCTTCGGCATCGGCTCGGAAAGTTACGTCGTCGGCTCGCATGAATTTTACATGGGCTATGCCGTCAGCCGGAAACTCCTGCTTTGCCTTGATGCCGGGCATTTTCACCCCACCGAAGTCATTTCCGATAAGCTGTCGTCCGTGCTGACGTTCGTGCCGGAAGTGCTGCTGCATGTCAGCCGGGGCGTCCGGTGGGACAGCGATCACGTCGTGATTTTGTCCGATGAATTGCAGGCGATTGCGCAGGAAATTATTCGCGGCGGCTATCAGCAGCGTGTGCATATCGGCCTCGATTTCTTTGACGCCAGCATCAACCGCATTGCCGCGTGGGTAATTGGCACGCGCAACATGATTAAAGCCCTGCTGTTCGCGCTGCTTGAGCCGATTGACCGCCTGCGCGCCGCCGAGCAGAGCGGCGATTTCACCTCGCGCTTGGCGCTGCTGGAAGAAGCGAGAACCCTGCCGTTCAGCGCGGTCTGGGATTGGCATTGCGCCCGCCAAAACGTGCCGGTCGGCGCGGCGTGGCTCGATGTCGTCAAACAATATGAACGCGACGTGCAGTTAAAGAGAAAATAATTACATTGGAAAAATTCTTCTGCCAGATGTTGAAATATCTGCCTTTATTCCGCGGCCGCTTCGCGGCAATGTCTGCCCCGAAAGGGAAAAGGGTTTGAGGCAGGGGTTTCCGCTTCTGGAAAAATTCTATGCAAAATCAACTTGCTGTCTTAACTGCCATGTCGAACACGCTCGGCTCAGACGCCTACGATTGCGCGATTTTAGGGGAAGGCAACACCTCCGCCAAAATAAGCGAGGACGCATTTTTCGTCAAAGCGTCCGGGACGCAACTGCGCACGATTGACGCCAACGGCTTCGTCGCCGTCCGGTTCGCGCCGATTTTTGACGCGCTTTCACGCGATGCGCTGTCGGATGCGGACGTGAAAGACGCGCTGCTTCAGGCCACATTCGACAATCCCAACAAGAAAATGCCGTCCGTCGAAACGTTTCTGCACGCGATTTTGTTGTCGCTGCCGGGCGTGAATTTTGCGGGACATACGCACCCCACCGCAATCAACAGCATTCTCTGCTCGAAAAAGGCGGAAGAGGCGTATAGCGGGAATCTGTTTCCCGATCAAATCGTCGTGCTTGGCACCGCGCCGTTGTTTATTCCGTACACGGATCCCGGCCTCGTGTTAGCGAAATTGCTGCAACAGAAATTGGCGGAATATCAGGCGCGGCACGGCCGGCCGCCGCGCGCGATTTACATGCAGAATCACGGCTTCATCGCCGTCGGCGCGACGGAGAAGGACGTGCTGAACATCACGCAGATGGCCGTGAAAACGGCGCGCGTGCTATTAGGAACGTACATGCTCGGCGGGCCGAATTTCTTTTCCGGCGAGAATACGCAGCGCATCGAAACCCGACCGGATGAACATTATCGCCGGAGCGCGCTCTAATCTCGGCGGCGCAGCCTCAAAAGAGCCTGAGTTTTTGAAGAAACTCAGGCTCTCGATGTTTACGGCAACGTGCCGATGACGGTCGTTCCGCCGCTGACCGTCTCGCCGAGCTTGACGCGAAGCGCCGCGTCTTTCGGCAGCAGCAAATCCACCCGCGAGCCAAACCGGATCAGCCCGAAACGCTGTCCGCGTTCCACATTCATGCCCGGCTTCGCGGAGCAGACGATGCGGCGGGCAATCAGCCCGGCAATCTGCTTGACGAGAATTTTCGTCGTCTTCCCGTTCACGGTCTGCGACAAAATCACAGAATTCTGCTCATTCAGCAGCGACGCCTTGTCTTCGAACGCCGCCATGAATTGGCCCGGGTTATAGATGACTTGCTCGACTTTGCCCGAAATTGGGGCGCGGTTGATATGCACGTTGAAAACGGACATGAAAATGCTGACTTGCAGATACGTGTCCGGCCCCAACGCCGGGTAGGGCGTCTCTTCAATTTTGATGATTTTGCCGTCCGCCGGGCAGATAATCAGGCGGTCGCCCGGTGGAATCTCCCGCTCCGGGTCGCGGAAAAATCCGGCGACGCAGACCGCCAACACAATGCAAAGCCACCACAACGCGCCGAAGCGCATCTGCGAAAAGAGCGTTAAAATCGCCAGCATGCAGAGCGGCACAGCCAAAAACGGTATCCCTTCTTTTGCCATCGGAAATCGCATATTCTCTCCCCTTTATAGCATTATTTATAAGCAATACGCATGAAAAGCTGTCAGGTTTTTTCTGCGCGACGGCGCGGCCGCCTGTCAAATGAAATTTTTCAAAAAACAGCAGAACCCGTTCGCCGTAGTTTTTTCCGAAAAATGCTTGACTTTTTGAACGGAATTTTCATGCGTTTGGGGAAAGGAGGGAGACACTATGAAAAGAAGCATGTTCATGGCTCTTGCATTCGTGTTCTTGTGCGTGTGCGGCGCGTCGCCGCGCAGTTCGGCAACGGTGCGCGTCGTCGTCAGCATCGAACCGCAACTCTATTTTGTCAAACAACTCGGCGGCGAATTGGTGACGGCGACAAGCCTGCTGCCGTCTGGCTCATTTCACGGCGTCTATGAGCCGAGCGCCGCGCAGATGAAGGAATTGAGCGAGGCGCAGATGTTCGTCCGCAGCCGCGTGGAATATGAAGACGCATGGTGGAGCAAAATTCAGGCCGCCAATCAGGAAATGCTTGTGGTTGACGCGACGGCGGGGATCGAATTTTTGAAAGGGCATCACCATCATGACGAGCAGGACGCCGAGGAGGACGAGACGAAAGAAGCGGGAGATGATCCGCATGTCTGGCTGTCGCCGCGCCTTGCGAAGATTCAAATCGAAAATATTTACGAGGGCTTAATCACGGTTGACCCGGAAAATGAAGCGGCGTATGCCTCGAACAAACACGGCCTGCTGAAGGCGGTGGATGAGTTAGACCGGAAAATTCGCGCGCAATTGGCGGAGCTCGAAACGCGCACGTTTATGGTGTTTCATCCGGCGTGGTCGTATTTTGCGGCGGAGTATGATCTCAAGCAGATCGCCATCGAAGGTGAAGGCAAAGAGCCGAGCGCGGCGGAACTGGCTGAATTTATCAAGATCGCGCAAGAAGAGCAGGTGAAAGTGATCTTCGTGCAACCGCAAACCAGCAGCCGCACCGCCAACATTATCGCCAAACAAATCGGCGCGAAGGTGGAACTCCTCGATCCGATGTCGGCAGATTGGATGAAAAATCTGCGCCGCGTCGCGGAGAAGTTAGCGAAGGCGTTGCGCAAGAAAGAGAAGGAATGACGCGGCGGACGTTTCTCAAATGGCTTATCGGCGCGGGGAGTTCGGCATGTCTGGTCGGCGGCTATCCGGTCTTTATCGAGCGCTATCTCACGCAATTCAACCGGTACCGCATTCCCGTGCCGAACCTTCCGGCGGCGTTTCAGGGCCTGCGCATCGCGCAGGTTTCCGACGTGCATTGCGGCAGGCTCATGCCGCGCTGGTTTGTCAACGATCTGCTTGAGCGGGTGAATCGCGCCGGAGCGGACGTGATTGTCTGCACTGGCGATTACATTTATGGACAGGGGGCGGCGCAGACTGAGGTCGTGTGGCCGATGCTGTGCGAGCTTCGCGCCCCGTTGGGCGTCTATTCCGTGCTTGGCAATCATGATCATTGGGGCAGCACGGAGCGGTCGCTGTATTGGCTGAAGCGAAGCGGCCAAAATTTGCGCGGCAAGGCGCTTGCGCTTGAAAAAGACGGGGAGCGGCTTTGGCTGGCCGGAATCGGCGATTTATGGGAAGACCCGTTTCCTGTTGATTCCGTGCTGTCGCAGATTCCCGAACGCGAGTGCCGGATCGTCTTGGCGCATAATCCCGACAGCGCGGATACGCCGTTTAGCGGGCGAATTGACCTGATGCTCTCCGGCCATACGCATGGCGGGCAAGTGCGCATTCCGTTTGGCGGCGCGCCTGTGCTGCCCGTGAAAAACAAGACGTATTCGTCCGGCCTGAAAATGTCAACCAAACAGCAGCGCGTGTTTATTTCACGCGGCATCGGCTGGGCAATTTATCCGGTGCGCTTCAATTGTTATCCAGAAATTCCGATATTGGAATTGATAAGAGGATAAATTTTTTGTTTTTCATATATTTGGAGAATTTGTCATGATGGAAGAAAAGGATTTGTTAACAATCAGTGAGGCAAGCAAATGGGCGACTGACTATATCAAAAAGAAAGTAACAACCTCAAATATTTCTTACCTTATTCAATATGGACGAGTGACTAAGTATGGCGATAACGGAAATGCGAAAGTTTCCAAACAAGAATTAATGACTTATTACCATACATTTATAGGTAAACGTGAAATCAATTGGAAAGCCGAATTAGGTGAAGATATTAATTGGGCATTATCTTTTGATTCTTTAAAAGAAGCCGATACGACAAAACATGTGCATAGACTTCATCCGTATAAAGGAAAATTTATTCCTCAACTTGTTCAATATTTTATAGATGACCATACCGACGAATTTAAAAAAGACATGTATTTCAAGACTGGAGATATACTGTTAGACCCATTCTGCGGAAGCGGGACGACCTTAGTTCAAGCAAATGAACAGGGAATGCATGCTCTTGGAATTGATATATCTGAGTTTAATGCTCTTATTAGTAATATTAAAATAGAGAAGCATCATCTTCTTGATATTCAAAAGGAAATTGTCGAGATTACATCTCACCTGAAACGCTTCATTAGTCAATCGAATATTGTCGAATTTGAAGCACATTTAACTGAAGAATTGAATAAATTCAATAGTTTATATTTTCCATCGCCTGAATTCAAATTCAAGGTCAGACGAGGACAAATTGATCAAAATCGCTATGGAAAGGAATACGAAGAAAAATTTCTTTTGCGCTATTTCCAGATAGTGAATCAATACAATATTATATTACGTCAAGACAAATTAGAAACATTTTTAGATAAATGGTATTTATCCAATGTCAGGAAAGAAATAGATTTTGTTCTTGAATGTATAAAAAAGATAGGCGCTCCAGAAATTAAACGAGTGATTCAAATTATTTTAAGCCGTACTATTCGATCTTGCCGAGCGACAACACACGCGGATTTAGCTACATTACTTGAACCGATAACAACAACATATTATTGCGCTAAACATGGCAAAATTTGCAGGCCATTATTTTCAATTCTTAGCTGGTGGGAACGATATAGTCAGGATACCCTGCAACGATTAGCCAATTTCGATAAATTAAGGACAAACACATTTCAATATTGCATAACAGGAGATTCTCGTAAAATTGATATTATCTCCATATTGGAGCAAGAATTTCCTGCCCTTGCTCAACTTGCGCAATCTCAAAAAATTCAAGGTATTTTTTCAAGCCCTCCGTATGTCGGATTGATTGATTATCATGAGCAGCATGCGTATGCGTATGAATTGTTTGGTTTTCAAAGACATGATGAATTTGAGATCGGGTCCATGCTGAAAGGACAAGGCAAAGATGCGCGAGAAGCGTATGCTCAAGGGATTGCGGATGTATTGAATAATTGCAAACAATTCTTAGCTCCAAACTATCATGTGTTTTTAGTGGCAAATGATAAATATAATCTCTATCCGACGATTGCCGAAAAAGCCGAAATGCAAATTGTGAATCAGTATAAGCGTCCGGTATTGAATCGCACCGAAAAAGATAAAGCGGCATATTCGGAAACGATTTTTCATTTAAACGCCAAATAAAAAGGATGGAATCATGGCATTATCCAGTACGCAAATTTTCTCTATAGAAAGAACAATTAAAGAAAGTTTAAGAAATAAATTTCAGCGTTATAAGCCAGAATCTCAAAACATGCCATTTCATTATCGGCTATTAGGGAAAGATCGAATGGCTCTTTATTCGTTTCTCCAATCGTTAAATACCACGTTTGGAACATCTATTTTTGAGCCTGTCGCAGTAACATTAGCTCAAACACATTTCATCAATGCCAAAGCACAATATGTTGCTGGAAATGAAATTAGCGAACAGGCTCAAAAAGTTATTCAGGAAATTATCAATCAACTCACAACAGGCCAAGATAGCCATAAAAATGAAGAAATTGAACGTATTAGAGCAGTCTGTCAACAAGGTCGAATGAATAGATTGAAAACGGTAAAAATAGATTTATTGGTTGAAGATTCTGCGGGTGCTTTATTTTTATTCGATTTAAAAACTGCTAAACCCAATATGAGTGATTTTAAGATTTTAAAACGAAATTTATTAGAATGGTGCGCGATTATGTTAGCGAAAAATCCTACTATAGACATTCATTCTCTTATTGCAATTCCTTATAATCCTTATGAGCCAAAACCTTATGAACGTTGGACATTAAAGGGAATGCTTGATTTAAACGAAGAGTTGAAAGTTGCTCAAGAATTTTGGAATTTTCTTGGCGGAGATGGCGCGTATGAAGAGTTGCTTAATTGTTTTGAAAGAGTTGGCATTGAATTACGCACAGAAATTGACCGATATTTTGAAAAATTTAAAACGGCGTAAAAAATCATTCTGAAAATTTAAAAATGCCAAAAGGAAACCATGCAATGCAATCAGACATCGCCACATTAACGCAAGTATGCGTCCAATACGGCGAAACTGTCGTGCTGGAAAATATCTCGTTTATCATCAAACCGCTCGATTTTATCAGCTTGATTGGCCCGAACGGCGGCGGCAAAACGACGCTGCTGAAAGTGCTGCTCGGCCTAATCACGCCGACGAGCGGGACGGTCGAAATCCTCGGCGCGTCGCCGAAATCGGCGCGGCAGCAGATCGGCTACGTGCCGCAGCAGGTCAACATTGACAAGCAATTTCCAATCAACGTCTGGGACGTGACGCTGATGGGGCGGATCGGCAAAAAGCTTTTGTTTCGCCACTATTCCGCCGAAGACCGGGAACACGCGGCGGACGCCTTGAACAAGGTCAAGCTGTACGATCTGCGCCACCGGCAGATCGGCAAGCTTTCCGGCGGGCAGCAGCAGCGCGTCCTGATCGCCCGCGCCCTTGTCGGCAATCCGACGCTGCTGCTCTTAGACGAGCCGACCGCCAGCGTGGACAGCGAGATTAAGCGCGATATTTACGACCTGTTAGTCGAATTGAACAACAGCATCACCATCGTCATGGTGTCGCACGACATCGGCGTCGTGTCGAGTTATACCAAAACGATTGCCTGCTTGAACCGGACGTTGGCGTATCATAACGAAAAAGACATCACGCCGAAGATGCTTGCGGATGCGTATCAATGCCCGGTGGATTTGATTGCGCACGGCGTCCCGCATCGCGTCCTCCCGCCGCATCAGCATTGATTTTTGCTAAGAAAACACTGATACCGCTTTGTGTCAATAAGTGGGTGAAATAATATGTTTGAAGCCTTGCAATTTGAATTTATGCGGAACGCTGTGTTCGCCGGTCTCTTGGTGAGCGTGGCCTGCGGAATTATCGGCTCGTATGTCGTCGTCAATCGTACCGTGTTTATTAGCGGCGGCATCGCTCACGCGGCGTATGGCGGCATCGGCCTTGGCTATTTTTTAGGCGTTGACCCGATGCTCATCGCCATTCCGTTCAGTCTGTTCGCCGCGTTCGTGATGGGCGTGATTCAACGCCGCACCCGCCACAACGCCGACACGCTGATCGGCGTCTTGTGGGCAATCGGCATGGCGATTGGGATTATTTTCATTGACCTGACGCCCGGCTATGCGGCGGATTTGATGAGCTATTTGTTCGGCAGCATTCTCGCCGTGCCGACTTCCAGCCTGATTGCCATGCTCGTCATGAACATCGTGATTATCGTGACGATTGCGCTGTTTTATCAGGAATTTCTCGCCATCTCGTTCGATGAGGAATACAGCGAAGTCGCGTCGCTGCCGGTTGAGCGGCTCTATCTGCTGCAATTGGGGCTGACCGCCCTGACCGTCGTGCTGATTATGCGCGTCGTCGGCCTCATCATGGTCATCGCGCTCCTGACGATTCCGCCCGCCATCAGCCGCCGCTTCACGCACAAACTGCATCACATGATGATCGCATCGTCCATCTTGGGCATGGTGTTTACGCTCGTCGGCCTCTATCTGTCCTACGTCTTCAACCTGACTTCCGGCGCAACGATTATTTTAGTGGCCGGAGTCGGCTTTCTGCTCTCGATGATTCCGTCCGCCGTAAAATAAAATCCTCGCCCCGCAGTTGTCGGGCATCTTGAAGATGCCTGACAACGTTTCCTCATTATTTTTCAGCGAATCTCTTGACAAATTTTTGAAATGGCTTAAATTTTAACCAAATAGTTAGTTAAACTTACCGGTTATTTTATCTAAATAGTTATGTATTGTGATCAAGGAAAGCTGTCAGACACCTTCAAGGTGTCTAACAGCGATGACGCGACTTTCGAAGTCTGGGAGCGGAAACGATGTTTGCGGTTGAAGTCAAGCAATTGCGCCGAACCTTCGGCGAATTCGTCGCGGTGGACAATCTCAGCCTAAATGTGGCGAAAGGGACGATTTTCGGCTTTCTTGGGCCGAACGGATCCGGCAAATCCACGACGATCCGCATGCTGTGCGGCTTGCTCATGCCAACGAGCGGCAGCGGCACGGTCGGCGGATTCGACATTCTCACGCAGCCGGAAGCGATCAAGCAGCGCATCGGCTACATGTCGCAAAAATTCTCGCTGTACAATGAATTGACGGTCGAGGAAAATATCAATTTTTTTGCCGGAATTTACGGCGTGCCGAAAAAAAAGCGGCGCGCGCGCAAAGAGTGGACGCTGGAAATGGCCGAATTGCAAGACCGGCGCACTTCCATCACCGCGACGCTGGCGGGCGGAGTGAAGCAGCGGCTCGCGCTCGGCTGCGCCATTCTGCATGAGCCGCCGATGATTTTTTTGGATGAGCCAACGTCCGGCGTTGACCCGATTTCGCGCCGCAATTTCTGGAATTTGATTTATGCGATGTCGCGCAGCGGCACGACGATTTTCGTCACGACGCATTACATGGACGAAGCCGACTATTGCGACCGGCTCGGCCTGATTTATCGCGGCAAGCTGATTGCCGAAGGCACGCCGAACGACCTGAAACATACGCACATGCCGCACAACATCCTCGAAATCGAGGCGCAACCGTTAGTCGCGGCGATGACGCTGCTGGATCGGCGCGGCGTCGAGGCCGCGATTTTCGGCAGCGCGCTTCATGCGACGGTGGACGATGCGGCGCGGCGCATCCCGGAAATCCGCGCAATGCTCGCCAGCGAAGGCGTCACGGTCACGCGCCTCGAACAAATCGTGCCGTCGCTGGAAGATGTTTTCGTCACGATGATTGAGGTCGCGTAAACATTGCGCGACGCCCCTGTTTCGGGGCGTTGCTGACATGCTGGTTTTTCCGTTCGCCCTGAGCCTGTCGAAGGGCATTGATGGGTTCGACAAGCTCACCGCGAACGGAGATTGAATGCTTCGCTGAATTATGAATCTGATACGCATCAAGGCGATTTGCAAAAAGGAATTTATTCAAATCCGGCGCGACGCGGTGAGCCTCGCCATCGTGATTTTGATGCCGGTCGTACAATTGATTATTTACGGCTACGCGCTGACGTTCGACGTGAACAACCTGACGACGGTGGTGCATGATCAGGACAAAAGCCGCCTGAGCCGCGAGCTTGTGGCGGAATTCGAGCGTTCCGGCTATTTCACGGTGACGGCGTATGTCGAAAGCGGCGACGCGCTCGACTATGCCATTGATTCCGGCCAAGCGCGAATCGGCGTCACGATTCCCGCGAATTTTGCGCGCGACATCGAACGCCGCCGCGCCGCGCAAGTCGGCATCGTCATTGACGGCAGCAACTCGAACACCGCCTCAATTGCGTCCGGCTACATTTCCGCGATCAGCCAATTATTCCCGCAGCGGCTCGCCGGAATGCGGCTGACGCCGTTAATTGACGCGCGCCCGCGTGTCTGGTACAACACGGACTTGCGCTCGAAAAACTTCCTGATTCCCGGTCTGATTGCGATTATCATGGCGACCGTTCTCGCGCTGCTTACGTCCATGACCATCGCGCGGGAATGGGAGCGCGGCACGATGGAACAGTTGATTTCCACGCCGGTCAAGCCGGTTGAGGTCATTATCGGCAAAATTATCCCGTATTTCATCATCGGTCTGTTCGATATGATTTTGTCCGTCGCGATGGGCTTGTTCCTGTTCGACGTGCCGATGAAAGGGAGTTTCGGCCTGCTGTTCGGCCTGTCGTGCATCTTTCTGTTTGGCGGCGTCTGTCAGGGCATTGTGATTTCCATCAACGCGAAAGGCTCGCAGGCGACGGCCAGCCAGATTTCCCTGCTGATTACGTTTTTGCCGTCCATGCTGCTGTCCGGTTTCATCTTTGCGATTGCCAACATGCCGCGCCCGTTGCAGATTGCGACGTACATTCTTCCGGCGCGGTACGTGGTTTCGATTTTGAAAGGCATTTTCATGAAAGGCAGCACGCTCGGCCTGCTGTGGCATGAAACCGCGCTGTTAAGCGTGTTCGGCGTCGTCATGTTTCTGATGGCTGTCCGGCGATTTCAACGGCGCGTGGAGTAAACCTTTAACGCAAGCGCCGCAGGGGACGCAAAAGGCGCAAACGTTTCGGGTTGCGAATAGCGTCTTTCGCGCCCCTTGCGGCGTTTGCGTTTCAAAATATGTTCGAACGCATCAAACAAATTTTATTGAAAGAATTTATTTTGTCGTTCCGCGATCCGAAAAACCGCTTTCTGCTCTTCGGTCCGCCGTTGATTCAACTATTTTTATTCGGCTACGTGGCGACCACCGATGTCAATTCGGTCACGACCGCGCTTTACGATCTCGACCATTCACAGGAAAGCCGCGAACTCGTCCGGCGGCTCGAAGCGTCGGGCTATTTCACGCTGACTTACGCGCCCGAATCTCCGGCGGAAATTCAGGAATTGATGGACAAAGGCCGCGTGATGTGCGTATTGCAAATCAACGAGGGCTTCAGCCGCGATCTGCGCGCCAACACGCCGACCGCGATTCAACTCCTGTTCGACGGCACGGACTCGAACACGGCGACGATTGCGATGAATTACGCCACGCAGATTGTCAACCGTTACGCGCAGGATCTTGCGCCGCGCGCCGCCGCGCTGTCGCTGGCGAACATCGAATTTCGCCCGCGCATCTGGTACAACCCTGAATTGAAAAGCCGGAATTACTACGTGCCGGGCGTGATTGCGTTCATCATCCTGCTGACCTGCCTGATGCTGACTTCGATTGCGATTGTGCGCGAGCGCGAAACCGGCACGATGGAGCAATTGATGGTGACGCCGCTGCGCCCGTTGGAACTGATTCTCGGCAAAACGCTGCCGTTCGGCTTGATGTCGTTCGCGCAGATGGCGTTCATTACGACGGTCGGCGCGCTCTGGTTCAAGATTCCGATTCGCGGCTCGCTCTGGCTGCTGTTTCTTGGCGCGTTGGTCTATGTCTGGTCAACGCTCGGCATCGGCCTGTTCATCTCGACCATCACGAAAAATCATCAGCAGGCGGTCATGGTGACGATGCTCTTCAACATGCCCGCGCTCATGCTGTCTGGCTTTATTTTCCCGATTGAAAACATGCCGCTCGCGTTCCAATATTTCACATACATCAACCCGCTGCGCTATTTTCTGGTGATTATTCGCGGCATTTTCCTGAAAGGGAACGGCTTCGCCATTCTCTGGCCGCAGATTGCCGCGTTGGCCGCGCTCGGCCTGATTATTATGACCATCAGCGCGCTGCGTTTCAGCAAGCGGCTGAATTAGACCTTTTGCAGAAGTCGTTTATCTGCGACTTCCGTTCGCCCTGAGCATGTCGAAGGGCGCGATGTGGGCGTGGTGCGAATTGCGTTCTTCGAAAAAACACCCTTCGACATGCTCAGGGCGAACGGGGGGATTTTGCAAGAGGTCTATTGAAAGAATGCGCGCGGCCGCGTTTCTTATTGACAAAAACGCCCGCCTGCGGATGCGTTGAAATGATTGGGAACGTCTGTTTCAAAGAATCGCCGTGTCTTCAAGGCGCGGCGATTCTCAACGTTTTGAGATTTTGGAGAATAAAAAATTATGTGGAAAGCCTATCCAAGACATAGCGTCAATCTTTCGGCTGGCTGCTATACGGCGTTATTAGGAACCGTCCTGCGAGGAGAAGTGCTGCAAGGAACGGAAGTGGAACGCTTCGAAGCCGCGTTTGCCAAATATATCGGCGTGCCGCGCGCCATCGGCGTCTCGTCGGGGCGGGCGGCGTTATATCTCGCGCTCAAGGCGCTGGGCTTGAAAGCAGGGGATGAAGTCCTCATGCCCGCCTACACCTTTCACATCGTGCCGCTCGTCATTCACGCCTGCGGCCTGAAGCCGGTCTTCGTGGACGTTGACCCGGACACCTACAACCTCAATATCGCGCTCATCGAAAAATTTTTGACGCCGAACACGAAGGCGATTTTGGCGACGCATATTTACGGCCAGCCGTGCGACATGGAACCGATTTTGCAAATCGCCCGCGCCCGCAAGCTGATTGTGCTGGAAGATTGCGCACATTCCTGCGGCGCGGAATATCAGGGGCAGAAAGTCGGCTCGTTCGGCGATCTCGGCCTGTTCACCTTTGCGATGGCAAAAAATATGCCCTGCTTCGGCGGCGGCATGATTACGCTGAAAGACGAGACGGTCTATCGCCGCCTGATGGCGCAAATCAAGCTGCCGGACGCGAACCGGCGCAAAGGGCTGTGGAAAGAAGTCCTCAGCACGACGATCAACTTTACCATGACGCTGCCGCCGCTCTTTTCGTTCGTCACGTTTCCGCTGATGCTGGCGGCCAAAGCCCTGAAACCGCAGGCGTTCGAGAGCGAATCGGGGCAGGAAACCGTGTCGAGCGCGCAAGCGCAATCCACGTTCCCGACGCGCCTGACGAATCTGCAAGCGGCCGTCGGGCTGCATCAATTGACGCGGCTGGACGCGATTAACGCGGCCGTCAGCCGCAATGCGCGGCGCTATAATCAAGAATTAGGCGGGCTGCCGGGCGTCAAAGTTCCCGCCGTGTCCGCCGGACGGACGCACACATTTTTGTATTACCGGCTGGAAGTGGACGCGCTCGACCGCCTAAAATCGGCGGTATTCCCGCACGGCGTGGACACGCGGCCGGATGACATGTCCGATTGCACGACGCTCGCGCCGTTCCGAGATCAGGCCGTCAATGTGC
Source organism: uncultured Candidatus Moduliflexus sp. (assembly GCA_964498135.1). Taxonomy (GTDB): domain Bacteria; phylum Moduliflexota; class Moduliflexia; order Moduliflexales; family Moduliflexaceae; genus Moduliflexus. The sequence goes on from CAZCGG010000008.1 coordinate 23,237, forward strand.
CGGTCGCGCAGAAATTACCGGCGCGCATCCTCGAAATTCCGAATAATCCGCGCATGACGGAAGACGATGTGCGCCGTGTCGCCCAGCGCATCCGGCAAGCCGCGCAAAGCTTGGCGTGAGCGTCCAAAATAAAAACTCCGTTTCTTTGGGAAACGGAGTTTTTTTAGGCATGCGACAGTTTTTTAACCCCGAAGGGGTGGAATGATTATAGCAAAAGACATCACATCCAGCCCATCGAACGCCGAAGGCGTGACACGAAAATATGCCACGCCTTCGGCGTTCATTCTTTATATCGGCGTCTCTTTTCTATAAATATCTCACCCCTTCGGGGTTAAAAACGGCCGACTGTGTCACGTCATTTACCGAATATCGGCGTGATACGCTTGCAGGCTCTTCACCTGCCCATGCCCTTCCCGATACGCGGCGATCCCTTTCGCGGAGGCCACCGCCGCCGCATTTGTCGTGATATACGGCACTTTATGTTTAATCGCGGCTTTCCGAATAAACGAATCGTCCGCCGCGCTCAGCTTTCCGGCGGGCGTATTGAACACAAGCTGAATTTCGCGGTTGCGGATCGCGTCTTCGATATTCGGGCGGCCTTCGTGCCGCTTGAGAATCAGCGTCGCCGTGACGCCGTGTTCAGCGAGATACTCCAGTGTGCCTTCCGTCGCTAAAATTTTGAAGCCGAGTGACGCAAACAGCCGCGCCGCCTCGATAGTGCTGTGATTGCGATCCCGTTCGCTGACGGAAATCAGCACGGCGCCGCCGGACGGCAGCGTTTGCTTCGCGGCGTCTTGCGCCTTGTAGAAGGCCAAGCCGGGACGATCCGCGAGGCCAAGCACTTCGCCGGTTGACCGCATTTCCGGCCCCAACACCGGATCAACTTCCGGCATCATGTTAAACGGGAACACCGCCTCTTTGACGCCAAAATGCGGAATCGTTTTCCGCGTCAAGTTCAGGTCTTGCAGCGTTTTGCCAAGCATGATCTGCGTCGCTAACCGCGCCATCGGAATATTGCAGACTTTGCTGACTAACGGCACGGTGCGGCTGGCGCGGGGGTTCGCCTCCAACACATATACCACGTCGTTCGCAATCGCGTATTGCACGTTAATCAAGCCCACGACCTGAAACGCAATCGCAATCCGGCGCGTAAAATCTTCGATGGTGGCGATGTGGCGCGGCGGAATGTTGACCGGCGGCAGAATGCAGGCCGAATCGCCCGAATGGACGCCCGCGAGTTCGATATGCTCCATGACCGCTGGAACAAAGGCGTTCGTGCCGTCCGCAATCGCGTCGGCTTCGGCTTCAATGGCGTCTTGCAAATATCGCTCAATCAAAATCGGGCGTTCCGGCGAAAATTCGACGGCGACGCTGACATATTCTCGCAGCATTTCCTCGTCATAGACGATTTCCATCGCCCGCCCGCCGAGGACGTAAGACGGCCGCACGATGAGCGGATAGCCGATCTGCTGCGCCACCGCAAACGCCTCGTCCACCGTGCCAGCCATGCCCGATTCCGGCTGCGGAATCCCCATGTCGCGCATCATTTGGCGGAACAGGTCGCGGTCTTCGGCCAAATCAATCTTTTCGGGGCTGGTGCCGAGAATTTTGACGCCTGCGGCCGCTAATTCGGCGGCGATGTTGAGCGGCGTCTGCCCTCCGAACTGGACAATCACGCCTTCGGGCTGCTCGTGCTGATAAATCGCCAGCACGTCCTCCACCGTGATCGGCTCGAAATACAGGCGATTCGAGGTGTCGTAATCAGTCGAAACCGTCTCAGGGTTGCAGTTGACCATGATGGACTCCATGCCCAAATCGCGCAGCGCGAACGCCGCATGCACGCAGCAGTAATCGAACTCGATGCCCTGCCCGATGCGGTTAGGGCCGCCGCCCAAGACCATCACTTTGCGGCCGCGACTGACCGGCAGCGCGGCGGCGCTGTTGTACGTGGAATAGTAATAGGCCGCGTTTTCGACGCCACTGACCGGCACGGCTTCCCACGCCTCCACGACGCCGAGCGCAGTCCGCTTTTCCCGAATCTCGCGCTCCGGCACGGCCAAAATTTTCGCCAGATATTTATCCGCAAACCCGTCCTTCTTCGCCGCAATCAGCAGGTCATCCGGCGGCAGCGTCCCGCGATAATTCAGCAGCGCGTTCTCGCGTTCCACAAGCTCTTTCATCTGCTGAATGAACCACGCCTTGATGTGCGTCCGCGCGTGTAGCGTCTGAATGTCCGCGCCTTTGCGCAGAGCCTCATACATGATGAATTGCCGCTCGCTCGACGGCTCGGCCAACATCGCCATCAATTCGTCTAACGATTTCTGCTGAAAATTTTTGGCAAACCCCAAGCCGTACCGCCCGTTTTCTAACGAACGAATCGCCTTCAAAAACGCCTCTTTGTAGGTTTTGCCGATGCTCATCACCTCGCCGACCGCCCGCATCTGCGTGCCGAGTTTATCCTCGACGCCGCGAAATTTTTCGAACGCCCACCGCGCAAATTTCACGACCACGTAGTCGCCGGACGGCGTGTATTTTTCCAGCGTACCGTCGCGCCAGTAGGGGATTTCGTCCATCGTCAGGCCGCCCGCTAACATTGACGACACCATCGCAATCGGAAAGCCGGTCGCTTTCGAGGCCAGCGCGGACGAGCGCGAGGTGCGCGGATTGATTTCAATCACGACGACGCGCCCGGTTTTGGGGTCATGCGCGAACTGCACATTCGTGCCGCCGATGACTTCAATCGCTTCGACAATTTTGTAGGAATATTCTTGCAATTTGCGCTGTAATTCGGGCGCAATCGTCAACATCGGCGCGGTGCAATACGAGTCGCCGGTATGGACGCCCATCGCGTCCACGTTTTCGATGAAGCAGACCGTGATTTTATGATTTTTGGCGTCGCGCACGACCTCCAATTCCAACTCTTCCCAGCCGCGCACGGATTCTTCAATCAGCACTTGGCCGACGAGACTCGCCGAGAGGCCGCGATTGACAATTACCCGCAATTCGTCGAGATTATAGGCAAACCCGCCGCCCGTGCCGCCCATCGTATAGGCCGGACGAATCACGACCGGAAAGCCGATCTGTTCGACGATTTTTTCCGCTTCTTCAAGGCTGTACGCAATCTGACTTTGCGGCATGTCAATGCCCAAGCGCGTCATCGTGTCTTTAAACGCCTGCCGGTCTTCGCCGCGTTTAATCGCGTCAATGTTGACGCCAATGACCTTGACGCCATATCGCTCAAGGACGCCTGCTTCCGCAAGCGCAGACGATAGATTCAAGCCCGTCTGCCCGCCGAGATTCGGCAGCAGCGCGTCCGGGCGTTCTTTCTTGATAATCTCGGTCAGGGCTTCGACGGTGAGCGGCTCGATGTACGTGGCGTCCGCCATCCCTGGATCAGTCATGATGGTGGCCGGATTGGAGTTGACTAAGACAATTTTGTAGCCTAATTTTCGCAACGCTTTGCAGGCTTGCGTTCCCGAATAATCGAACTCGCACGCCTGACCGATAATAATCGGGCCGGAGCCGATGATTAAGACTTTCCGCATTCCTTGAATTCTTGGCATACATCCTCCGTCAAACAATGGTTGGTGAACCGCCGACATGCGCGGGCTGCAAAACGGGTTGACGATATGCAGGGCGGAGATTCTGTCAAGGAATTTCGGCGCGGCAGGCGAATTGCGGCGGTGCAAGCGGCTTTCCGGCGATCTCATACGCCGCGCAAAAAATTTTTTTTGGTAGATGTAAAACTTCTTGACATGAGCAGTGAAAGATTTGATGATGGATCATGATTTTGAGACAGGTGGGTCTGTCAAACAAAGCCGTTCGGGCAGCGGCGTGGAAGCTTATTCCACGCCAAGTTAGGTTTAATTAAAAACGGGACATCATCATAAAAAAAGTAACATTTATGAAAACATATCAAAGTAAAAAATTAATTATTGGGTTTATCTTAGGCAGTTTTTTGTACTTTGTTTCGTCATTGGATGTGCAACTACGGATGAAAAACAAAAAATAACCGTATCTCAAACGGGCATCTTAATAGGCGTTATTGGTACATTTATCCTTTTTACATGGGCAAATCTGGCCACGAGCGATATTAAAAAAGAAGGTATTATTAAAGTATTATTTAGGTAGTCTTTTTGCAGGATATGGTTTATCATAAAAATAAATCAAGCTGCTCAAAATCTATCGGCGTGGGTTGAATTACGAAGAAAGGGATGAATCTCAAAAATAGAATACTTACTTGAAGAAGCTCGCAACCTCAACAAAGTTGTTAAACATATTCATGCGCATGTGGCGCGGAAACAGGGAAGAAATGATTGTTTCTTCCCTGTTTTTGTCTTGACGGAAGATAGGGGAGAATGATAAATGATAGTAGTCTGAAAACAACGAGGTAAGTTGAATCATCGCCACGTTCGAGGAGGGTTCAGGAATGTTTCAAATCTATCTTGACACATCAGTGATCTCGGCATATTTTGATTTTCATAAACCGATCCGACAATTGATCACGCAAAAATGGTTTGAATATAATGCCCAAGAGTATCAGTTATTTGCATCAAGCGTGGTGTTAGAGGAAATCCATAAGAATACCGATCAAATCTTGTTAGTCAAGATGTTACAACTTCTTGATGAATATGTGGTATCAATTCTTGAAGTCAATGAGGAGATTACTCGACTTGCAGAACAATATCGTTCCCAAATCCTACCACAGGAAATAAACGATACGCTTCATCTCGCGATTGCGTCATACGCTCAACTTGATGCGATTGTTTCGTGGAATTTTCGGCATATCGTGAATTTAAAAACTATGAAAATCATTCAAGAAATCAATAGACAACAAAACTATCCCGAAATTCAAATTCTCACGCTTGAACAGATCGGAGGGGCACAATATGGCAGTCTATAAAAATGACTATATCAAAGAAGAAGATCGAATGCTCTGGGAATTACATAACATTCGCCATGAATTGGCAGAACAACATCAAACTCCAGAACAAATCAATACTATTGGTCGCCAGATTATTGCACAATATCATTTGAAGAATCTCAAAATTGTTCAACCGAGCAGGGTTCAGTATAAAAAAATGCCTAACGATCTGCTTGCACCGGAGCGCAAACAGCAACGAACATGATATATCGTCACCTTGCAAGGATTCTGAAGGCGATTGGGTTTCAGGAAAAAAAGATCAAAGCCGCCTATATTGTTTTTGCACATCCGAAAAGCAATGCGTTGATTCTTCTCCCATATTATCCGTCGAAAAGAAGGATCATCCTTCCTCATCTTTCAATGATTACGCGGATAATTTGCTGGCAGTCTTTGAATTGCAGGACGCCTGAAAGGTGTTCGAAAACCTGTCAGGCGTGTTCTCATCGTTTATTTCTGCTCATCTTTTTTCGCTGTCGCCGCCGGGAAATATTCCCAATCTTCCGGCGCGTTCTTCGCGGCTTCGGCGCGGATTTTTTCGACAATCACCTGCGGGCCGAGGCTGTCAAGCACGTCTTTGCAGCCGTTTTTCAGGCAGGCATCCACCTGATCCAGAATTTGCGCCCCGGTGGTTTCCGGCGTTTGAAAGCCCACCATGTTCCAATCGCCGATCAACGTAATCGGCACGCTCGTGGCTTTGATATTGTGTGCCTTGGCGAGCGCATCCGCCAATTTCGCAAATTCAGGGTGATTCCAAATTTCGAACCAGCGCATTTCAAGGTCGGGATACTCCTTGCGAATCTTTTGCAAAAATTCCCGCTCATCTTCGCAATGCGGGCAGCCTTCGCCCCAGAACAAGTACAGAATCACCGGCGGCTTCGGCTGCTCTTCAGCCATAACCACTTCGCCTTGAATCCCAAAAAAGATGGAGCAGCATAACATCACGAACATCAATAGCATCCTCATCGCATTACCCTCCATAAAGTGAATCAATTTATCTCACAAATCCCCATTCAGTCACGCATTTATTAGACCTCTTGCAAAAGTCCCTCCCGTTCGCCCTGAGCCTGTCGAAGGGCGCGCTTGACTGGTGTTTCTCCCTGAGAATCCGCTCTTCGACAGGCTCAGAGCGAACGGGGTGTCGAGGAAACAATGACTTATGCAAGAGGTCTAATCATGCTGATTCACGCTCCGCCGCCGCTTGCCGCTCGATCTGAACGGTCAGCGCGTTGAGCGCGTCGGCCACGCGGCGTTGATAGGCCGCAATCGTCTCCTTATCCGCGTCATGCGGCACGAAGATCGGCGCGCCGCACTTGACGGAAACCGTCGAAAAGGGCAGGGAAACAATCGTGCGATCCCAGCTTTTCAGGCGCAGGGAGCGGCTCGAACATCCCGCCAGCGGAATAATCGGCATGCCTGAATGCTTCGCTAACAGCACCGGCCCGGCCTTGCACTCACGCAGTGGCCCTTTTGGGCCATCCACGCCAATCACCACGTCATGCCCGCCGCGCAGCGCGTCCGTCAATTGCAAAAATCCGCGCACGCCGCCCCGCGTCGAAGAGCCGCGCACCGAATAAAACCCCAACAGCCGGTTCAAGCGGGCCAAATATTCCCCGTCGCGGCTTTGGCTGACGAGAATCGCAATCTGCCTTCCGCGCAGCACCCACGCATTCGTCAGCACATGCTCATGCCAGCCGACGTAAATCATATTCGGATAGTTCGCCCGCAGCGCATTGATTTCGGCTTCCCCGAACAGCCGGACGCGCAAGGTTGCGCCAAGCCCGTAAAAAAACAGGAACCCCGCCGTCGGCACAAGCGCTTTTAAAACATGGTGACTGACAGAACGTTGGATTTGCTTGAATGTCATGGTTTCATCGCGCCAAAGCGACAAGACGCCAAGCCTATTTTCAGGCATTTTTGGCGGCTTGGCGGCTTGGCGCAAGAAATTCGTCGGAAATGCGGCCTTGTAGCACGTGTTCAATCACGGCGGCGGCGCGGTCAGTTGCGCCCGGTTCGCCTAATTTTTGACGCGCGACGCGCAATTCTTGGCGAATGTCCGCGAGGGCGGCCGGATTGTTCAACAAGCGTAGCGCCTCCTGCGCGATGGCGTCGGGCGTGGCGGCCTGCTGAATAAACTCTTTCGCCACCTCTTTCCCTGCAATCAGGTTGACCATGCCGATAAAGCGCACGTTGATGAATTTCGAGCCGATCCAATACGTCAACGGCGCGACGATATACGCAATCATCATCGGCGTTTCAAGAATCGCCGTTTCGACCGTCACCGTGCCGGAGGCCGTGATGACGAGATCGGCGGCGCGAATCGCCTCGTATGTCTGCTGGCGAACGGGAATCACCCACGACGGCAAATCGGCAAACAAGGCAGATTGCTCTAACGGCGGCGCGACCGGCAAAATAAATTGCGTCTCCGGCTGCCGCTGGCGAATGCGCTGCGCGGCGGCCAGCATGACCGGCAGCAGGCGTTCGACTTCGCTGTCGCGGCTGCCCGGCAGCAATCCGAGAATTGGGCGTTCCGGCGCGAGGCCATGCCGCTCGCAGAATTGCGCTTTCGTCAGCGACGAGCGGACGCTTTCGACAAGCGGATGCCCAATCCATTCGACATCCACGCCGCGCCGCCGGTAAAATTCCTGCTCAAACGGGAAAATCACGATCATTTTCGTGACGACGCGCTGAATCAATTTCACCCGCGACGACCGCCACGCCCAGACTTGCGGGCTAATGTAATACACCACCGGAATGCCGAGTTTATGGGCGACTCGCGCCAAACGCAGGTTAAAATCCGGGTAGTCAACCAACATCACGAGATCGGGGCGTTCTTCCTTGAGAAAGCGCGTCAGCTTGCGGAAGACGCTCCAGACGACGCCCAATTTTTTCAGCACTTCCACCACGCCGACGACCGCTAATTCATCGCTGCTGCTGAGCAGCGCGACGCCTTCGGCCTTGAGATGCGCTCCGCCGACGCCGGAAATCTGCGCGTCCGGCCGCCGCCGCTTGATGGCGCGAACTAAGTGCGCGCCGTGCAGGTCGCCGGAGGCTTCGCCCGTGACAATAAGCATTCGAGGAGAATGCGCCGTTTGTCGTGTTTGCATGCTCAATCCTTTCCGCAAAACGCAAGACATTTGTCAAGAACTGAATTGCGGCGATTTTCAGATTTCCCGCATAATATCTGTTGACAAGAAAGAAGGTGAAAACCAGAGTAACAACAGAGGTGAATACCATGAATACGGTCACATATACTCAAGTTCAGACATTAGTACGGCAAATTCCCGCGACAAAACTGCCTCTTGCTTACCGATTCCTCGCTGATTTGGTTGCGGGTGAGACAAATGAATTATTGCCGCAGCAAGCGTTTCTCCGCCTCCCGCTTTCCGAACGGCGGCGCAGAATGGCTGAACAAGCGCATGCCTTGACGGCTCACTATGCCGAGCAGTCCGCAAATCGCCAAGACTGGCAGGCAGGGGATTTTCATGATGATTATTAAGCGCGGAGAAGTCTGGCTCGTCAATCTTGATCCGACGATAGGCTCGGAAATTCGGAAAACTCGTCCGGTTATGGCATGTCAAAATAGAGCCGGATTCTTCGAATAAATTGACAAAAATATCAGCCGTTGACACATTACAGCTACGCGGCGTTGATAATCAGCGATTTGTTCAAAAATTAGGTGTGGTTTCTGCTGAAATCATGAAATCCATAGTAAACGCCATCGTTGCAGTTATTGAATATGAACCAGAATAAAGGACTTTTTAAAAATAACACGTATGAAGATTGAACACATTCGAAATTTTTCGATTATTGCCCATATTGATCACGGCAAATCCACGCTGGCCGACCGGCTGCTTGAAACGACAAAAACAGTTGCCAAACGAGACATGATGGCGCAAGTGCTGGATAATATGGATTTGGAGCGCGAACGCGGCATTACCATCAAATCGCATCCGGTGCGCCTCAGCTATACGGCCAAAAACGGCGAAGAGTATGAACTCAATTTGATTGACACGCCGGGACACGTGGATTTTTCTTATGAAGTGTCGCGCAGCCTCGCGGCCTGCGACGGCGCGCTGCTGCTCGTGGACGCGACGCAGGGCGTCGAGGCGCAAACCCTCGCCAACGTCTATTTGGCGATGGAGCATAATTTGGCGATTATCCCGATTATCAATAAAATTGACCTGCCGAGCGCGGACATTGAGCATACCCGCGAGCAAATCGAAGAGGTGTTGGGGATTGACGCGACGGACGCGATTCCGGTCAGCGCGAAGCAGGGCATCGGCATTGACGACGTGCTGGAGGCGATTGTCGAGCGCATTCCCGCGCCGAAAGGCGATCCCGCCGCGCCGTTGAAAGCCCTGATTTTCGATTCGTGGTTTAATGAATATTTGGGAACGGTTGTCTATGTGCGCGTCGTGGACGGCGCGATTACGAAAGGGAGGCAGATTCGCATGATGGCGACCGGCAAAGAATTCGACGTGACGGACGTGGGCTTGCTGCGGCTCGGCCTCGTGCCGACCGGCGAACTCACGACCGGCTCTGTCGGCTATTTTGTCGGCAGCATCAAAGAAGTGCGCGACACGAAAATCGGCGACACCGTGACCGGTGCGGAACATCCCGCGAATGAGCCGCTTTCCGGCTTCAGAGATGTCAAGCCGATGGTGTTCAGCGGCCTGTTCCCGTCGGTTGGCGCGGAATATGAGCATCTGCGCGAGAGCCTCGAAAAATTGGCGTTGAACGATTCCGCGTTTCTGTTCGAGCCGGAAATGTCCGAAGCGCTCGGACCCGGCTTTCGCTGCGGCTTTCTCGGCTTGCTGCACATGGAAATCGTGCAGGAGCGGCTGGAGCGTGAGTTCGATCTCGCGCTGCTGACGACCGCGCCGAGCGTCGTCTATCGCATCGTGCGTCTCGACGGCTCGGAAGAATATATTTCCAATCCGGCGCATTTCCCCGAAAAGAACGAACGCGAGCGCGTTGAAGAACCGATTATCCGCGCCACGATCTTTCTTCCGGCGGATTATCTCGGCAACATCCTGAAATTGGCGCAAGACCGGCGCGGCATCCAGAAAGGCATGGAATACATCGCCAACAATAAAGTCGTGCTGCGCTATGAATTTCCGCTTAATGAGACGGTGCTGGATTTTTACGATAAGCTGAAAAGCTTGACAAAAGGCTACGCATCGTTCGATTATGAGCATATCGGCTACCGCGAATCGGATATTGTGAAGCTCGATATTCTGCTGAACGGCGACCCGATTGACGCGCTTTCGATTATCGTTCACCGCGATAAAGCCTACGCGCGCGGCAAGGAATTAGTCGAAAAAATGCGGAAGCTGATTCCGCGCCAAATGTTTGAAGTGGCGATTCAGGCCGCGCTCGGCAACAAAGTCATTGCCCGCGAAACCGTCTCCGCCATGCGGAAAAACGTGCTGGCGAAATGCTATGGCGGCGACATCACGCGGAAACGCAAGCTGTTGGAAAAGCAGAAAGAAGGCAAAAAACGCATGCGGCAGGTCGGCAAAGTCGAAGTGCCGCAAGAGGCGTTCATGGCGATTTTGCAGGTTGAAAACTAACGAATCACGATGAGAAATAGAACGCTGATTTTATTGTAACGCAAAAGACGCGAACGACATAACAGCCGCAAACGTTAGCGTCTCTTGCGCCTGTCGCGTCTTTTGCGTTCAGTTTTTTATTTCTCGCATCAAGGAGAATTTGCTATGGCAGACGAAACGAAACAAGAGCAATCCAACCAAGAACAGGACAAAGCGAACGAGAAAAAGGATCGGACGGAGTTTGAGAATTTCTTTCACCAGATGTTTCTTTTCGGGCTGGGCGTGCAGCGCGACATCGAAGACACGGTGAAAAATCTCATCGAACGCGGCGAAAAACGGGCGGAAGACCAGCAGAAAGTCGTGGATGATTTCATGAACAAGGCCAAAGAAAACACCGGCAAAGTCGAAGAAAAAATTAACGACATGATTAATAAGACGCTGGAGCGCATGAACCTCGTGCCGAAAGAAAAATTCGACGCCTTAGAACGGCGGGTTCAGATTCTCGAAAGCAAGGTTTTGGAATTGGAACAGCGGATGAAAGAACAACAGTCCGCGTAACGCTTATGAGGCCGAATCCGGGAATGCGATGCCTCTGTCTTTTTCTGGTATTCGCGCTCATGTTTTCTTTTTCGGCCTGCCGCGCGCCGGAGCAGCAGGCCGAAAAGGCGTATCAAAAAGGGCTGGCATTCAAGGAACTTCAGCAAGTTCAACTGGCGGAAGAGCAATTCCGCGCCGCGCTGACCCTCTCGCCCCATCATCTCGCCGCGCGCCTCGAATTAGGCAAACTCCTCTGCGACAGGCGCGAATTTCGCCAAGGGTTGAAAGAATTCCTCACGGCGGCAGAATATGCCGACACGCCGCAGCTTTCCTCGCTGATCGGCTACGCGCATGAGCAACTCGGCCATGCCGCGCTCGCGGAAACGTGGTATCGCCGCGCCATCGCGCAAGCGCCGCGCTTGACCGACGCGCGGCTGCGGCTCGCGGATTTGCTGGAAACGCAAGGCCGACGCCGGGAAGCGGCGGATATGATGCAAGAAGCCTTGCGCATGAGTCCGTATGGCGACGAAGCGGATCGGATTGAAACCCGCTCTGAATTGCTGCGGCAGACCGACGACCCGGACGCGCATTACGCGCTGGCGGATATTTATATCCGCGAAGGCCGCATTTTACAGGGGATTCAGGAATATCAGGCCGCGATGCCGTCGGCGCCGAACGATCCGTATGCCGCCGTCAATTTGGCGATTTTCTGCCTTGATCGCAAGCAATACGCCGCCGCGCTGACATATTTTCAGCAAGCCCGCGACGCCGGATTAGACGCCAAACTTGAGGTGCATGCGGGCTTAGCGGTCGCGCATGAGCAGCTTGGGCAATTTGGCGAGGCCGCGCAGGAATATCGGCTGGCCTTGCAGATCGACCATGAATGGCACGAACTGCGTCTGAAAGTGGCGGAAATGCTCAAAAAATCCGGCCAAAAGGCGGCGGCGGCGGACGAATTGGAGCAGATATTTTACTTGTCGCGGCATCATCCGTCGCTGCGTTTGGGCGCGGGCTATCTTCCGGCGGTCAATCTGCTTTGGGAGGAAATTCTGCGGCTGCGCGGCGAAGCGTCGCGCAAAACCGTCGTGGAAATGACCGCCTTTGACCAATATTCCGCCGTCGTGCCGGGGCTGATCAATGAGCGTGCCACCGCCGCGCTGCTTATCGAGGAGCAGGCGGAATACGTGATTCTTTCTCAACCGTTTGCCGCCGCGCTTGGCCTCGAAATCACGCCGGACACGAGCGAAGTCCTGTTCGATCTCAACGGCTATCCGGCGTCCGCGCCGCTTGTCAATCTGCCGTCGCTGAAAATCGGCGCGCTGGAAGTCCGCAACCTCCCGGCGGTCATCTGGAATCTGTCCGATTATCCCGGGATTGACGGCATTCTCGGCAAGAGCTTCCTCAAGCATTTCCGCGTCGAAATCCGCTACAATGAACGCCTGTTTATTTTGACAAAATTATAAACCGTTTATGCGGAATAACACACTGATGAGACTGATTTTTCCGCGTGTATTAAGATCAATTTTAACGCAAAGGCCGCAAAAGGCGCAAGAGACGCAAACGATTGCGTTGTTCGCGTCCCTTGCGTTTTTTATTTACGTTAATCAGTTCAATCAGTAGGCTATTTCGCGCAATTATGCAACTGAATCATAAAAAAGCGATTTTTGGCTGGTGCATGTACGATTGGGCGAATTCCGCCTTTGCCACGACGATTATGGCGGGATTTTTCCCGATCTTTTTCAAAGAATTTTGGAATGCCGGGATTGATCCGACCATCAGCACGGCGCGGCTCGGTCTCGCCAATTCGCTGGCCGGGGTATTTGTCGCCGTATTAGCCCCGATTCTCGGCGCCATTGCGGACAAAGGCACGGCGCGAAAAAAATTCATGCTCTTTTTCGCCTATTTAGGCGTGTTGATGAGCGTCAGCCTGTACATGGTCTCGCAGGGAAACTGGCTGCTGGCAATCTTGCTGTATGCCGTCGGCACAATTGGCTTTTCAGGCAGCCTGATTTTTTATGACGCGCTGCTGCCGAACGTGGCGTCCGCAGAAAAAATGGACGTGGTTTCCGGGTTGGGCTACGCCTACGGCTATTTAGGCGGCGGCATGCTCTTCGCCGTCAACGTTTGGATGACGTTGAAACCGGCGACGTTTGGCTTGGCGGACGCGGCACAGGCCGTGCGATTTTCATTTTTTACCGTCGGCGTCTGGTGGGCGGTGTTTTCGCTGCCGATTATCTTGCTCGTCAACGAGCCGAAAAAAAGGCAGACCGAATCAAGCGTAAAAATCGTTGCCGCCGGAATGCGTCAATTGGTGAAGACGTTTCAGGAAGTGCGCCACCTGAACATGATTTTCCTCTTTTTGGCCGCGTACTGGCTTTATATTGACGGCGTGGACACAGTGATCCGCATGGCGGTGGATTACGGCCTGTCATTGGGTTTCAAATCGAGCGATTTGATTGTCGCGCTGCTGATTACGCAGTTCGTCGGCTTTCCGGCGGCGATTGGCTTTGGCTTTCTCGGCAAGAAAATCGGCGCGAAACAGGGGATTTTTCTGGCGATTTCCGTCTATCTGTTCACGTCCATCTGGGCGTCGTTCATGCGCGAAAGATACGAATTTTACCTGCTCGCCGTGACAATCGGCCTCGTGCAGGGCGGCGTGCAATCGCTCAGCCGCTCGTATTACGCCCGCATTATTCCGGCGGAGAAAGCGGCGGAATTTTTCGGATTTTATAACATGCTCGGCAAGTTCGCCACCGTCATCGGCCCGGCGCTGATGGGCGGCGTCGGCCTGTTGGCGCGGTCGTGGGGGTGCAGCAGCGATGTCGCGTCGCGGATCAGTTTGTCGTCGCTCTCGCTGCTTTTTTTGGTCGGCGGGACACTGTTGTATTTTGTTGATGAAAACAAGGCCACGCAGCAAATGCGCCGTCTTGCGGAGCATGGCGCGTGACGCCGCCCAGCGGAGGTGAAAATCATGTCGTTGCTTGATGAATTTGCGGAAGAGGTCGCCAAACGAAGCCCGCTTGAACGAAAACGCGCGCAAATCAAGGCGCTGCGCCAACATGCCAAAGAAGCATTTGACGCGCAATTCTTGTTGGGCGGCGCGGCGAATCAAGAGATGCTCGCCCGCTTGCAGGGGCGGCTTGAGGCGTATGACGATTGCCTGCGCGTGTTGGCTGAATAGCGATATTAAAAATCAAGCGTCAGGCGCTTCTCGAAGCGCCTGACGTGTTTGCGAAACTATTCCGCGTGGCGCACAATTTTTTTGACCGTGCCGTCACGATTCAAATAGTAGGCGATGCCGCGCCAGCGCATGACATTCGTGAAGAGCGTCAGCAGGCTCGCCCACGCCATCAGCACGATATAGACCGGCGAAAGCAGCCACCACGATACGCCGCTGTGGTGATCGTCGGTCGAGCGTTTCAGCAAGCGGCAGCAAAGCATCAGCAGCAGCGCGAACGCGGCTTTCATTCCGACGAACAGCGCGACTTTTTTGCCGGGAACGAGCAGCGCGAACGTCGCCAGAATTGGCAGCGCAAGAAGATTCGCCGCCGCATACGCAAACAGCGCGAGCAGCGCGAGCCACGACGGGCGCAGATAATATTTGACATAGAGCATTTGGCGCGTGAACCAGACCAGCGCGCCGCGCACCGTATCAATCGCATGCGGCGTCTCTTTCACGCACGTCGGCACGAAGACCGCGCGGCGCCGTTGCTGCTGAATCATGCGTTGCAGCGTCATGTCATCCACCACCGTCTTCGCCCAGTATTCGCGCACGCCCATCTTCTCGAAATCTTCGCGCCGAATCGCCGTCGCGCCGCCCCAGACCGCGCTCACGAAGATGCAATTCATCGCCGAATATTGCATGCCGATCATGAACGCATGAAGGCGTTCGCCGAGCGTCTTTTTCCGCAAAATATTCCAGCGAAAGCCGACGGCGGCGGTAATTTTCGGATGCGAGAGCGGGCGGATCAGATCGCAGAATTGCTGCGTCGAAAGCGTGGTCAGCGCGTCTAAAAAGAGGTACACGTCCGCCCGCTCTTCCGACGCTTTGATGCCTTGCAGCAGATTGTGATTTTTTTGGCCGCAGGTTTTCGCCAAACCTGCCACCACGAGATGCGCGTTCTCGGCGTCTTTCAGATATTGCCGCAGCATCGGATACGCGGCGTCGCGCTGATTTTCCACGATGAAAAAGAGCCGCGCTTTCGGATAATGGTTGCGCAAAAACGCGCGCAGATTGCCTTCAAATTGTTCGTCAACGCCCTTGCACGGGATGAAAATTGACACGCGCGGCGCGTAATCATGCCGGAAATGCCGCGCGTATTTTCGATGATACAAGCGGGGATACAGGCGCAAAGAAATCACAAACACATACGCGACGAACAAGCCAATCACATCAAAGACGCTCAGAACGTAAAATTGCTCCATGCGGCGCTCCTCAAAATAGACCTCTTGCAGAAGTTATTGTTTCTCTGGCAACCCGTTCGCGCTGAGCCTGTCGAAGCGCGTCTTTTTCGGGAGAAACGACCGTCACGCGCGCCCTTCGACAGGCTCAGGGCGAGCGGAAGAGACGTTTGCAAGAGGTCTAATAAACAATCGCGGCAGGCATTGCGCCGCAATCGCCTACATTCCCCAAACCGTCACGGTTGTTTCGTGATAATTTTCCTGACGGCAAAAGATTTTCTCCGCCCAACTGACATGTTTCCGCCGGTCGAAAATGACAAGATGCCCTTCGTTTGCGCCGCAGCGATCCATATATTGCCACGTCTGCGCCACGCCACTGCGAATCGTTTCGTCTAAATCGCCGTACCGGATTTTCAACTCGATGACGACATGCTGAACGCCGCTACGATGCGGCCAAATCGCCAATAAATCCGTGCGTTTCATGCCCAAGCCGTACTCGCGCTCAATGCGCCCGCCGCCGTTGATAATCCGCGAGAGAAACGCCTGCATCAGCAATTGCGGCCCGGCTTCTTTGTATTGAAACCGCTCGCCCCAGCTTTCCGAATGCTTGCGGAAAAATTCTTGAAACGCCGCCATCAATTTCGGCATATCGAGTTGGCCGTCATTCGGGCGAATGTACCATTGCGGCTGCTCGCTGATCGTCAATTGCGTCACATACGTCAACTCGCGGGGAATCACTTCCTGATAGAGCCGGTTGGCGATGCGCACCTGCCCTTCGGTTTTGATTAAGCCCAAATCGCGGACATAGCTGAGATCGTCGGGCGGATAATCTTCCGGCGCGTCAATGCCGCTCAAAATCGGCTCGATGACGCGGCGGACGCGCTCTTCCTGCAATTTATCCGCTAACTGGTCAAGATGAGTTTCGCGGCGGGCGATAATCCGCTCTTTCGCCGCGTGAACCATCTCGGCGGTAATCGAGTTCGCGCGGTTGCGCCCTTCCGGCATTTCGAAACAGACTTCATATCCGAGCGCGTTTACCAGCCAGGGCTGTCCTTCGCTGAACGCCCACACGCAATCAAGGGCTTTCGAATCAAACGTCTGCCCGGTTTCGGCGGTATGACAGCGATATAATTCCGTGATTTCTTCCCGGACGAAATCGCCTAATCGCAGCGATTTCGCTTTGATGTTGAACGCGCTGCCGCCCGTAATCACCGTTTTTTCTTGGCTGGAATGAATCCGATAATCCCGCACGTCGCGCACGCCGCAGAGAATCACGCTTTGCGGAAACAGCGCGGGGCGTCCGGCATAGCCGCTGCGCAATTGGCGAAGCAGCGAAATCAGCGTGTCGCCGATGAGCGCGTCCACTTCGTCAATCAACAACACAAACGGCTTCGGCGACGCCTTTGCCCATTCGCTCAACGTTTTTTGAAAGGCGTTGAATTCCCCGTCATGTTCAAGAATCTCCTTCCAATGTTCGCGGACGAAGTGATCATGCAGATAGTTTTCGGCTTTATCCGCCAATTCCGACAACACCGAGCGGATGCCGGCCTTGACGTTTTCGCGGGCAGCCTGCGCGTTTTCGATGTTCATGTACAAACAGGCGTAAGTTCCCTGCTGATTCAAATAGTCCATCAACGCCAGCAGGCAGGACGTTTTGCCGGTTTGACGCGGCGCGTGCAGAACAAAATATTTTTTCTGCGCGATCAAATCCAGCATTTCCGAGAGGTTGATGCGCTGTAATGGCGGCAAACAGTAATGATCCTTGCAGTTCACCGGCCCTGCGGTATTAAAAAAGCGTTCGTGCGTCATAAGTGGTTTCCGTTCGCCCTGAGCGTGTCGAAGGGCAGTTTTGTGGTTCGACACGCTCACCACGAACGGCGCGCGGTTAGATGGCTTTCGATCCGTTCAATCACAGGCATCTGCGGGCTGCCGTCACCGGGTTCGCGCTCGCGGGCGAGACGTTCGGCCTCAAGCAACGGGATGTTTTCAGGAATCGGGGAAATGGTATCCGGGCGCGGCTGACCGACATCATTCGCGCCGGTTTGCCAGAAGGCTTTGAGCCGGCGCAGCGTATTTCGCCCGTCCTCGCCGCGCTGCAAGCAGAACGGAATCAACGGCTGATACGGCGTCGGAATGTTGTCGCCGAACAGGATTTCGTCTAAGCAGAAACGATTGTAGCGAAGCGCATAGATCAATGCCTGCTGATAAAAATCGAAGGCGGCGTCCGGCTCTTCCTGCCAGAGCAGATGGCCTTGCAGCAGGTGGAGCGCGGCAATATGCTCGTTGTATTCGTATTGCTGCGCTAAGGCTTCGGCCTCGGCGATGAAGGCGGGAATGTCGGACAGCTTGCCTTGCGCATATTTGACCCGCGCCATGCCGACGAGGGCTTCACATTCAAAATTTCGTCGAGATGTCCAACGATATTCCTCTAATACTTCGCAGTAATACTGTTCCGCTTTATCGTAATTATGGCGGATTTCTTCTAATTCTCCCAACCAAATTAAAATTTCAGGAATACCGCAACCATGTTGATTTTCTTGCTTGATCTTTAAGCTTTTTGTGAGAAACTCATCAGCATCATTAAGAAGGTTTTGGTTGATCCGAATTTTTCCTTGAAATCCTAAAAACTGAGCTATGTCACTCAATACTGCTCTATGTGTTTCGCAAAACTGTTGCCATACTAAAAAAGCTGCTGTTGATTGTGAATATTTTTTTTGAAATCCAGCAATAAGACCTAATCCTCCCGAAATTTGAGCGACATTATTATCATCCCCAATCTGATGTATATATTCTAGAGCCTCTCTACTTGATAATTCTGCTTCTCTATATCTTCCGCTCCAAATAAGCGCCCATAATGAACCTCCTTTGAAGCGAAGTCCCAAAAGTTTATTATCTGACGCAGACTGAAGCTTTTCAAGTCCTTGATTATAATAATATATAGATTCTTTCCAGTAACCAAAAATACCATAAAAAGATTTTAAATGTCTATAGGTAATAAGAAGACTATAGTTATCATCTCGCTTCTCTGCCCATTCCTGTAACAGTTGAGTATATAATATCCTTTTTTCTACATTCTGCTTGCCAACATAATATATCCATGAAAGGAACGGTAAAATAGACCCTACTTTAATGTCATTCGGGGGAAGTAATTTATAACTTTCTTCTAACATTTGGATTGCTTTATCTACTTCATTCGTTTGATACCCTTTTAAATCTAACCAAAATTCTCCAAGATCACATAACGAATATGCTCGTAAAGAGATTTCTGCCTGCTGGTTCTGGATAATCTTTTCATAACTCATAGCAGCAATTTCTAAATTTGATTCTATCCGAGCTATCTTTCCTTGATAATACTCCCGCCATAAGCGGCTATTTTCCTGTTCCAATGGATACGTGCTGACATCGCTCAACAACGTTTTGAGCCGATTGACCATACAGTAGCGAGTCAACTCTTCGGCGGTCGCTTGAAACAACTGGATGCCGGTTTCTTCGTTTGCCCGAACGCGATGATATAGCCGTTCCAAGCCGAACAACTCCTGTTCCGTCAGGCTCGCTTGCGGCATGGCCTGTTCGAAATAGGCGGCGGCGCGTTCGTGCCACTGTTTATGCCGCGCCGGATCGTGAATTTTCAGGTTTTCGTCCAGCACGTCTCGCACCACGTCATGCAGCGCCAATTTCCCTTCGCGCACCGGGCGCGTGAACGGAAACTGCCGCAATTCCTTGAAATCCGCCGCCGGAATCTCCGTTTCCAACACCGCCCGCAACACGGACAGATCGAACCAGCGCAGCGCCGCCGCCGCTTCAACGAGGCGTTCAATCGTTTTCGGCACGGATTCCAGCAGGCGATCCACCAAATCCGCCGCGACTTGCGCTTTGATGGTCTGGAAATCGGTGTGATCGTATGCCGCCCACAGCCGCGCCGCCGTCGTCGCCACGAGCGGCAAGCCCCGCGAAAATTTCACGACCGCCTCCACTTGCGCCGGGTCCGGTGTCGCGCCGCGCATGGCCTGATAATAGCGGCTGATCACGTCGCGCAGATGTTCATCTTCCATCGGGCGCAATTCCTCGAACCGCGCCTGCATGAGGCAGCCCGGCCAATCGCGCTCCCACGCTTCGCCGCGAAAGCTGCGCGTGGCGATGACGAACAAGATATTCCCATGCGCCGCCCGCGCCAATTCGCGCACCCAATCATCTAACGTTCCGATTTGCTCGTAGGTGTCGAACATCAGCGTCACGCGCTTTTTGGCGGCGGTTTTGGCGAGGTCGGTCACAAACTGCTGCGTCAGGAGTTTGAGCGGATTGAGATAAAAATCCACGTCCGGCTTATTCAAAAAGCCGAACAGCCAATCGGTCAACGCTTCCGCGCTCATGCCGCCCACGACGCTGCCCAATGGGCCTAAGACGGCGCTCGCGGCGGTTTCCAGCGCGGCCTTCGCGCTCGCTTTGCCCGCGTTCGCAAGCTTGCTCTGCCCCGCCCGCAGCTTTTCCTCAACTTTGGCCTGAATCGCCTGATAACGCTGGAACGCCACGCTGAATTCCGGCAGTTTGACGCCGCTTTTGCCTAATTCATCGGACAAGCCGGTCAGCATTTCGACGCCGGTTTTGGCTTCGTCCACGCTGACGAATCCGACCGGAATCGCCTGCTTTTTGCAAAACAAACGGAACATTTTCAGCAGCGTGGATTTGCCGCCGCCACCGACGCCGTGAATAATCAGCAGGCGTTTCGGCAGATTTGGCGCGGTCACAAATTCTTCGAACAATTGCCGCAAATGCTCGGTGTTGGTGAATAAGGCTTCTAAGGCCGTTTCTTCGGCAGTCAATTGATATGCGCGCTTGCCAAACAACATAATTTTTACACCGCAGAGACGCGGAGAACGCAGAAAAATGTTTTTCTCCGCGACCTCCGCGTCTCGGCGGTTCAATTACAGATGACAAAAACCATCGCACCTACCTGAATGAACAACGCATTGACAGCGAGGGAAAAATTTTTCAAGGGAAATCGCATTTCAGCGATATTTTTCAGCGAGTTGCCGGTACGCCGCCGCGTCTGCCGGTTTATCGCGTTTGGCGCAGCCTTGCGCCATGATGTCGCATTTGCGCCGCAGTTCATCCGCCGCCTGCTGACGCTGTTCTGCCGTCAAGCCGCCCGCTTGCAGGAGCTTTTCGAGCGACTGAATCCGAAAGCGATCCAGCCCCCAATGCGTCCGCGAGAGTTGATCATCATGCCCGCCGCGCTTGATAATCAGGGGCGTTTCGATGAAATGCACCGGGTGGGTTTTGGTGATGCGCAGCCACAAATCATAATCTTCGCAGGCGGGCAGGGCTTCATCGAAATAGCCGACTTCATCGAATATCGCGCGGCGAATCAGCGCGGACGACGGGCTGATGACGCAGAACGGCAGGCAATGCGGGAAAATATAGCCGCCGTGCTTCTGGTGCTTTTTCATCTGATTGACGCGGACGCCGCGCCGAATCCAGATTTCTTCGGTATGGCAGAGCGGAATGTGCGGCTGCGCCTCCATGACGGCGATTTGCGCGGCAAGCTTTTTCGGCAGCCAGAGATCATCGGAATCGAGCAGCGCGATATAGCGGCCTTGCGCGGCGCGGATGCCCGCGTTCCGCGCGCTGCTGACGCCGCAATTTGCCTGAAAAATCGGGCGGAGGCGCGCGCCGTAGCCGTCCAGCACATCGCGGGTGCGATCCGTCGAGCCATCGTCAATCACGAGAAGCTCAACATCACGAAAGGTTTGCGCGAGGACGGACTCAATCGCCTCTTTGAGAAAATCGGCGCGGTTATAGGTCGGAATGATCACGCTGACGGTCGGCAATTTGATTACACCCCTGTTGCCACAAAGACCGGCATGACGGTCACGCCCGTCTCATCGTCGAGAACCGGCGTCTCGAATTTATGACGATGTTCGTCGCTGATCGCCTCAATGAAAAACAGCAGCGTGATCTCTTGCAAGCGCAGTTGTTTGCCATACTGCGCGGCCTGTTTCACGGCATTCCGATATTCCGCCACGTCCGCGAACGTTTTCAGTTCAATGCCGTACATCTGCCCGCGATAGGTGATAATCAGGTCTATTTTGCCGTTGCCCGTCGGAAATTCCGGCCAGACGTTCGCGCCTTTGCCGCGCAAAAATTGATGTAAGTATAGGTAAAGATTGAAGTGATACACCGCCTCATAAATCCGCAAATCGGCGCGGCGCGGCGCATCCTGAAACAGCCAGCGGCTATTCTGCGTCAAATATGCCTGATACCGCGCTAATAACGGCAGCAGACATAATGCATTTTCCGTAAAAATATCGGAGAGATCATCGAACGGATCGCTCATCCGTCCGATGTCATGAAACAATTCATCTGCAAAATAATTGAACAGCCGTTTTTGCACGAACGGGCAGAAAAATTTGACGTAACTCTGGGTCGGACTGACTTTATCGAGATCGATCACACCGTTGAAATAAAGATAGTTTGTCGGCGGAAAATCGTATGCAAACGACGTTTTCCGATCAGTATCGAACAGACGCAGCACGAAATCTCGATACGGTCGCTGCTTGGCCTTGCTCAAAATATTCAAAATTGTGTTGTTGGGAAGCACGTTAATGGCTTCGGCATACACTTCATCGAATTTCGCCCGTGTAATCGGTTCGGGAAAGTTCTGGTTATACGTTTCAGTCAACAATTCGCCGAGCCAACCAATCAACCCCGGATGCCCATTCGTTTCGACAAACAGCCGCATAATCACGTCCGGCGCGATGGTTTGACCGCTTTCGCGCTGATACCAGTCGAACATGCCCTTCACTTCGTCAAAGGTAAGATTGGGAATGCGGACGCTGCGCTGAACGTTGAACGGCGAGCCGGTCGTATTTTCGATGCCCAGCACGCTGCGGATGCCGATCAACGCGAGGCCGTGCAGCAGATACGTTTTTTCGGAGGATGGTTTCGCCTCGCTTTTTCGAGAAAGATAGAGATTCCGGCATTCGCTCGCAAATTTGCTGATGAATGATTCCTCTAAGGCGTCAAATTCATCAATAATCAAAATAAGCGGTTTTGACAAATACGTTCGAGTGAACAATTTGGGGAAATCATCCCACGTAATTCGTTCAGGGAAATTTCGATCCGAAAAATAGCGCAGTTCCCGCAGAAGAATGTAAAGAATGGTTTCATGATTTTGCTCATATTTTGCGCTTTCGGCAGAAATCATGATGACATCGAATTCCGCGCTCTGCCGCAGACGTTTCACGACCTCCAGCATTGTCCACGTCTTTCCGGTTTGGCGCGGCGCCCAAATTGTCATGTAATGCCCGCCCTCATCAACCGGATCGCCGAGCAACTGCCGCATGGCGAAATCAACCAGCGCCTCGCGCGGCGCGTAATATTCGGAGGCAGTCGAAACCGGGCCATACGAAGAAAATTTGCGCATATTGAATCGCCGCCGCCAAACACGCCGAACGTGTCTGGCGCGGCGCATTATTGCATCAACTTTTTGACGCGAGCGATGATTTCCTTCATTTCCGCGCCGCTCACGGAATTGGCAATGCCAAACGCCGCGCCGTTCGCCGCGTCCATGATGCCCGCCGACACGACGCGGAGAATCGAATCCGCGTATTGATTAT
>CAZCGG010000009.1:0-1727 GCA_964498135.1 uncultured Candidatus Moduliflexus sp.
TGTTTCTCCGCTTTTTCGCGCGCTTTTCGGTCTTCGCGCTGATACAGCAGGCTATACAGGCACGGCACGACGAACAGCGTCAGCATTGTCGCAAAGATCATCCCAAACGTTACG
Source organism: uncultured Candidatus Moduliflexus sp. (assembly GCA_964498135.1). Classification (GTDB taxonomy): domain Bacteria; phylum Moduliflexota; class Moduliflexia; order Moduliflexales; family Moduliflexaceae; genus Moduliflexus. The sequence goes on from CAZCGG010000009.1 coordinate 115, forward strand.
CAGGTCGCCATCGGCCCCCACATTTCGCTGCTTTCGCTGTTGACGTTCCATTTCAATTCATAAAAATCGAAATCCACCGCCAACGCCATTGGCACGAGGCCGAGAATTGTTGTGATCGCCGTGAGCATGACAGGCCGAAAGCGCGTCACGCCCGCCATGACAATCGCGTCGAAAAACGCCAAGCCCCGCTTGCGCAACACATTAATATAATCCAGCAGCACGATGGCGTTGTTCACGACCACGCCCGCCAGCGAAATCACGCCCATGCCGGTCATGATGACGCCGAACGGCTTCTGCGTGATGAGCAAATCCACAAACACGCCGATCAGCGACAAAATCACGGAGGTCATGATGATGAATGTCGCTTTCATGGAATCGAACTGCGCTACAATGATTAAGGCGACTAACAGCACCGCAATCACGAACGATTTAAACATGAAGACTTGCGATTCTTCCATTTCTTCATTTTCGCCGGTGTACGCAAACCGATACCCTTCGGGCAGCGTCATGGCTGCGGCAATTTTTCGCACTTCGCCCAAGACTTGCTGCGTATTGAAGCCCTTGGCCACATTTGATGAAATCGTGACCACGCGCTTGCTGTCAATATGTCTGACGCCCGCCAAGCCGCTGGTGGTCGTGACGGTCGCCACAGACGACAACGGCACTTGTTCGCCCGAATAACCGGGAATCCGCAGCCGCAGAATATTCTGAATATCCTGTCGCTGATTTTCCGGCAAGCGCACGGTAATGTCAAATTCGTCCTCGCCTTCGCGGTATTTCCCGACTTCCATGCCGTTCACCGCCGCTTTGATGATCTGCCCGATGAGATAGGCGTCAAGCCCCAACAAGGCGGCGCGTTCTTTATCAATGTTCACGATGATTTCCGGCAGCGCGTTTTGGTAATCATCCGTCAAATCCACAATGCCCGGCACATTCCGAACCTTGCTCTGCAATTCGTCCGAAATTTTGGCCAGCACGAGATAGTCTTCACCATGAATTTCGACGTTAATCGGCGCGCCGACGGGCGGCCCCGCTTCTTCTTTATCTACGGTCACTTCCGCGCCGACCACCGCGCCGAGCAGTTCTTTCCGCAACGCTTCCATTGTATTTTGCGAATTTTCGAAATAAATTTTGCCGTCCGTGCCGGAGCCGCGCCGATCAGCTTTATCAATCATGTCAATCGTCAAGTCCGCGACATTCATTTTTTCGCCGCCGACCGTCGTGGTGACATGCTCGATGTTGCCGTATTTCTTCACGATGTTTTCCACAACGAGCGCGAAATTGTTGGTCTGCTGCACATTCGTCCCTTCCGGCGTTTTCACGTTTACCATGATGCGCGACGGCTGCGTGTCTGGGAAAAATTCCACGCCTAAGCCGCTTTTAGAATACGCGTACAATGCCATGAAAAACAGGCTGAAAAAGCAGATCAGAAACAGGATGCGATAATGCAGCGTAAAGCTTAACAAAATTCTGTACGTGCCGATAATCGGGCCGAAATGATGGCCGACTTCTTCTTCCTCGACGATTTTCCGGTCGCGCAGGGACGGTTTGATGAACATTGAGCATAATGTTGGGCTGATTGTCAAGGCGACGAACATCGAGGCTAAAAGCGC
>CAZCGG010000009.1:1827-14981 GCA_964498135.1 uncultured Candidatus Moduliflexus sp.
TTGAGCATAATGTTGGGCTGATTGTCAAGGCGACGAACATCGAGGCTAAAAGCGCAATAATGACCGTCGTAGGCAGATAGACCATGAATTCGCCCATAATGCCCGGCCAAAATAACAATGGGAAAAAGGCAACCACCGTCGTCATGGTGGAACTAATGACCGGCCACGCGACCTCTTGAGTCGCCTCCATTGCAGCCTGATCAAGGCTTTTCCGCTCGCCGATATGATGTCGGTAAATATTTTCGATAATCACAATCGCGTTATCCACTAACATGCCCGACGCCAGCACGAGACTGAATAAGACGACGAAATTCAGCGTGATATTCAACGTTTGCAGGACGAAAAATGTGATGAGCATCGAAAGCGGAATGGCTATTGCCACGAGAATGGCATTCCGAAAGCCAAGCGACACGAAGATGACCAGCAACACCAGCACAACGGCCGTCATAATATTGTTCCCTAAATCTTTGACCATTGTATTCACATCTTCGGATTGATCGGAGGTGATGGTCACCAAAATTTCCGGCGGCAACTCCTGCTTGGCCGCGTCCACGATATTTTTAATCTCTTTTGCGACGCGCAGAATATGTTCGCCGGGGCGTTTCGTAATGCGCAGCGTCACGGCTTCAATGCCGTCTAAGCGCGAGAACGAATCACGATCTTTGAACGTGTCTCGAATCGTGGTGACGTCCGTCAAATAAATCGGCTTCCCGTCTTTGACCGACACGACGATATTATCAATTTCCGTTGGCGAGGTAAATTCGGCCGGAGATTTCAGCACGTAGCGCGCCTCGCCGATGTCTATCGTGCCACCCGGAATATTCTGGTTGTTATTCTTCACCGTCTGCACGACGCTGCTCAAGGTCAAGCCATACGAGGCCAATCGATCTTGATTGAATTCCACGCGGATTTCGCGTTCCCGCCCGCCGGAAATTTCCGCTTCCAGCACGCCCTTCACGCCTTCGATGTCATCTTTCAAATCTTCCGCGATCTTTTTCAATTTCACCATGCCAACATCGCCGGAGATAACGACAAACATAATCGGCCAGTCAGAAGACGAAATTTCCGAGATATTGGGATCGTTCATGTCGCTCGGTAAATCCCCTTTGGCTTGGCTGACTTTATCGCGCACCTTTTGCAGCGCGTCGTCCGCATTCACGTCTGGGTTGAACTCCAACGCAATCTGCGAAGCCCCCTCTGTTGAGGTTGAGGTCATTTCCTTGACATCGGTGAGGCTTTTGAGTTTTCGCTCAAGCGGGCGCGTGACCAGCGATTCCATATCCGTTGGCGACGTGCCTTCATAATTGCTGAAAATAAGAATATACGGAAACGTAATATCCGGCGCGGACTCGCGGGGCAGCGTAATATACGCCATTGTGCCGCTGAACGCAATGATAATGGTCAAAATGACCACGCTGGTTTTATGCTGAACGCAAAAATTACTGATATTCATACACAGTTGGAAAAACCCGGTTTCTTGGGAGAAATCGGGTTTTTGTCATAGCGCTTGCGCGGTTATTGTTGCAGGATGTCCGCCGGCAGTTGCGAAAGATCCTTTCCCGATTGAACCCACTCTTTCGCTAAAGCCGTCATATCCGCTTCGAGAATGACTTTCGTGCCATCCACGAGGTCTCGCTGTCCGACAATGACTAATTTTTCGCCGAGTTTCAGGCCGCTCGTCACTTCCACCAGCCCTTTGTAAAACGCGCCGTATTCGATCTTACGCGACTTCGCCAGATCGCCTTCCAAAACGAACACCGCTTTCCCTTCTTCACGGTCAATAATTGTAAAAAACGGCACGGCAATCGCTTCCGTCAGTTGTCGGCGCACTAAATGGGCGCGGACAATCATGCCGGGGCGCAGCAGCCGGTTGGGATTGGCGACGCCGACTTTGACAAGATACGTTCGAGTTGATTCGTCGGCGGTCAGCGACACAAATTCAATTTTGCCCGGAAATTCAAGCAAATCCCCCTTGCCGCGCTCGAATTCGATGTTGACATCCTGCCCGGTTTTGAAATACAGAATGTCTTTTTCCGGGATCGGCAATTCCACCGTCACGCGGTCAATATCCACGATTTTCATGACGGATTGCCCGACGTTGATATTCTCCCCTTTATCCACGAGCAAGCGGTCTAACGTGCCGGTAATCGGCGAAGACAGGCTGCTGTCTTCAATATTGATTCCCGCCGTATCCAACGCGGCTTTCGCGGTTTCTACCTGCGTTTCGGCGGATTCAAGGTCTCCTTTGGGAATGATTTTTTCGGCAAAGAGCTTTTTCTTCCGCTCATAATCGGAAACGGCTTGATCATACCGAGCCTTCGCGTCGGCCACGGCCGACGTCTGCGCCTTCACATCCACGGCGAGCAGTTTTTGGCCTTCTTTCACGCGGTCGCCTTCTTTCGGGCCGATCCATTTCACCGTGCCGCCGACTTTCGCGGCCAAATCAATATCGGCATGCGCCTTCACCGTGCCGGGCAGCACGAGAATATCCGTAAACGGCATCGGAATAATCTCCACGACCTTCACTTTCGGCATGCGCTGCTGCGCTTCGGCTTTCACCTGCTCGACGGCCTGCTGCTCTTTGACTTCGGTGGTCTTCTCGGCGCGTTTGACATACAGCCACGTTCCGGCGACAAGCCCGGCCAAGCCGATGAGCGCGCCGAGGTACACGAAAAAATCTCTCACGCGGTTATGTTGTACTTTGTGTTGCATCTGATTCACCTTCTTGTTAAAAAATCAACCAACCCCGATTTCATTGCGGAGTTCATCCGCAAGCGTGTTCGCAATGCGCGTCACCGTCTCTGCGTATTCCGCCTCGACCATGACGCGGGCGAGCAGTTCCGTGCCGGAATAGCGCACGAGCGTCCGCCCGCGATCTCCCAATTCCTTTTCCGCCCGACGAATCGCTTCGCTGACGCCGACCATTTCCTCAATCGGTTTGCGCTCTTTGACCGGCACGTTGACAAGAATTTGCGGAAACGAGGTCATGCACGCCGCCAATTCCGACAGCGATTGGCCGTGCTCCTGCAATAATTTCAAAACCGTTAACGCCGTCGCCAAGCCGTCGCCGGTCGTGCCATGCTCAAACAAAATGATGTGGCCGGATTGTTCGCCGCCGATATTCGCGCCAATGCTCTGCATTTTCTCGACGACGTGGCGGTCTCCGACGGCAGTACGCACGAAGCGAATGCCCGCGTCTTTCATCGCCACTTCAAGGCCGAGATTGCTCATCACCGTCGCCACAAGCGTATTCTCGCGCAGCCGCCCTTTGCGCTGCAAATCAAGCGCAAGCATCGCCAAAATGTGATCGCCGTCCACCTGCTCCCCGCGATCATCAACCAAAATCAGCCGATCCGCGTCGCCATCGAGCGCAATCCCGATGTGCGCGCCTTCGCGCCGCACCCGTTCGCAGAGCGCCTGCGTATGCAGCGCGCCGCATTGGTGATTGATGTTCAATCCGTCCGGTTCGACGGCCATTTCAATCACATCCGCTTGCAAATATTTCAAGACGGTTGGCGCAAGAAACGACGCCGCGCCGTTCGCGCAATCCACCACGATTTTGACCCGACGGAAATCAGGCTTCACATCCGAAAAAATGGACTGAATGAGATGCTCCGCGTATTCTTCTGAGGCGTCCGCCGCCGGTGTAATCGTGCCGATAGCCGAGCCGGTCGGCCGAGAAATGTTCACCTGATCGTCAAGCACGACATGTTCGATGTTGGCTTCGAGTTCGTCTGGCAGTTTGAAACCGGTTGCGGAGAAAATTTTGACGCCGTTATCTTGCGCAGGGTTATGCGAAGCGGAAATGACAATTCCGGCTTGCGCCTGCCATTTCCGCGTCAGAAACGCTATCGCCGGAGTCGGCAAAACGCCCGCCAACAGCACAGACGTTCCCGCCGCCGTCAATCCCGAACTCAACGCGGATTCCAGCATCATCCCGGAACGACGGGTATCACGACCGATAATCACGTGCGCGCTTTTTGCCGCCCGCGCCTGATTTTCTGCAATAATTGCGCCAAGAGCCAGCCCGACTTTTATCATGACTTCGGAGGTCATCGGAAAGATGTTGGCAACCCCGCGAATGCCGTCTGTGCCGAATAATCGTACCATATTGTTGCCGCCCCTGAAAAATTGCGATTTTTTGCATATTGAAATAAAAATAATTGACGTGTCAAAAAATCATCCAATTATGATAGCGTATAGAAGTCAATGAAAAAACGTGAAATAAACATGGTATTTTAGAGGAGTTACGAATGGGGACATTGGAAGAAAAAACTGCGCGCGTCGCAGAATTGCTTGAGCAAACAATGGGCGTTCCCGCGCATGACGCGCTGCCGCCGCTTGAGAATTTGATGCTGACCATTTTGTCGCAAAATACGAATGACGTGAACCGGGATCGGGCGTATCGCGTCTTGCGCTCGCGCTTTCCGACCTGGGAAGAAGTGATGCTGGCCGATGTGCGCGACGTGGCGGACGCGATCCGCTCGGCGGGCTTGTCCAACCAGAAAAGCCGTCGAATGCAGGAGATTTTGCGCTGGATTCACCGACAATACGGCGCGTTGAATCTCGACGCCATCTGCGCCATGCCGCCGCAGCAGGTGATTGATACGTTCTGCCAGCTTGACGGCATCGGCATCAAAACGATTTCCGTCGTGTTGGCCTTTTCGTGCGGCGTGGATATTTTTCCGGTAGATACGCACGTGCATCGTCTCTGCAACCGGATTGGCTTGGTCAAGCCGCCGACGGCCTCGCCGGAAAAAACGTTCGAGCAGATGCGCGGCCGCGTGCCGCCGGGCAAGGCGTTTTCGCTGCATCTCAATTTGATCGCGCACGGGCGAGCCATCTGCAAAGCCCGCCAACCCGCCTGCGAGCGCTGCGTCCTGCCAGCGTACTGCGACGAGTATCTTTCGCGCCGCGCGTGATGTTTCCGGCATCCTGAGCAAGTCGAAGAATGTCGGAAACAGCATTTCATGTCTATCGGAAAACCATCCGCCTGCCATGACACGCTAAAGAAAATTTGCGCGCGCGCTGCGTCGTTTTTTGACGCAATCAGGCCGATTAGCGCGGGATGGAATAGGGTTTGCATTTAAAAACATCCAGCAGCATGAAATATACCACAATAAAATGATAATTATGCGAGAAAAATTGTTGCAAGACTCAGTTGCATGGAATATACTTCATCTTGCGCCGCGAGAATGGCGCATGATGACGCTTGAAAATGCGACAGATCGGCGGCATGTTTGCATAATGATTAACCTTTTTGAGGAGGAATGACTGTATGAAAAATATGATGCGTTTCACCAGCATGATTATGGTAGGCATGAGCGTGATGATTGGCGTGTCCGGTCTTGCGTCGGCGCAGCAGCGTCCGCGAGAAAGCAATGACGGATCGCGCAAAGTCGTGCCTGTCCCGCGCGAACCGCAGGAAAATATGAACGTGGATGTCTGGTTCGATAAGCAATGCGGATCGCCTTACAGACAGGGCGAAAAGATTATGATTAATTTCCGCGCTGCCAGCGAGGGCTATTTGACGGTGTATGACATTGACACGAGCGGGCAAGTGTCCGTGCTTTTCCCCAACAAGCATCAGCCGGATAATTACGTGCGCGGCGGTCAGACGTACACCGTGCCGGATCGTTCCTATTCTTACGATTTGATTGTCGAAGGGCGGTCGGGCATTGAATATGTGGATGCGGTGGTGTCGGCTGATCCGTATTATCATTGGAATTACAATCAGGGCGAGCCGCGCTGGGTGCGTGAATGGGGCATCAATGATCGCACATACACCGGCAGAGCCGGTTCGGGCTATAAAAACAGCGCGGAATATAAAAACCGCCCGCAAGAGCTTGGGCAGGAAGGCGAACAGAGCTTGGCGCGGAATTTTGAGTTTTCGCGCACGCTGCGCGAAGATATTCGCTCCAAAATTATCGTAACCCCGCGCCAGAGCCAAGACGATGTGCAAATGCAGCAGGTGGCGTATGATTACGGCACGGCGTCGTGCTATTTTTATGTCACGGCCGCGTATCAGCAGCCGGTCGTGCAGCAGCCGGTGCAGACGCTTCCTTCGCGGCAGCAATATTTGGAGCAGCAGCAACAGCAATTCCAGCGCATTCCGGGCTTTGACGCGCGTTTTTCCAGCGGTCGCTTGATTGTGACAATGCCCAGCACGATTCTGTTTGACACCGATTCCTACGCGCTGCGCTATGAAGCGAGCCGGGATTTGGATCGCGTGGTGGAAATCCTGCTGAATTATCAGGAAACCGTCATCACCGTTGCCGGTCATACCGATAGCGTCGGGAATGAAGGCTATAACCAACGCTTGTCGGAATATCGGGCGCAGTCTGTGGCGAATTATCTTGTCAGCCGGGGCGTTCCGCAGCAGCGCATCCGCGCCGTAGGCTATGGCGAGTCCATGCCGATTGCCTCAAATTCCAACGAAAGCGGGCGTCAACGCAACCGCCGCGTGGAATTAGACATTTCCGTCAATCCGCAGTACGGCAATTAACTTCATTCTTCCCTTGCGAAGGCGAGCAGCCTTCGCAAGGCTCTCTGCGCATTTCCCCGCCACATTTCCTCCTCAACATGCGAAACATCGAGAAGCGATAGTTTTTGCTTGACTTGCAATGCAAATATGCGTATAAGCATATACAGCAGATTTTTCACGATGACATTTATCCATAAAAGGGGGAGGAACGCCGTGAGCAACAAAAAAGACATGACGGTGAAAGCCGCGAATTTAGCCTCTTTTTTAGAAAAACATACGAATGCGCCGGTCAGCATGACGCTTGAAAAGAAGGGCATCCGACTGAATATTCAGGGCGAAGTTCACACGCATGACGATCAATTTTGGATTATCAACGGCAACGCCAAGACGATCCTGCATATTAAGCCGCTCGGCAATTGGTTTTCGCGCATGTTCAGTTGGCCGGATATTCAATATCACGTCTCGGTGACGATCACGCTGGCGGGCGAGACGGTGGCGAGCCTCTCCATGCCGATCAAATCGAACGACAAACTCCCCTGCCAATTGCAGGAACGCCGCTAAACGCCTTTCGCCTACCGCAGAGGCACGGAGAACGCAAAGAAACACCTCGCCGCCGCGTCTTTGCGGTAAATACATTCCATGAAATTTCATACGAAATATCTGACATTTCAGACGAAAAAACACCGAGAATACCTGAATATCACGCCAGAGGTGGAAGAGGCACTGCGAGAAAGCGGCATTCAGGAAGGGATGATTCTCGTGTCGGCAATGCACATCACGGCGGCGGTGTACGTCAATGACGCGGAAAGCGGCCTGATTCAGGATATTGACGAATGGCTGGAAACGTTAGCCCCGTATAAGGCCGATTACCGGCATCATCGGACAGGCGAAACAAACGGCGACAGCCATTTGAAAAGCCTGTTGATGCATCATGAAATCATCGTGCCGGTGACGAATGGCCGCCTTGATTTCGGCCCCTGGCAGCAGATTTATTACGCCGAATTTGACGGGCAGCGCCCGAAGCGGCTAGTTATCAAGGTGATGGGAGAATGAAAAGGACTTGCGCACAATCATAAGCGCAAGTCCTGAAAAATAATAAAAGACTTCAAACGTCTTGAAGACGTTTGAAGTCTCGCTCTTACGCATATCTATAAATATTGTGTCATGCCGCGCCGTTGCAATTCATCCACCACTTCTTTGACTTTCTGCGCGTAATCTTTCCGGCAAACCAACACCGAATCGTCCACTTTGACGACGACTAAATCGTTCACGCCCACCAGCGAAATCAGGCCATTATCCGAATAGGCAATATTATTGCAGCTTTCCAGCGCGACAACATGCCCTTTGAGTGTGTTGCCCTCGTGATTTGTGTCCCACACTTCCGGCAAAGCCGCCCACGAACCGACATCGTTCCAGCCAAAATCCGCCGGAATCACAAACGTTGAGGCCGCTTTTTCCATGATGCCGTAATCAATCGAAACCGGCTTCAAGTCGGCAAAAACCTCCTCGACAACATGTTGTTCATCGAGCGTGCCGATGACGGATTTGATTCGCATCAGGCCGCGATGCAAATCCGGGAGAAATTGCTCGATGACGCGCAGCAGCGTGGACACTTTCCAGATGAACATGCCGCTATTCCATGAATATTCGCCGGATTCGAGGTATTGCTGCGCCAACTCAAGCGAAGGTTTTTCGGCAAATTTCTGGACGGCGTACACGCCTTCTCGATACGCCGCGCCGCGCTGAATATAGCCGAATCCGGTTTCCGGCGATGTCGGCCGGATGCCGAACGTCACGAGATGATCGCCCTCTGTGGCGACTTGTTTGGCTAATTCGAGCATGCGCAGAAATTCCGCATGATGCGAAATGACGTGATCAGAGGGGAGAATCGCCATGCAGGCGTCAGGATCGGGGATGTATAACGCGGCTAAGCCGACGCAGGGGGCGGTATTGCGCCCGACTGGCTCTAAAATGATGTTTTGCGTCGGCACATGCGAGAGTTGATCGCAAATCTGCTGATAAATATTTTCGCCGGTCACGACCAACACCCGTTCCGGCGGAATAAGCGGGGCGACACGCTCAACAGTATCTTGCAAAAGGCTCTTTTGATGAAAAAATTCCCATAACTGTTTGGGCATGTTTTCCCGGCTTTGCGGCCAAAGCCGGGTTCCCTTGCCGCCTGCCATGATTACCGCATAGAGCATAAATTCCCCCTCTCAGGCGTTATCGAGAGCAGAGACGCGCATGCTACTGCGCTTATTCATCGTCGCTCTCGCCATACCGATATTGGTATTCGTCAAAACGTTCATCCTCTTCTTCTTCGGCTTCATCGTATTCTTCTTCTTCGTTGTATTCTTCTTCTTCTTCTTCATACTGGTCGAAATTTTCATCCTCGACCTCTTGAAGATGCTGGTCAATATCCGTCGCCAATTCCAAGCAGAGATCGCGAATGTCTTCCAAACGATTCGGCGAACGAAGCAATAACTCTGACAGCCGTTCCATTTTCACGCTGATTTCCACGCGCATCATGCTTCCAACCTCCGTTCAAACAAATCAATATCAGGGGAAAAATCCATGAAAACGCCCGAATTAACGGGGTTTTCCATTGCAAGACACCGATAGTATTTGCGCGAAAATCCTGTCAAGAATTATTTCTGCATTCGAAACCACTTATTCCACAAAATGCGCGTCGCCCATTAAACGCGGCTCGCGCGCAAGGCCATTGCCTCCCGAACCGCCAAACCAACTCGTGAACGTTTCGCGCCCGTTGCCGTCATCCTCGTACCACGCGAACGAGCAGCCGAACCACCCCGCAGGCGACGGGCGCAGCGGCGCAAGCTCCGCCCAAGGGATTGCCAACTCATATTGTATGCCGTCCGCCGTCCGCTTCGCGGCGATTTTGATGGCGTCAACCGCTCCGGCGGGATGCGTCAGCGTTGGATATTTCCGGCGCAGAACCGGCCTGTCCGCGCTCATACCGAAATCGAACGTATGCACGCGCCGAAGATCGCCGGGAATCGGCGCGGGCGAGGCATCGGCGTCCGCGAGCGGCGCGATTTGCAGACTGATCGTGTCGCCGTTCCAGAGCGCGCCTAACGCCTGCTGCGGAATCACGCGGTCATCAAACACCCGCGTGGCGACGTAGAGAAAATCATCGTCCCACAGCATTTCCCACGCGGACGAAAAATCGTCGTTGCCCGTCCATTGCATCTCGCCGCCAAAATCTTTCGCAAAAAACGTCAGGCCGTTCAACCGCCCGGCGGGATTGACAAACAAGGGAACTGCGCCGTTCCAATCATTGAGTTCGCCGTCCACGACAATCGGCGTCTTCGCCCGAACTGCGGGGCGAAAGGCGAACCCGCGCCCCTGCCGCGCCTCGAATCCAGATGCGTCACGCAGGAACGCATCAAGAAAATAGCCTTCGCCGACACCGAACGTCACAAGATAGCCGGAGTCGGCTTTATAATGGTCGAGATGCAGCGCTTCGCCTTCCGTGACGCGCACGGTCTGAACCGTTCGCCTTAGCTGCGCATCAACCGTTTCGAGCAGATATTCCTGCGCGTTTTCCGGCATGCCGGTCAGAGTGAAGCGATACGCGCCCGACGCGCCCGGTTCGAGCGCAAACGCCTGACGTTCGGGCGCAGCCGACATCCAGCCCGATGGCGCAAGCCAGACTTCCCCAGTCCGGCGCTCCGGCGAATGATTGGTGATGCGCGCCTCGATGATCGGCGCGTTGGCGGCAGCAGCCGAATCGAGAACCGGACGAATGCGAAGGCTCAACGGCGGACGAGGGCGCGCGGAAGTTGTCGCGGATGCCAAAATCTGCCCATCGGCGGCGAATTCCGCCGTAATGTCAAGCGGCGCGGGCAGACCGGCTTCGCGCTGTTCCGCATACGCGGCGCGCCAGCGTCCCGCCGGGATGTTCGCTTCAACCGTCACGTCAACGCCGCGCCCGCGCCCAAGCAGGGCGGTTCCGTCTGCCATGCCCATTTTCTTGGCGAGCAGCGCGCCGAGCGGGTCGTGATATTCGGCGCGCGTGTTCACAATCTCAAGCCAATTCGGCTGCGTGACGGCAAGGCGGCCTTGCAGCGCGGCGTCGCCGGAATTATATAGATGATAAGTCAATTTCACCGTCGCGCCGGGCGCGGCGTCAATCTCCTTTGGTTCGACGGTCAACAGCGGCGCGTCAAACCTGAGTTCAAGCGATTCAAGGGCGTCGGCGGGCATGTCCGGCAGCAAAATATATTGCGGCTCAGGCGACAAATCGAGCGGCAATGCGCCGCCGCGCGCCACACGAACGCGCTCTTCGCCCAGCATATTCGCCACCGCAATCGGCGCGGCGGCGCGGTCGCTCAGAAACGGCAGGCGCAGCGTCGCCTGCTCATGGCCGAATGCCGTCCACGCCGCGATGACCGCGCGCGTTGAATTTTCCGCGTTCGCTCGGTAAATCTGGCAGTTCACGCTCGGATCGCCCGGCGTCAGCGACTTTAGGAAGCGCGCGCCTTCCAGCAGGCGCGTCATCGTCGCATACGCGGGCAAGAGCGGATGCGGCGTCAAATCGTACCGCAGCGCCGAAGCGCGGCCTTCGCTCATCGAATGGCCGAAATTCTTGAAAAACGGCGTCCGCCCCGCGTAAATGTTCGTGCCGGGAATCAGGCGCGTCAGGCCGGACGCCAGGCCGAACAGGTGATGGCGAATCGTGTACGCCGCGATCTGCTCCTGCGCCACGCCCGTGTTCTGCCATTCGCCACGCCCGACGTTCAGCATCTCGAAATACGCCCACTCGACGTTCCAGAGTTCCGTCTGCGGGACGCCGTGCTGCTTGAAGAGCGCCAATAGCGCGGACGCTTCCTGATCAATGCCCGAATATTCGGGCGGCGTCGGCGTGTTATATGACATTGCGGCCGCGAAATCGAACGACGGCGCGCGCCCGCTATCGGCCTGCAAAAGCTGCCGCACATACGCGACGTTGAACCACGCCATGCCGCCGATGCCGGTCAGCGCGTCCGGCGCGGCGGCTTTGACCATCTCGGAAAAGCGGCGGAGATGCGCGGCGAAGAGCGCGGCCGGAACGCGCAAATCCGTTTCCCAGAAATTCGAGAAGACGCGCTGCCCCGCCTGAATGTAGGGCTGAATCTGCTGGCGCAGCTTTTCGGCTTCTTCGGGCTTGCCGTCCGGCAGCGTCCAAATCATCGGCATCACGTCGAATTTTTTCGCATCGAACAGACGCAGCCGCTCCAATTCAGGGAAAATGACGAGCAGCTTGACGCCGAGTTTTTCATACAATTCCGCCATGTCGCGCCCCGGCTGATCCCAATACATCATGCCAAAGGGCGAATGCGGATCGCGCCCGCTCGCGTTCGGGATAATGATCGCCGCCGCGCTGTCGCCGCGAAAGATCGTCGTTTCGCCCTCGCGCAGGGCGTATTCGATGATGAAATAACGCCGGTTTTGCGCGGGAAAGGTCATGGTTTGCCGCCGCGATTCACGGGCTGGCAGGTTGAAATCGTAAGACGCACGGAAAATTTCAGAACCGGCGTAATCCGACACCGTGACATCAACGGCGCGCGGCTGCGGCGACGGCAAAAAATTGTGCGTGATTATTTCAAAGGAAAGCGCGTCTTGCGGCGCGAAAATGTGGTATTTCTGCGCCCCGCGAATTTCAACCGGCGGCCGCCGGATGAGCACGCGACCGAACCAAGCGTCGCCGCCGTCCGCGCCGAATTCGATGTCCGAAATCGCCCGTTGTGCGCCGCATAAGCCGAGATCAACGAGATTGACGGCGAGCGTGTGCCAGCCGCGTTGCTGCGGCAGCGCGCTTGCCCAGAAATTTTCCGGGCGATTCTCCGTGCGCGGCGGCGATTCCGAGTCCTTTGTCCAATGCGCCTCAACGATGTTCGTCTCGTTGCGGGCGTTTCCGGCATACATGGCCGTGATTCTGAGCCAGACGCGGGACGGCAGCGCGTCGTTCGGGAAATAAACTTCTTGCAGCAGCGTCCCGTTCACGGGTAGCAGCGACGGGAAGACGCCGAGCGCGCGGTGCGCGGCTTGGCCGTTGACGGGCGGCGCGTAATGCAGGCGGGTGGCTTGACCGGTGTTGGGATTCGGCTGCGGCGGCGACCATTGCCAATTTTCGGACGGGCGAAAATACGGCGGGAGCGGATCACCTGCCAGCACGGTTTCCGGCGGCATCTCGACATCCGCATTCCATTGCGACATCCATTTCAGCATCAGGATGCGCTGCGCGAGTTTGGCCTGCCGCGCAGGGTCGGCGGCCTGCGCATACCGTTGTTGAAGCAAGTTCAACAGCGTTTCCTCGGAAATCTGCGCCGGATCGAAGACGCCGCGCTGCTCGAAATCGGCGGCGAGGCCGTCGGGCGCGGCTTGCGGCCAACTGAGGCGCGCGAAGGCGCATAACACACAAAGCGCGATAGTCGTAACACGCATGTTTGCGGAGTTGTGACCGCAGAGGCGCTGCTCCGGCCTGACTATCTCCGGCATAAATGCCGGAGATAATCAAGTCGGAGCAGCGCCTCTGCGGTCACAACGGACTTTTAATATGGCGCGGCGGCATCGGGCTGGACGCGCGACGGCGTTCCGCAGACCTTTCCGGCGGAAGAGGCGCATAAATCGCCTTTCGCGGAGAACGTCGAACGGGCGACGGCCGAGC
>CAZCGG010000009.1:15081-19477 GCA_964498135.1 uncultured Candidatus Moduliflexus sp.
GAAGAGGCGCATAAATCGCCTTTCGCGGAGAACGTCGAACGGGCGACGGCCGAGCCGATGGACGTATGCACGACATAGCGCGATTCCCAGACGCATTCAGTGCTGAGATACGGGCAGCCGCTGCACGGATTGACTTCGTTTTCCCATGCGCGAATCATCAGCGTTTGCCCCGGCGTGACTATCGTGTCGCCGACCGGCGCGAATTCGCCCGTTCGCCCCGCCGCGCAGCTTCCAGACGGCGAATCTTTCGCCAGTACGACTTCATATTCAATCGTGCCGAGTTGAATATCCTGCGCAGTCCCGTTGGTCACAAACAACTGATTCGTGACTGTCGTGCCGCACGTGGTCTGCACAACGGGCGTTTTCACCAATTGCGCCGTCGCCTCTTTAGTTTCATCATCTACCGAAGTTACCCACTTTATGCCGCCCCCGCTGCCTCCGCCGCATTGCGCCAGCAGAACCGTCATAACGCCGCACGCGGCAAGCCATAGAATTCGTTTCCACATATTTTTTTCCCTCCATCGTATTGTTGTGATTATTGAAACAAGGCACGGAATTTTTTCAAGACACTCCGTGTCTGAATGGCGCAACTCATGTGAGACGCGACGCTTTTCTTGAGAAATCACGCAAATTCTTCTTGACGAACTTCAACGAAACTATCAATCATAACAGAAGCAATTTAATCAAGGAGAAAGTGCGGTTGTTCATAAAATCGCTGATAGCGCGCCGGAGATCGTGATTCCGGCTGCGCGGTGCGGGAGGATGATTATGCGTGGCAAACTTGTGATCGGTTTCGGCCTGCTGCACCTGCTTGCTGGGTGCGGGAGCGCCGTTCAGGAACAGAATCAGGATATGCAGAAGAAAGCCGACGCTTTTTATAAAATCGGCGCGGCGGAATATCAATCAGGGAATTTGACAGAAGCGACGAAATATCTTGAAAAAGCGAAAAAAATCAATCCGAACGACGCCAAAATTTATCATGCGTTCGGCCTTGTGTATGTCAGCCTGCACAAGTATTCCGAGGCTATTGCGTCATGCCAGAAAGCGCTGCGGGTTGATCCGACGTTCGTGGACGCGCATAACGCGCTCGGCACGATTTACGGGCATCTCGGCGAATGGGATAAGGCGATTGCCGAATTTCGGCAGGCGCTCAGCAGCCCGATGTATAAAACGCCGGAATTGGCGCATTATAATTTAGGCTTGGCGTTGATGGAAAAAGGGGATCACGTGAGCGCGGTGAAAGAATTTCATACGGCGATTGAAATGTATCCCAACTTTCCGCGCGCGTTAGACCAATACGGCATCGCACTCTATAAGCTGAACCGCAATCAGGAAGCGGTGAAACGCTTTAAGCAGGCGATTGACCTTGACCAGGATTTTATTGATCCGTATCTCAATCTCGGCTTGGTGTATATGAAACAAGGCAAGCGGGATGACGCGATTCAGCAGTTTAAAGCCGTGCTTGAGCGCTCGAATGACGAGAAAATGCGGTCAGAAGCCGAACGCTATTTGGAAATGTTAGAATAACGCCGGAGCGAGGAACGTTGTCAGACATGTTTGAAATGTTTGACAACGCCATGAACAGATGATGAAACGCTGGATTATGTTCGCGTGCGGGCTGCTGCTGGCATGCATGCCGTTGGAAAGCCGGGCGGTCAATACCGAAGAAGAAGCCTACACGGTCGCGGTCGGCTTGTATAATGACGGATTGATTGATTTAGCCCGCGACCAATTTCAGCAATTTTTGAAACAATTTCCGCAAAGTCCGCAATCGCCGTTCATCCGCTTTCTGTTAGGCGAATGCGATTATCGCCAGAAAAAATACGACAGCGCGATTCAGCAATATCAGCGCGGGATCGCCGATTATCCGGGCAACATCTACAACACGCAGATGTTTTATAAGCTCGGCCGGGCGTATTTTCTCTCGCAAAATTACGCGGCGGCGCAAGACACCTTCCGCGAATTCATCAGAAATTATCCGCAGAATTCTCAAGTCCAAGACGCCTATTATTGGCTCGGCGAAACCTATTTCCAGCGCGGCAAATATCAAGAGGCGATTGCGGCGTATGAAGAAATCATCACCCGGTTTCCAACATACGAATTGCTCGATTACGCCTATTATTCGTCGGCGTGGTGCTATCTGAACACGCAGCAATACGACCGCGCGCTGGCGCAATTTCAGCATGTCTTGAGCGCGTTTCCGCAAAGCGAATTGCTCCCGTCCGTCCGCATGAACCTTGCACGGACGCGCTTTCTCGCCGGGCAATATGTAGAAGCGTCGCAGGCGTATGCCGAACTGCTCGCCGCCGGAACGCCGGAACAGGCGCAGGAAGCCGCGTTCTGGCTCGCGGAAAGCTGCTTCTATCTGAAAGATTACGCGCAGGCGATTACGTATTATCAACGTTTTTTGACCAATCCGTCGCCGAAAGACTACGCGGATAACGCGCTGTACGGGCTGGCGTGGAGTTTGACCTCTTCTGGCCGAATTTCCGAGGCGATCCAGCAATTTCAAGCGTTGCTCGCGCAATATCCGAACAGTGATCTTGCGCCGTCCGTTCTTTCGCAAACCGCTGCGCTGCTGCTGCAAGAAAAGCAGACCGCCGACGGTATTCGCCTGCTGGAGGAATTTCTCCGCCGCTTTCCTAAGGCCGAGCAGCGCGACGACATGCGCTTCCAGCTCAGCGAGGCGCATTACGCGCAAGCCGACTACGACAAGGCCATCGCGCAGTTGCAAACGCTGCTTTCGCAGCCCAATTCGGCCTATCGCGCGTCCGCGCTGTTCCTGCTCGGCGATTGCCGCTACGCGCAAGGCCAATATCAGGACGCCGCCGCGTCTTACGAACAGGCCGCAGCGCAGGCGCAGGCCGATTTATCGGCGGCGGACGCGGCTCGGCGGGATGACGCGCTCCGGCTCGCGCAAGACAGCCGTTTCCGCGCCGGGCTTTGCGCGATTCATCTGAAAGACTACGCAGGCGCGATTGCCGCGCTGACGACGCTGCTGCGCGAAAATCCGCCGGTTGCCTATCTGGATCAAGCGCATTACTGGCTGGCGGAAGCCTTGTTCAATCAGCAGCAATACGCGGCGGCGATTGCGGAATATCAGCGCGTCGCGCAGGATTTTCCGCAGAGTTCGATTCGCGCCGAAGCCTTGTACGGGCTGGCGTGGGCGCATTACAGCCTGCAAGAATGGGCGCAAGCGGCGGCGGCGTTTGAGCAGGCGTACACGGCGAATCCGCACGGCGAATTTGCCGCAGATTCGCTCTTTCAAGCGGGCGAGAGTTTACTGAACGCCGAAGATGACGCGGCAGCGGAGGCGTTCTACGAGCGCATCCGGCAGGCGCATCCGGCGAGCGAGCTTTCGTATCGGACGCAGTTGCGGCTGGCGCAAGCCTATTATCAGCGCGGCCGCTTTGACGAGACGCTGGCCACGCTTCAGCAGATTGTGGCGAATTTCCCGGAGGACGGAACGATTTCGCTTGAAATTGGCGTGGATGCCTATACGCTGTTTGGCTCGGCGCATTTGCAAAAAAATGATTTTCCGGCGGCGGTCAGGGATTTCGAGCATGCCTTGTCGCTGACCGAAGACGCAGGGAAAACGCCGAAATTGCTCTTGTATCTTGCGGATGCGTACTATCGCAGCGGCAAATATCAGGACGCGCAAACCATGTACGCCAAGCTGATTGAAAGCTATCCGACTGCGCCGGAAATCGCCGACGCCCGGCATGGGCATCTGCTGACCACGCGACAGCTTGACGACGGGGAGGCGTTCGTCGCGGAAGCCGAGCAATTCGCGCAAACCTTCCAGAACGCGCAGAATCCGCACGTTCCGGCGGTGATGTATCAACTCGGCGAATATTTCCTTTCAAAAGAAGATTATGACCGCGCCATCGCCGCATTTCAGCGTTTTCTCGCCGCGTATCCGGGGCAGGAATTGGCCGCCGCCGCGCTGTACGGCATCGGCTGGTGCGCGGTCAAACAGAACAACGCGCCGCAGGCAATCAAAGAATTTGAAAAATTGCTCGCGCAGTTCCCGGACAGCCCTTACGCGGCGGACGCGCTGTACGCGATTGCCACGTCGCAGTTCAAAGAAAAAAATTACGCGGAGGCCGCCGCCCGCTACGCCACGCTTTTGCAAAAATATCCCGACTACGCGATGAATGAGCGGGCGTATCTGAATCGCGGCGTCGCGCTGCTGCAAACCGGCGATGCCGCCGCCGCGATTTTGACGCTGCAAGAATCGTTGCGGCGATTTCCGAAACAGGCGAACCTCCACGAAACCAATCTGACATTAGGGTATGCGTTTGCGCGGCAGCGCGACTGCCAGAAAGCGATGCCGTTTTTCGGGCAGGTCGCGGCGAGCAAGAACGCGGCGCTCGCGGCGGAAGCGCAATTCCGC
>CAZCGG010000009.1:19577-39519 GCA_964498135.1 uncultured Candidatus Moduliflexus sp.
GCGTCGCCGTATCAGCTTGAACGCCGCATCAAGACGCGCAGCGCCGTCGAACTGCCACAGATCGTCCTCAATCCGTCGCTTGCCGCGTGGACGTTTTCCCGCGTTGCCGCTCAGAAAATTCGTTGCATTCCGGGACGCATTCGCCCGCGTCAATTTGGCCTGCCAGACGCGCGAAAATCCGGTCTGCCGCTTTCTCGCAGGGAAAATCGCCGCAAATCGCGCCCGCAGGATCATTTTCCGAAAATCAACACGGGCATCACGCTTGACGTGGAAGGCGGCTATGGCAGCGAAACGACATTCATCGGCCAGATGCGCCACGGCACGCAGTTCAAGGGCGCGCATTACACGATGGCCGGAAAATGGGAAAGCACGGAAGGGAGCGGCCGCCGGAAAGAAGAGGAAATCGTTTCGGCGAGAGCCGCCGCGAATTTCGACCTCTCGAAAAAGGGGACGTTTGGCGTGGAAGGCGCGTATTTTCAAAGCGATGTCGAACTGCCGCAGCTTTCGGAAGGCGGGCGGCATAAAAAATCCGCGCTGCAAGCAGTGGCCGATTTGCGCCTGAGCGTCACGCCGGAAAGCCCGGTTGAGCTTGCGCTCGGCTGGGAGCGCGACGCCTTTTCGGATCACGAAGGCCGCGATTTCACGGTGAACCGGTATCATGGCGAACTCATCGGAAAATATTTGTGGGGGCTGAACAACGCGCTGATTGCGCAGGCCGCCGGCGCGATTGAACGCGCGCAACAGGATGACGTCCGCTTCGATCCCACCGCGTTCGTAAGCGTAGGGCTGCTCAATTCGTTCGTCTGGCATGATGTCGTCGTGATTGAAGTCGGCGGACGGTTTGACGCCTATCATGCGCCGGAAATCAATGCGCGGGCGTCGCTGCTGACGTCTGCGGCGACCGCGCGCATTCGGCTCGGCGACCGCGCCACGCTTTACGCAAACTATCACCCGTCGCTGAAACCGCCCGATTTTTCGGAGTTATACATTCGAACGCTATACACCGCCGTCAATCCCGATCTTTCGGCGGAAACATGGCGGCATGCCGTTGAAGCGGGCGTGCAGCAGCGTTTCGGCAATTCAACGATTTTGAATCTCGCGCTGTTTTATCACGAACGCGAAGCGGCGATTTTACGGAGCGATCCGGCGGGCGAGCATCTGCTGGAATATGTTCAGGCCGGGAACGCGCGATTTTTCGGGCTGAAAGCCGGAGTGCAGGCGCATGTTCTCGATAAAATCGTGCAGAACATTACCTACACGTACACCGATTACGAGATGGATTCAATGGGCGGGAACGCCCTGATTGACGACGATGTCGTGCCGTATCAGCCGCATCATGAGGCGCAGGCGAGCCTGTCATGGCGTATGCCGTTCGGCCTGACGATTGACGTGCAGGGGAAATATCTCAGCAAGCAATATCGCAATTTTCGGACGGAACAGGCGCGGATTGGCGGGCATTTCCTCGTCAATGCGTCGGTCACGCAGCGCGTCACGGAGAATCTGCATGTTTACGCGCTCGGCCGGAATTTAACCGATACGCCGACCTACGACATTATTCCGGCGCTGGACAGCGAGGAAATCACCTCTTCGCGCCTGTTTATCAGCGGAATCCGAATGCGCTTCTAAAAATAAAAACGAAGTTTCCGGGAGAAACTTCGTTTTTCAAGGCCGGAATAGCCGAGCGGCTAATAATTTTTCGGGAAGGATGCGTCGTTATACGATGGATAGCTTGGATACATCGGATAACTCTGCGGCTGATACGTCGGATAGTACGATGGCTGCTGATATTGCGTTTGCGGCATGTACGCCCCGCTGCACGGATCTTGCTGATAGCAGTTGCCGCCTAAACCGCACCGACGGCTCCAGCGCCACGCTTTCCGGGCAGATTCCGACTTCGGATAATACGACAGCAGCGTGGAAATCGCTTGGCAGCCCGCCGCATTCTGGCGCATCGAGAAATAGCAGAGCGCGGTTTTCAGCAGCGAATCCGGCACTTTGTTGCCGCGTGGATACTGCGCCTGAATTTGCTGAAAATAGGCCAGCGCCGTCGAATACTGCCGCATGGCGTAATAGCTTTCTCCCGTCCAATACAGGGCGTTATCCGCTAAACTCGATTGCGGATAATATTGGAGAAATTGCGCGAAGACCTGAATCGCGTCGTAATAATTGCCTCGCCGCACCAAATACAAGCCTTGATTATACAAGCAGTTCGGATTGCCCGAATACGCCTGCATTGTCTGCGCGCATGGCGAAACCTGCGGCACAGGCGTCAAATATTGCTGATAATACTGCGGCGACACCATATACGGCTGTTCATACATAGACGGCTGCATCTGCTGCTGATAATATGGCGCAACAGACGGCTGCATCGGCTGATAGTATTGTGCCGCAGCCGGATTCACAGACAAGGCGACGCTTCCGATCAGCGCGAACGCCGCATACATCACACCTTTTCTCATAGCTTTGCTCCTTTTTGCGTCAACATGTTCATATCACCAAAATGCTCTCGACCCTACAACCGCAAAAGAATATGCGTTTTCCGCGAGAATGTCAATAAAAATTTACCTCGATAAACAAATCTTCTTTGCGCCGTATTTCGGGAAAATCGCCGCCGGATGCTATTGGCATTCTCGATTCAATTTCCGAAACCATGCGGAAAACTGTTGGCGCGTGAATTCTCGGCTTTCTTCTTTGGTAATTCCGTGCGCTTCGTCAATTTCGAAGACTTTGATCGCCCTGATTTCTTCCGCGTGTTTCGTCCCATCTTTCGCGTAATTCACCAAATACAACGTCGCATTCAACACTTTCGCGGCGTTGAACAGCGCGATGAATTTCTGCGAATTTTTCTGCCAATATCGGTTGGGATGCGATGTTAAGGGCGAAACAGCCTGCGCCTCGTCGCACAGCAAAAATTCGAAAATGATGTAGCCGCGCTGCGGATGATATTGCAGCCGGTCAAAATTGATGGCGTAGGTTGGATCGCCGTTCAACATTTCTTGCGCGAATGCGACGCCGCTGCTGTCATCGCCCAAAAGGGATTTGCTTGGTTTCATCATGCGCGGCTATCGCGGCGAGCGGGCGGCACGCGCCCGGCAAAGGCCGCGCCGCTCGTTCGCCACGATAGAAAACACTCTGTTACTCCGTCTCAGAATAGATTCCGAAAATTTCGTCAATCGCAATGCGAATATTTAAAATCGGGTCAACCACGTCGCCGGTTTTGACGTGCAGCCCGTGATGCGATTCGGCGTAAATCGTCACGGTTTGCGCGGTGGGCAGCACTAACCAGCACGATTTGACGCCCGCCGCAAGATAAGCGGCGATTTTCTGTTTCGCCTCCAAAATCGTTTGGCTGGGCGAGAGAATTTCAATGACTAACAACGGCATTTCGGTCATGCGGAGAATATCGTCATCCGTAAAATTGATTTTGCGGTACGGATACACGCAAACATCTGGGACAAATTCCTTCTCGCCGACGGCCAAACTCAACTCCGAAAACGCCGTGTATTCCTGAAACCTCTGCAACGCGGCGATTAATTTGCCTTGCACGTAGCTATGCTGATACGATGGACTCATTTGTTCTTAGATGTATTGACAGAAAAGGTTATGGACAGAGCGCTTTCCTTGACCACAACGTTCTGTGTCATTACATGTCTCTCTAAATAATTTAGGTACAGGATGAACTTTAAATGATTGAAACCAAAATTTGCGCAGCCTGCCATTCAAAACAGGCGTTCATTTTCTGCGAATCGCTGGCAAAACACCAATCGCCGCAGATTACGCGCTGCGGCGCAAGCGCATGAATGCGCGCAATCATCGCATCATCGAGCGAGTCAAGCGCGATAACCGCCTCGCGCTGATTGACGGCGAAAATCGGCGTTCCGGCCGCGAACGACTCAACGCAAGCCGACAGCGGCAGGCCGAATTTCAACAAAATTTCGTACAGCAAGCGTTCAGCGTCTTCGCGCGCAACCGGCTGCCGGAACGCGGCCAATTGCCGGAGCAGCGCGTCGGCGTGCGCGCCGCCGTCCCACGCCGGAAATGCGGACGCGCCGAGCCGGAAGGCTTTGAAGCCGCTCGACGCGCCGTCTTGATTCATTTTGAGGCAAACGCGGCGCAGGCGTTCCCGCGTGATGTCCGCAATCGTCCTGAATCCGGCCTGAAACGCCTCGCTGCGTTCATCGCACGGCTCAGGCATCTGCGCGAGAATGAACGAACGCCGGCCGCCCTGTTTCCGGTTATATTCCAGCACGGCCTGCCCGGTCGTGCCGCTTCCGGCGAAAAAATCGAGAATGATGTCGTTGTCGTCCGTGAACGCCAAACACCGCTCGATCAGTTCAAGCGGCTTGGGGTTATCGAACGGCTTGAACCCAAACAGCGCGGTCAACGCGCTCGTGCTGTTCGGCGGAAGGTCGAACCAAACATCGTTCAGCAGCGTCGTGTCCGTCGGCGGAATGTAATGCTCCGGCTTGCCGCGCTTCGAGAGCCGCAGCAGCGCGATTTCCCCGTCCTGCGCGAGAAACCACCGGTCAATCTCGTCCTGCGCGACGCGTTGCTCGTCTGTATTGAGGTCGCGCAGCATGCGCTGATAGTTTTCAATCGCCGCGAGGCTGCGCGCCTTGCTCCAGCGCCATTGCCCGCGCTCCGGCGTGATGCCGAACAATTCGTAGCGCATCGTCGGGCGATCCGTGCCGCGCCAATGATTATTCCACGTCCCCGCTTTCCGTTCGCCGAGCGCCTTTTCCTGGCGGCAGAAGCGGATGTCCGGGCGTTTCGAGTACATCAACACATATTCATAGCCGCTGCCGAGCCGGTCAATCGTCTCGAATTGACGCTGCACGTTTTTCGCGCCGCGCCGGATAATAATCGTATTGCGATAATTCTCCTCGCCGAAAATTTCATCCATCAGCAGGCGCAGATTGGCGGCCTCGTTGTCGTCAATCGAGACGAATATCAGGCCGTCTTCGCGCAGCAGATTGCGGGCGAAATAGAGGCGCGGATACATCATCGAAAGCCACACCGAATGAAAATGCCCGTTTTCGCGGCTGTTTTTCCGCCACACATCCTGCCCGCTCGCCGCGCCGCGCTCGTCGGCCAATCCGGCGCGGCGCGCATAATCGGCCTGACGCTCGCGGAAATTATCGGGATAGACGAAGCTGTCGCTACCAGTGTTATACGGCGGATCAATGTAGATCAGCCGGATTTTGCCGAAATACGAGGTTTGCAGCAGGCGCAGCGCGTCGAGGTTATCCCCTTCCAGCAAGATATTCACGGCCGCGTCGAAATTCACGCTGCCGGCGCGGTCTGGCATCAGGCCGACGGCGGCGATTTTCTGGATTTCGCGGCGCGCGTCGGCTTTGCCCGGCCAAGTCAATTCATAGCGTTCCGCGCTCATTCCGCTTGCTTGCCGATGATGTCATACGACGACGTGATTTCGACCGCTTTGCCCAACATCGCCCATGCCGGACAATATTTCACGCGCGCCAACTCTATCGCCCGTTCCACGTCTTTCGGCTTAATGCCGTCCCCATGAAACACGAATTTCAGATGAATTTTTTTGAAGACTTTTGGATGTTCCTCCGCGCGTTCGGCTTCGATGAAGATTTCAAATGTCTCCACCGGCGCGCGCATTTTTTGGAGAATCGAGGCGATGTCTGAGCCGGAGCATCCGGCGAAGCCGAACAGAATCATCTCCATTGGGCGCGAGGCCGCGTTCGCTCCGCCGAATTCTTCCGCGCCGTCCATCATGACCCAATGATTCGAGTCCCCTTTTGCCGTAAACGTGATGCCGCTGATTTGCCGCGCATAAGTGTTCATTGTGGTGTTCCTCCTTTGATTTTGGTAGATTCAAATATCTGTTGGCGCATACAGTCGTAGCCACGCGACGCGTTCGAAATCGTGATCATGGCTTGCTAAGGCGGAAATATCGGCGTGTTTCATTGCCGCAACTAAAAGCGAATCATTTGTGAGCAATCCTTCAACCTGCCGGATGTCCGCGCTTTTGGCAAGATGTTCCTCCGTCAGTGCAAGAATCGTAATATTCATGTCACGAATTTTGTGAACATCGTTTAAGTAATCCGATAAGCCGCGAACGATTTCAGGATGCTCTTTCAATTTTTTCATCGGGTTTTTGCCTGTAATCATCCCTTTCTGTAAGGTTTCTGCAATCATCAAACGATGCAGCGTCTCTGCTAAAATACTTGTCGTTGTAAATCCCTGAAACTCTCGTTTGGCGCATCGGGAGAGAAATTCTTCGCATTCCGATGAAATTGCGTTATAATGATACACAAAAATATTGGCATCAATAAAAATGCGTTCCCCTTTTTTCAGATCAGTCAACCTCATATTCAAGTTCCTTATCTTCCGCAATATATTTTGCCATTTCTCGATCCAATGGAATGTTTCCCCACGTCTCTTTAACCACTGATACAGCGTTTGCAATGCCTTCTTGACCGACGGCTTCCGTTTCAACAACCTCGTTTCGGAAAGATGTCGTCAAAAATTCCTCTTTGATGACATGCAGCAGATGAAGCACTTTGGGAAATTGCGCTAATGGCACGTCCCGCAGTTCATTCAGCACTTCCTGTTCGTACATTGCCCGTGAAATAGCCATATTGATGACCTCACTATTCGATTTGATAGATGCAGGACTTACGCAAAAAAGTTCGCCCTTCGACAGGCTCAGGGCGAACGGTGGACGGAACGCCAACATCATCGTCCGTTCGTGGTGAGCCTGTCGAACCACGTTGCGTAAGTCCTGAGATGTTTTTTATGCAGATTGAATCATGCGCTGCAATTCCGCGCATAATTCGCTGGCGGAACAACGTCGGTGGTCATTATTTCGCAAACATTTAACGAGAATGTTCCTGACTTCTTCAGGGAACAGAAACCTTGCGCCGGCCAAGATGTCTTCACTGTCTTTATGAACGAATTCCGCCCGATTCGGAATATCGCCGGTCAACATTTCATGCAAGATCAACCCTAATGAAAAAATATCCGTTTTCTTATTCGTTGCCGCGCCCATGCACTGTTCCGGCGACATGTAGCGCGGCGTGCCGGGATGGTCGCCAGTGCGGGTTAAGCGTTCATCAGCCTCGATATAGGCGATCCAGAAGTCAGTCAATTTGAAACAATTTCCTGAAAACAACAGAATATTCGAGGGTTTCAGATCGCGGTGAATCACGCCTTGCTGATGGACGGCGGCTAAAGCGTTCGTCATGGACAGCGTGATCTCCAGCGCAGACGACGCCGGCAGCGTTTTCTGTTGTTTCAAGCGGTCTTCTAACGTGCCGCGTTCCGCCCATTCCATGACGTAATAGACTTCCTGCTCGTTGAAATCCAAAATTTTGACGATATTGGGATGCTCGATGCCTTGCAGCAGCCGGATTTCGCGCAAAAAGCGTTCCAGACGGACGCCATTCAGGGCGTAGCGCGGAATGCGCTTGATGGCGACTGGCGAGCCGTCGGGCGCAACGCCTTTGTAAATTTCCCCCATGCCGCCTTTGGTGTAGAAAACGCCGCGATACGCGCCGAATTATTCGGCGCCGCCGCGCCATCGCCGGTTGATCGCCATTGCTGCGCGTCGAAGCCGCCGGTGACGAGGTTATCCACAATCGGACGCACGTCTTTGTAGCCGTCAATGCCGGTCACGCCGAGAATTTTCACGCCGACTTCTTCGCATTTGGGCAGTTCGCGCAAGGCTTGATAGGCTTTGAAGAGCAGATAATAGGATTCCACATTCTGCGCCGTGATCTTGGCGAGCGGCAACTGCTTCGCCAACGCCGTCGCCGCCGCGTGCCAGAGCCGTTCGGCAATCGCGTCATAGACCGCCATCTCCGGCTGTTCCTGCGCCCGTTTCCAATAGTCGTCAGCGGTTGCCATGACCTGCTGCGCGACCGCCGCGTTTTTGGCGATCTGCTGTGCATAGCCCTTGCCGAGTTCGTCCAGCAGTTTGAGAGTCAAGTCGTGATAGCCGATGCGCCAGAGTTGCAAGGCAACATCAAGCAGATTGTCCGCGTTGCCGGACTTGACTGCCGCCTTGAACCGGCGTTCGATGTCGGTGATGAGCAGCGTCAAGAGGCGTTCGTATTCGCGGGGAAAACGCTCGTTCGTGCCGGTGCTGCGGATGTATTCGGCGTCGCGGAGTTGCGCGGCAATGTCCAGCAATTCCTGGAAGACCGGCGCATCGGGATGTTGAGCAATGACCTGTTCCACATCCTGCAAACCGAGCCGCAGATCCGCGCCTTGCGCCCTGCCGAAATAACATTGGGCGCGAAGCAAGAGAGCTTTGGCTTGATTGGCTTGCGAAGCAGTACCGAACAATTGTTGAATTGCTTTGAAAGCTGTTTCCCATTGATTCGCTTGAATCGCCTGTTGAATCAAGGCAAACTGTTCCGCGATGTGTTGCTCTTCAGCAGCTTTTGTCTTATTTTGTGCGGCGATCCGTTCCTGTTCTTTTATGCGGTCTTGTTCGATTTTGGCTGCCATCTGATCCTGTTCTTCAGCATGGGTTTGGATGATTTGGGAGAATTTTTCTCTATGCGCTTTACACGCTTTTTGTATCATGCCTTTTGGGGTAAAAGGTAACGTAAACCAATACGGCAGATCGCCTGCCATAATAGCTAATAAGAGCTTTTCATTGCCTGTAAGCCTTTCTAAAATTTCTTTACGAAGCATAAAATATTGTCTATCGTTTTCTTCATCTTGAGTCAGTTTGCCTTGATAATACTCTTTGGCAGATAATGCCCTAATTGGTTTTTCTATCGTTTCTAATGCACCACGAATTTGTTTTTCTACTCGATACTGCATATCCCTTAAACTTTGAAAAGAAATACCTTCATAAATTTTCTCAAATCCAGCAAGATCGCATTGGTGGTGACAAAACGGCGTTTTTCCGCGCTGTATGCCTTGAAAAGCATGACGGCTTGCGCATGGAACTGATCGCGCCCATTCCCAAGCGCAATCAGTGCAGACGTATCCACAAAGAGCGGTTTCATTGGCGTTTCGGCCCCCCGTAGAGATAATATTCATGATTGATGGAAAAATCGGCGATGCCGGTATCTACCGCATAGTCATCAATGTTGTCCAGAAATTCCTGCCAGGGATCGGCCTCTTCGGCTGTGCGAACGCTCTGCGCCTGCTGCTCAAGCCACGTTTTGACCCGCTGCTGCAATTGCAACAGCAATGTGTTCGCGCTGCGCTGATACGCCTGTGCTGTCTGGTGTTCGACTTCAATATTCAATTCGATATGTAATGTTTCCATCTGTTGTTGGAACTACAAGAATCGTATATAGGAAAGAATTCGTGTCGGACAATCTTTCTTTCTTCTCTGCAATTCCTGCCTTTCCTCCATGTTACGTCAGTAACCGTTGCAGCATGTTGCCATATTGCCGATTCGCCTGCGCTAACGCTTCTTCGAATTGCTGCCGACGCTGTTCATCCTGCACCGGCGTCATAATCAATGTTTGCCCCTCGATTTCAACGTCGAAGAGGGTGTTCACGTCAATGTGCAAACGGGTTAAAATCTGCTGCTCAAGAATCAATGCGGTGTGTTCGCCATATTGTGTCACTGTTGCCAGCATATTGTTCCTCCAAACGTCATATAAAGACGTTGCCAACCAACTGCGCCAGAATCTTTAAGACGCTCATATCGCTTTTGCCTGCATGATTTGGCGAAATTGACGCTCATCTTCCCGAATTTCAGCCGGCGTCGCATTGATAAAGGACAAGCCTTTGCGCCCTAACAGTTCGAGAAATTCGGTGTGCGTCACGCCCAAAAGTTGCGCCGCCTCGCCCAATGTCAACTTGCCTTGCTGACGCTGTGCGATGACCAAATCTGCATACATGGTTCGCCGCAACTCTTCAATGGTTGCAAAGAGTGTTGTGACGGCATCTGGAATGTCCATCGTAATCGTTGTCATCTCGCCCCTTGTTCCTTATAATTTGATTTGCCCATGCAGCCAGAGTTCGGCTTCGCTCAGGTCAAGCTCATCGTTCCACCGAACGCCATAGCCGCCCGCGTCAACCTCTACCGCCCGAAACATCGCCGGGTCGCGCAAGACCGCAAATGCCGAATGGTTCAATACATCGCCGCAATCATACACTTTCGTTTCATGGTTGCGAAATGTCACCTGTAATTGATACCCCTCTATCGGGGTCACGCTGAGAATTTTTGGATAGGTTGCCATACGCCTCTTGATTTCAGGTCAATCTTCCAGACCGGACAATTTCTTATAATTTTGGCTGCGCCACATTGCCAGTAATTCTGACTGATATTGCCGCGCCCATTCGCGGATCATACTTTGGGCGCGACTCGGAAGATCGCCTTCGATCATGTCCAATGTGTCAAGGTCGAAGACGCCGTTATATTCGCCGTAAATCGCATGAAAATGCGGCGTCCCATGCTCGCGAAAATACATCTTGATCAAAATTCCATAAAATCTTGCAATAACTAGCATACACGTTTATTCCTTTGTAATTTGTCATACGTTCATGTTAATCTGCTAAGCGTTGCAACATATCGCCATATTGCCGATTCGCTTGATCCAACGCCGTTTCGAATTTCTGGCGTTTGATTGCGCGCGGCGGCGTGTGCGTGATGCCTAATAAACCGTCAATGGACAGATCCTCGTCTAACAGCGGCCAATGAATTCCATAACCGGACGCCATGACGCGAAATGTGTTCCGTTCGATTTCTGACGCTTCCGCTAATCTTTTCGAAATATCAGCGAGACGAAAACGCCGTTCCTGCCCGTCAATATTGAGCAGCAACCAGTCATCTGCGAATCTGATCTGTTCGATCTTATGAATTTTTTTCATGACGTTGTTGCTTCTCAGATATTTGCCTTCATCCACGCGACAAACATCGCAAAGGTCATCTCGTCCGTCAATGTCAATTGCGTTTTGTTATGCAAATGAACATGCGGCACGCCTTCCCCCGCGTGTTCCTGCCCAATACGTCCATATTTCAGGCGAATAACTTGCGGATCGGGGCTATTGTCGAAACCGACTTCCACCCAATCGTCTTTGAGCGCATAGTAGCTATATTTCCGCGCATTCTCGCTCCGCAATTCCGTGACCGCAATCCGATACGTGCTATATTGGCCTTGCAGCCGCAAAATCGCCCGCGCCGGAGTTGCGTCACACGCAAACTCAACATTCTCGAACGTCTCCTGAGCAATGGCGATTATGTCAGCAAAATCGTTTGTAACGTATGCGTCCAATCCTGCACTCCTTTGTAGCAGAATTCCCAATCCACCAAATCATTTTCCCAGAGTTTCGTGATCGTCGCTTCGACCTGTTTCACAAAGTCGTCATCTGCGGCTGTCCGTTGGGCAAATGTCGGGTAATCCAGCCCGTATTTGGCTTGATAGCGTTGTTCCCGCTGCCGCAATTCGGTAATCTTCGTGGTAATTTGTTCCAGCGCGTAACGCCGCACGGCGGTCTCAATCACTGCCTGAATGTCGCCAAACGCCTTTAAGACCGTCACGTATTGCTCCTGAACCGGTATCGCTAACATTGTTTTTCACCTCGCTCTTGCATTGTCATTCGTCGTAATTCGGTTCTTACGGCTTCACCTCGTCGGCATACCCGAATACTTCGATGTCGAGTTGGGCTGCCACGCGGCGGGCGTCATCGCGGATCATCGGCGTGATGACGATCCGGCGGGTCGCCGCGCATTGATGCAGGCGTTCGTAAAATTTCACCTTGCGACCGAATACATATACATCAGCGCGACTCATAGACGATTTGATTTCGCAGATGATGAGCAGCCCGTTTTTGATAATCACATCCAATTCGAACTGATCCGGGCGTCCGAACACTTCGCCTGTATCGTCGAATTCCTTGATATTCAAGACTTGGACGCCAAAGGATTGCTCCAAAATACTTTTCAATGCGCTGCGGAAGGATTCTTCCGCCTGAAAGCCCCAACACGAGCCAATTGCGCCAATACTGCTATCGAATTTCCGGCTAAAGGCATCCAACCTGTCGAGTGTCTGCTGAATGGTCTTTTGGTTTTCTTCCCATTTGCGATTCTGCTCTTCCCGCCGCAGTTGCTCTTCTCGCAAATGTTGTTCCCACTTTTTTTGATTGGCTTCCCGGTCACGCCGTAACTCATCCATAATCCGGTCAAAACGACTCTCGGTTTCGCGTTTGTCCGCAAAGCGTTCATTGCTCAATTCGATGATGAATTGATGAATTTCGACATCTTCCCGAAAGATGACCGGCAGTTCGCGTTTGATCAATTGCTTGATTTCTGCTGTCAACATCGTGTTGTCCTCTTTATTCCTTTGTTGTTATTTTGGCGTATTCGACGCGCAGCACGACATTCTTGCCGAAGCGAATCGTATCGCCGACGAGCAGCGGCGTCGCTTCCGCGCAGGCTTCGTCATTGACGAACGTGCCGTTGCGGCTGCCCGCGTCTTGCAGGTAGAAACCGCCCTGTTGATGCGAAATGACCGCCTGCCGCCGCGACACGCGCTGAGCGTCTATTTGGAATGGCGTGGCGGCGTCGCGCCCAATCGCGCACGCGCCGACGCACAAGATGATCGTTCGATACGGCGCAAGGCCGCGTTCGACGGTCAAGCGAGCAGCGATTAGCGACTGTTGCGGCGCATCATCGTCTAACGTGACATGTTTGTCAACCGAAATTTCTGCCGCCGCCGCGTCATCGCCATAATAAGCGGCATAGCGCAGCGCGACGCCCTGACTGGTGGCCTGCTTGCCAAGCCGAATCAGGTCATGCGCCGCTAACATCGTCGGATGCGTCACGTCCAGCGTCTGCGTTCCGCGTTCGATCCAAATCTGATAATGGTTTTTGTCCGGCATGATCTGAACACCGTGCGGCGTCAATTCAAGCATGGCGTGAAACCGGCTGATGACAGTCTTTTGCGCCGGGTCTTTGGTATCAAGAATGAAAATGTCGCTCGCTTGGCCGGGCTGATCGCTGCGTCCAAGCGTAAGGCGCGGTTTGGCAAACAGGAGGAACGCCTGCGCCGCGCCGTCCCAATGCAGACGCAGCGTGTCGGCCTGAAATCCCGGAAACTGAGCAAGCTGCGCCGCATGCTGCCGCCGCAGCGCGGGCGTCTTGGCAATCGCCGCCGCGAACGCCTGCCGGAGATGACATAATAACGGCGCGAAAAAGGCGGTCGTTGACGGCGGGGCATCCAACCATGCGGCGCAATCTTCCAGATCGCGGATCGCGTCAGTAAATGCCGCAACTGACGATTCCGGCTGACGACACAGTTTCAGCGCAGTTTCATAGCGTTGCGCAATGCGTTCGAACACTGCTGGCGGCGCATCCGGCTCGGTTTCAAGCAGCGCGATTTTCTGCAAGACGCGCTCAAGATTGGCGGCGTTCAAAGGCGCGTTGATAGCAGAGCCAACGATCAAACAGGCCGTTTGCCGTATCGCCCGCATATTCGAGGAAAA
Organism: uncultured Candidatus Moduliflexus sp.; assembly: GCA_964498135.1. Lineage (GTDB taxonomy): Bacteria > Moduliflexota > Moduliflexia > Moduliflexales > Moduliflexaceae > Moduliflexus. Next base: position 33,006 of record CAZCGG010000009.1, read on the forward strand.
ACGGCTCGTCCGATGCGAAGGCCGGATGAATCGCCAGCGTAATGTTCGCGCCGGAAACCGGGTGTTTGACGCTGATGTTCAGGCGAACATCGTCAGCATAAAAACGCCGCTCCCGCCATTTGCCCGTTTCTTGGCGGCCATCCGGCCAGCAAATCACCATGCGCCCGGCAGGTTCTCCGCGCCGAAATTCCCCTTCGCAGCGCGTGCCGTCAGGATAGATCACCACGCCGCGCCCATGCGCCGCGCCATCGCGCAGATCGCCTTCATACCGCCGGCCGTCGGCATGGGTGAACATGTCGTCTTTTTTCTGTTTTTCCCGCGCATTCTTGAAATTATCACGCAGAGCAATAAATCCGTTTGTCACCGAAATCACGGTGTCGAGAAGGCTGAATATCGAAAATATCTCCATGCGCTCATTGCGTCCGCGTATGAAGGAAATGGGGAAAACCGCCCATTTCCTGAATCATCGCCCGAAGCGTTCCTTTTTGACATGCGTTCTGGTTTGAAGAGAAATCGCGAATATGTTCATCATCTCCTGCTCTCTCTGCAACGCAACGAAGAGAATACAAGAAATAAAAACATCGAATGTGCGTCGCTTGAAAAAATTCCCAACGCCATAATTTTGTTGACAAGGTTTTCTTTATCAGCAGATGATTCTCCCTGTCTTTTTGTGCGAGAGGCAGCCTTGAGCTGCTCTGGCAATTCGTGCCTATTGAAAGGGGAAATTATGGAAGCATCAGAACAACGCTTCATCGAATTATTGCACTCCGACGACGCCGACAGCCGGTTACGCGCAATTCATACGCTTCGCAACACCCAATCCGCCGAGGCCGTGCAATCGTTGATTGCGTTATTAGATGATGACGATGCCAATATTCGGGCGGCCGTGACGTTTACGCTCTCAAAAATGCCTGATGACGCCGTGATTCCGGCATTGATTCATGCGTTGCGCGACGAATTGCCGAAAGTCCGCTGCACGGCCGCGTTAGCGTTGGGGCAGCGCAAAGCCGCGCAATCGAAAGCGCCGCTATTCGCCGCGCTGCGCGACCCGGAAAAAATGGTGCGCAGCAGCGTCGCGGACGCCTTAGCGCAGCTTGAAACGCCGGATGTCGAACAAGAACTGATCGCCCTGCTTCAGGATCACGATCAGGATATTCGGCGCTGGGCATCCTACGCATTAGGGCAAATGCGGGCGGTGAACGCGATTGATCCCTTGATGAACACGCTGAACGATGCGAGCGAGGAAGTCCGCGAAAGCGCGGTGCTGTCGTTGGGAGAAATCGGCGATGAGCGGGCGTTGCAGCCGTTGCTGAAAATTTTGCAGGATCCGAATCCAGAAATTCGCAACATGGCGGCCGACATGCTGCGCGAGTTTAAAGGGCCGAACGCGGCGCGCATTTTGATTCAATCGCTTCAAACCGGCGGAACGCAGGAACGGCGCAGCATCATCCTTGCGTTGGGGCAAATGCACTGCGTCGAGGCAGTTCCCGCCATGCTCGCCTGCCTCAAAGACAACGCGGCCGTAATTCGCAGCAGCGCGGCCTATGCGTTGGGCATGCTTGCCACTTCCGACGCGGTTGAGCCTCTCATCGCCTGCCTGAGCGACTCGGACGCAAACGTGCAGGAAAATGCGGCGTATGCGCTCGGCAATCTCCGCGACGAACGCGCAATTGAGCCGTTGACGGCCTTAGCCGAGTCTCAGAATGACGCGGTGCGCTTGGGCGCGGTGTACGCCTTAGGCTCGTTCCGCTCGGAGCGGGCGGTGGCGCTGTTAATAAACGCGTTGCGCGACGCGAACGCCGCCATTCGGAAAAGCGCGATTTACGCTTTAGGGCAGGCGCGTTCGGCGCAAGCGCTTCCCCATCTGCTGCGCGCGTTAAAAGATGAAAATACCTATGTTCGCCAGAAAGCGGCGGATTCGCTGGAAAAAGTCGTCTCGCGGGAATCGGTGGACGTGCTGATCGAATTTCTCCAGCATGAAACCGACGAGGAAACGAGAACAATTGTGGTCTATCTGCTCCGCGAAATCGGCGGAAAAGACCTCTCTTCCATTTTACAAATGTTCGGAACGGGCGGAAGCGATGAGGTGAAACACGCGATTCGCTCCGCGCTTGAAAAACTTCAGGAATAACTCATGCAACTGAAACGCCTTTCCATGCTGCTCAGCCTGTGTCTTTGGGCAACGTTGACCGGATGCGGCGCAAAGATTCCGCCGACGCATTATTACACGTTTGCGCCCCACGCGGAAAGCATGGCGCAGCAACCCGCCGCCGCCTCTGTCCCGGCGATGCTCGGCCTCGCGGCGTTTGACGCGAACGCGCCGTATCAGCAAGATAAAATCGTGTTCCGCACGTCGCCTTATGAAGTGAATTTTTATGAGTATCACAAATGGCTGCGCCCGCCGACCGACCTCGTGACGGAAACCGTCCGGCAGCAGGTCGCGGCGTCACGGCTGTTTCGCGCGGTGCAGGATGATGATGCCAGAACGGACTATTTGTTGCGCGGCCGCATTTTGATGTTTGATCAATGGTATATTGAGCAGCGTTCGTCGGAAATCCGCATCGAAATTCGCTATCAATTGCAGGAGGCTGAGGACGAACGGACGATTTGGACGGAGACCATCGCCACGAAAGCCACGACGCCTTCGCTTGACATTCTCGGCACAATTCAAGCGTTCGAAACCGCCTTGCAGCAGAATATTCGGCAGGCGATTACCGGCATGGAACATGCCCTTGCTCACACAGACGGCGCGGGGGATTGACGCGGCGGCCTTGCCGCCCGGCAGCAAATGTGCGTATGAATCATTCCCAGACGGCCTCAGCAGCATCTGAAGTCACACCGTATCTCCAAGAAATCGAGAACGTTGCCCAGCGTGGTCATAAAGACCTCAGCACGGAAAATTTGCTGATCGCCTTAGTCGAAATTCACCGGCAGCAGCCCGCCGTTTTGGAAGAATTCGTCAGCGCCGTCTTAGCCCGCGCCGCGCAGAAGCCGCTTGAAATCACGCCGCGAGCGTTCCGGCTTTCCCTGCTGACCACCATTAAATTGTATCTCCGCGTCCGCCGGATTAAAGATTATGAATTTTTTTCGGTGGATTCGTGGAAACAGGTCGTCTTAAAGTGCCTGACGGCGGTAGATGACGATTTTCTGCGCTCGTGCCTGCGCGATGTCAGCACGGTCAAAATTTACCGCTATCTCGCATTGCAGCTTTTGGGCGGCATTTTGGATCATTCCCGCGTCATGTCGCCGGAAGGTCTCTCGATTCTGGACGGCGGATGCAGCATCAATATCGGCTTAAAATGCCTCAATAATTTAGATATTTTTCACCCCATCGAAGTCGCCCCCGACATTCTCGATCTGTTTGGCGGAAAACTCCCGTATTTCGTGCTTGGACATGCGTTAGGCATTGATAAATATCCGCCGAATCTTGAGCGGACGCTCGCCAGTTTGTTCCCCTCGGAAGTCAAGCGCTGGGAGGATATTTACACCCGCTTGTATTATCTCGAAAAGCCTAAAGTCAGCTATCGCCAGCAAGATATTCTGTTTCTCGAACAGCAGCCCGATTATCATGAACGCTTTGACGTGGTGTTTCTGAGCAGCCTGCTGCGTCGGCTGACGCCGCATCAGATCGCCGATGTGCTGCGACAAGTCAACTATGCGACCAATTCGCACGGCGTCGTCGTGATTAACGAGCAAATGTCCGAAGAAACGATTGAAGGAGGCGGCAATTACGCCACATTTATTCTGCCGAAGCTTGCGTTAGAGCGCGTCATCCGGCAGACGCAGCAGGAAATCAAGCTGTATGCCCTGCTGAACATGGCCTCGCAGGTGTTCGTGTATCCTGATGAAAATTGTCGGAAGGTGTCTGGGGGAAATGATTTTTATGACGCCGTGCGCGAATATTCGTCGCTGGCGGTGGGATGAAGATTCACGTTGTCAGACAAACAAACCTGACAGGTCTTCGAAGACCTGTCAGGTTTCGGCTTGCTAAGATGCTCTTGAGGCTAAGGCGCGATCCATCATGAAAATGCCTTGCGGGTTGTCGCCGACCATTCTCAGCTTATCCGCAATTGTGGCGACGTTGTTTTCTTCTTCGACTTGTTCTGTAATGAACCATTGCAAAAAGGCGAGCGTCGCAAAATCGTTCTCTTCCTGCGCGAGTTTCATCATGCTGCTAATCCGCTTCGTCACTTCTTGCTCGTGTTTGTGCGATTGCTCGAACACCTCAAGCGGAGATTTCCATTCAGCGCGCGGCGTTTCGATGGCTTCCAGCGTCACTTTTTCGCCCTGATCATTAATATATTTGAAGATCTTCATGCCATGTCCCCATTCTTCTTTCGACTGCGCGTACATCCACGCCGCGCATCCATCCAGATTTTTGGCGTCAAAATCAGCCGCCATCGCTAAATAAAGGTAGGATGAAAAAAATTCAAAATTAATCTGCTTATTCAACGCCTGCTTCATTTTCGAACTCAACATAGCCGCTTCTCCTTTTGGTTCATACTCGCGTTCATCGTAAATGACAGCGACGCGCTGCCGCCGTCAGGATACCTACTTGCCGAGAAAACGACGTTTTCAAAACCTGTCGTTTTTTATAGACATTTGGCTGTCAGCGCGATTGTCAAGAAAGAAAACGCAAATAAAAAAACCTGAGAAGTCTTTGAAGACCTCTCAGGTTTTGATGCGCGACTCCTCTGATCCCCGAAATTTATTGCGCCTGCAAGACCACATCGCCGCCGTCATGCCCGGAATTCCGAATTGCGCCGAACTCCGGCGTTTGATCGGATTGTCCGGCGACGGATTCAAACACCGCCTGAAAAAGTTCTTCGGCGGGAAACAACGGCGCGCGCGGCTCGGTTAATACGGCCACGACGGCTGAGGCGAACAGCGAAAGATGTTGCCCAGTTTTACCGATTGGCTGATCTGCGCCGCTGGTCAGCGCGATCCGCGCCGGTTTGGCCTGAAGTTGCTCAATCGCCTGCGCGCGCATCGCCGGATTCGCCAAATCTGCCAAACGCGCTTTCATCAACATCCCCGAATAGCGGCTGTCGGCGAGAATCAGCACGTGCCGGGCGGGAATCTGTTTCAACGTCGCCGTAATCATATCCACGCCAAGCCACTGCGTCATGCTGTCTTGCTTGGCGTCCGCCGGCAGCCAATACGCAAGCTGCGAATCGGCCTCCAAGCGGCTGCGCCCGGCGTAATACATCAACAGCAGATCTTCCGGCTTCAGCAATTTCTGGAAGACGCTCAACGTGTCGAGAATGCCTTCGCGCGTGGCTTTTTCATTCAATACGGTTTGCACGCTGCACCCATATTTCGCCCGCAAAACGTCCGCGACTGCTTCCGCGTCATTCACGGCGGTCGGGAGAGGTTCGAGTTCAGCATATTTGGCAATGCCGATCATCAGCGCGTAACATTGCCCGGCAGCCTTTGCCTGAGGCGTCTCGGCTTGCGCATCGAGCTGTTCGGGCGTGGGCGCATTCACCGGCGCTTGCGTCGCGGGCTGCTCCTCGCTCTCCTCGTCTTCGATGTCATGAGGCGTTTCCGGCGTCTTTTCCGCTTCCTGCTTATCTTCCTTCTCTTTTTTGTCCCATTTCTCCTTCAGCGCTTGATCAAGATAGATGACGTTTCCATCTTTAAACCAGCCTGCCAAGCGGTATTTTCGGATCGCCTTCCGCCCCGCCTCTTCAGATGAGGTCATGAACCTATACGCGGCCACGCCGGTGCTGCTGTTCGTGGTATCGGTATAAGGAAAGAGCCGGTAAAAATAGATGCGATCCGGCTCGCAGGTAATTTTGGTCGGATATTTGTCAAAAGAGCCGAACAACCGTTGAAACGTAAAGGTCATCACATGTTTTCCCGGCGCGACTTCCCAGACGGCGAATGTTTTTTTGCCAATCGGAGAAACCATTTCATCGAGGGCGACTTCTGTTTTTCCTGTTAACGATTGACGACTGTAATAAAAATAGATTAATGATTTTCCCGGCGATGGCGTCAGCGTTTTCGGGTCTTCCGTCAGCGCTTGCGCCTGTGCGGCCGCCTGAACACCGGCAAGCAGAATCATCATGCCAAGCAGCATATTTCGAAACCATCTCATCATAAAACAACCTCCTGATTCGAGAAACTGCTGTCAGAGAATCGTAGAACCGTCTGACAACATTCTTTTCATCCATAAAAATGACTTCTTTATCCACGACGCATCGCGTACTTCAGAAAATCGCTGATGAAATGTCAACGAAAAAATGCGGCAACGGCGACGCCTCCCGCAAGATCTGCTCCAATCGCGCTTTCGAAAGAATTTAAGGGCTTTTTAAAATCTCCTTTAGACCATTTTCCTATGTAAATCAGGAGCGCGAAATCTTGATTTCGCCGTTCCGCCGTGTCAAATCAAGATTTGACACTCCTGTTTTCATGCTGCGTGTGTCATTTCATGACATCACATCACCGACTCTTTCAAAAAAGTTCCCGAAATTTCTCTAAAAATGATTATTTTTTTCTTTACAAAAATATC
>CAZCGG010000009.1:39619-43608 GCA_964498135.1 uncultured Candidatus Moduliflexus sp.
AAAAAGTTCCCGAAATTTCTCTAAAAATGATTATTTTTTTCTTTACAAAAATATCTCTGATTATGCATTACAGCTCAGTTCCTAACAAAAACGACAACGAATGAAAAATAAAGAACGAATTCGAGCCGCTTCATACCTTCAATTCGTTCCCTTCTCCTTTTCGCTGTCGTTTTTATCAGGAACTGAGTGCATTACAGTATTTTCAACCTCTTGACCGAAAAACCGCCGGCCAAATCATATTATTAGTTATTCAATTTCTCCCCCAGCCTTTTTTGAAATATTAAGTGGATTCCGCAAAAAAAATCAACACATCCCAACAACAATCTCGCGCTCATTCCAATAAATTTAAAAAAAATTGAACGGCATTAGACAAGTAAAACCAGGGAAAGTTCCCGATAGCGATCAAAAAATTATCTTTTTTTTAAAATTTTCCTTTACAAATTTCGATAATGTTCTATTATGCGTATTGTCAGTGAAAAACAAATAAGACTTTTCTTACGAAAAGTTTTGTTCTGGATGTATCGCCGTTGAGCGGATGAAATTTTTTCATTTGCCTCAATACTTTAATTGTAAATAATAAGGAGATAATAATATGAAGTTACGTACATTGTTTGCTGTATTGTGCGCCGGCTTTATGGCAATGCCCGCGTATGCTGAATTGAAATTAAGCGCGAACGTAGAAACGAACTCGACGATTTCTTCCAGCTCGCTTGATGATGCAGGACAGGATTTGGTGAAGTTTGACAATGATGGCCGCGTTGAGACGACATTAGAAGCGCGGACGGAAAATGAAAACGGCTTTTTCTTTGCCAGCAAAGGCTGCTTTGAAATTCAGGTTGACGGCGGGTATACGTCATGCGATGTGACCGCATCGTTGGGAAATTCCTCATTTGAATTCAAAGTCGGTCATTGGGAAGCTGAAGACATGTTCGCAAAAGGCGAAGATGTGTACATCGCGGAAGTTCCCGGCGCGGTTGGCCGTTATGAAATGAACAAAGTGCGCGGGCGCAATCCCAATGGCATGGGCGTAATCGTCAAATTCAGCGATACGATGAAACTCGACGCAAGACTCGCGTTTGATACCGACAATTTGAGCGTTCTTAATACGAACGATGGATCAGTATCGAAAGTGGCATCGAATAATTTGGGCGTTCGTCCCGTGTTGGTGATCAATCCCGGCAATTTCACGATTAAACTCGGCGGCGAATATCTGATGTCTTCTCCGCAAGACAGCGACGCCAAAGGCGAATTGACGGTGTTGGGTTTCGGCACAATGGTTGAAGCAAAATTGGGCAATATTACGCTGGGCGTGACTGGCGCAATGAAGTCTGATGACGGCAAAGATATTTTAACGACAGTTGACGCTGACGGGAATGTTATCAGCACAAAAGAAGTTGACAAAGACGAAGTGAAAACGACCAGCGCTGGCGGGTATGTGCAGATTCCAGTGGGCGAAGCCGATCTGTTGCAGGTTGCCGGTGGGTTTACGACGGAAGATGCGAACGACAGCAATCACATGTATGTGTTCAGCTCGTATGGACATCAGCTGCCTGTTGAAGGCGCGAAAATCAAATTCGGCGTGTCTTTTGCGAATGCCAGCGACATCGGCGGCAGCGAAGACGGCACGGCGTTTGGCGCTCGCGTTCGCTTCAACTACAACTTCTAAGACGTGTTTTGAAGTTACCTCAAGAGGCGCGCTCCGGCGCGCCTCTTTTTTTTGAGGAGTTCACTTTTTAAAGCGGCTTTGTTTTGGTAGTTATTTCGCAATTCTTATAAAGAACTTCAAAAGTTCTGAAGACTTTTGAAGTTTTATGCTCGACCTTGAAAAGTTTCTTGTTTCTTTAATTTTTTACTTTACTTTTATGGCATGTCTGCGCATACTTCTATTATAGATGCGGTATAGTATTATTCATTCGCGTTGAACAATTCAGACGTGTCAAATTTTGATTTGACAGCGAAATCAAGATTTCGCATTCCTGATGCCTGCATCAATGGAAGTGAATAATGCTGTAATAATATCTTTACAAACAAAGACGCGAGGTTCGATCATGAAATTCTTCTCAGTTTTTTGCGGCGGCCTCCTTTTATTAGGAGTGATCGCAGCTAGCGTTTCCGCTCAAGAAGAGCGCGACGCGCGGTGGCATAACAATATTTCGAACGCGAATATTCGTCTTGAACGTGAAGAAACTGCGTATTTTCAGAATTTTGAAGAATATCTCGATATTCTTGACGAAGACTTCGATGCTGATGCCGCGTTCACCGATTCAAGCCAACGAGAAGTCTCGCTGCAATTCGAAATGAATGACGCTTCTATTTTTTCCGCGCCAACGCAAACGCGCGCGTCGTCAGTGTTTTCGGATGAAACCGGAATGATAGACGCGCCGTGGAAATGGAGATTGTCGCATTTTAATCTTCATCATAAAAATTCGTATGGGCAAGTCGTTTCGAAATTGCCGGAGTATGCCGATGAATCTGGCGCGGCGCAACGCTTTGCCCTGCCCTTTCAAGCAGAGAAAAGCGAGCCTGTCTATGTCGCAACCGCCGGAATGACGCGCAAGGTTGCCGATGTGTCCATCTACACCGAATTTGGCATTTCCGGCGGAGACGTCGAAGAGGTTGAAGGCGAAACGCTCACCGTCGCGGAAATTTCCGAAGAAGATATTAATCAGGCGATCAATTTGGATCTCGCCGGATATTACGTTTCCGGCGGAGCGAATGTCGGCGTCGGCAATTGGACGGTTGACGTGCAGGCCGGATATGGAAGCGGCGCAGCGACGAGCGGCGTCGAAAAAAATAGCGCAATGCCCACCACTTCAAACGCGACGGGGCGTTCATTGATCGGCGGCATTCAACCATCCCGCCCGACAATCGTTCAGCCGCAAGAACAGCAAAATCTCGCGCTCTTCACCGGCAAGCAAGACCCGTTTCAACTCGTCTATTTCCGCAGCACGGCGGACGCAAATGTCACGGATAAATTGGGGTTGAAATTCGGCGCGCTCTGTTTTGCGGTGCCGGAAATCTTGGTATCCGCGTTTGAGGGCAACAATCGGAGCGGCTACGGCTTTCAGGTGTTTGGCGATGTGAACTATCAATTGGGGAAATCGCTCAATTACACGCTCTACTTAGATTACGCGCTGAGCGATGAAGAATTTAACGACGAAAATATTTATCAGATTCTCAACAAAGTCGAATTTAATTTTTAGGCCGAACCACTTCGACGCAGTGCGATTCATGAACCTTGCGAAAGGCGCAAACCCTCGCAAGGTTTTTTTATGCGCATGCGAAACGTTGCCGGAAACCGCCGAAATATCTGGCAACGGCGCGAGGAGAAAACGAGAAAATGACGCGGATTTACGGATAATAACTTGACATCTGATTTGCGGCTTGGTTACGTGACGAAAATTTCTTTTATAGTAAAGCAGAACGATTAAATCCTCGGAAACCTGTCTGACAGGATGGAATCAGCGGAGAACATGACTATGGAAAAAACGTATGAACAGACGCCCGACGGGCAAACCGGCCTTATCGAACAGATTGCCGAAGAATTAGAAAAAGTTGTCGGAATTGATCAGGAACGGCTGCAAACGTTTCTCGGAACGCTGCAAGCGATGCCGACGAAAGAAATTGAAACGATCTTAAAAGGGCTGCGCCCGCGTTTAGGCGAAAAATTGCTGCCGCTTTTAGAAAAAATGGCGCGTGAAACCAATGAAACGCTTGCCGAAATCGGGATTAACGGGTTAGGAAACATTCCGTCCCTCAAAGCCGCGCAACTGTTGGCGGAAATCAATGATGCACACCCCATCAAGGCGCTGCGGAAAGCGGCCCGAAAAAGCCTGTATAAATTGAAATCCGTCGGCCTTGAGATCGAAACCACTGTCAAGCCGCTGCTAGGCGCGATTAAACATCACCGCTATAAAGCCTTAATCAGCCCAGTTGACGGCACGGGAACGCAATTGATTTTTTTAACGCAGGAAATGATGGCCGGAGAC
>CAZCGG010000009.1:43708-46226 GCA_964498135.1 uncultured Candidatus Moduliflexus sp.
TTGAAGGTTGATGAGTTGAAACAGCAGCCAAATTTCCAGCGCATGTCTGCCGACCTGTTCAAGGAAGATCATTTTCTCACGTGGCATCTGCCATTGAATGAACTCGCGGACTACGCGCAGGAATTGCTCGATCAGGAAGACAGCGCGATTGAGATCACGCCGGAAACGCGGCAGGAACGCAAGGAAGGCGTGTATCAAAAAGTGGTTGAGGCGAAATTGACAGACGTGGTGATTCAGCGCTTGCGGCGGCGGCTTGAAATTATGGCGTACTTCTTCATGCAGCAGCAACAGGTGGAGGATGCTCAAAAAGCCTTGTCCGCCGCCATTACGCTTGGCGAAACGCCCGCCGCGCAGTTGAAAGACCATCCGTTCATCCGTGAATTATTGCTTGTGAGCCTTGACGCCACGCGAGACGTGCTTGAAAGCGGCTACAATCCGGCGGACATGGATCGCCGAGAATATTATTTAGATCGCGACGACGAAGGGAAGATTTGCGTGAAATTCGTCGAGGAGGAACAGGCTCACGGTCACGACCATCATCACCATGATCATGACCACGATCATGATCATGACCACGACCACTATTAATTACGGTGGGGAACGCCGGACGACGGGAGCGCGTGCGTTGACCGTTCGCGCTGTCGCCCGTTTCCGGCGGCGTTCGCAGTCATGAAAACCATACGGATCGGGCTGATCGGATTCGGAACTATCGGCGCTGGCGTCATCAAAACCCTGCGGCAGCAGCAAGAACTCTTGCAAGCGCGCGCGGGCGTTTCATTGGAAATCGTCAAAATTGCCGATCTTGACATTACCACGCCGCGCGGAATAGATGTTGACCCGTCGCTGCTGACCACCAACGCCAACGATATTTTGAATGATCCGACGATTCAGATTGTCATTGAATTGATCGGCGGCTATGAACCGGCGAAGAAATTTATCTTGCAAGCCCTGCGCAACGGCAAGCATGTCGTCACCGCGAATAAGGCGCTGCTCGCCATACATGGCCAGGAAATTTTCGAAACCGCCATGCAGCATCATGTGGATGTTGGCTTTGAAGCCAGCGTCGGCGGCGGCATTCCGTTGATCCGCTCGCTGCGCGAAGGGCTGATCGCCAATAATTTCAGCGAAATTTACGGCATTCTCAACGGCACGACGAATTACATTTTAACCGAAATGACCGAAAAGGCGGAGAGTTACGGCGTCGTGCTGCAACATGCGAAAGAGCTTGGCTATGCGGAAGCCGACCCGACCTTCGATGTCGAAGGGATTGACGCCACGCACAAAATCATCATTTTGACGTATCTCGCGTTTGGAAAATACGTGACGATGGATCAGGTGTTTACCGAAGGCATCAGCCGGTTGCAGCCGCTTGATATTAAATTTGCGACGGAATTGGGCTATAAAATCAAGCTGTTAGCCATTAGCCGCCGCATTGATAACGCAATTGAAGTGCGCGTGCATCCGACAATGCTGCACGAGGAACATCTCTTGGCAAAGGTGAACGGCTCATTTAACGCGGCGTACATGGTTGGGGATATTGTGGATTCCACCATGTCTTACGGGCGCGGCGCGGGCATGATGCCGACGGCCAGCGCAGTCGTCAGCGATCTTGTGGACATCGCCAGAGGCATTGATCGCGGCGTGGCAAATCGCGTGCCGCTCGTGTTCCCTCTGACGGTGGATGAGCAAGCGTTAACGATTCAGCCGCGCAATCAATTTGTCGCGCGGTATTATCTGCGCTTCACCGTACTTGACCGTCCCGGCGTGCTTGCCGCCATCGCCGGAGTGTTAGGGGAATATCGCATCAGCATCGCGTCCGTGATTCAGCAGGAAGTGCATCCGGTGGACAGCGTGCCGCTTGTGATGTTGACGTATGAAGCGTATGAGCATGACATGCAGGACGCTATTGCGAAAATCGAAAAACTGGACGGCGTGACCGCGAAAACGATGTTGATTCGCGCCCTGTTCTAAACCGAAAACGGTTGCGCTACGTCGCGGGTTTTTGCGTTACCTAAAAACTCAGTTTCGCTAAGAAACTGAGTTTTTTTATTTCGTTGCCTTCCTAAAAATCGTTGCATTCGGAATTTATATTTCTGCTTTGCGTCGCAATGTACGCCATGATTGCGGCAGCCATTCTCATCATCTCCCGTTTTCAGGCTTCTGGCATACTCCTTGAATAAAAGAACAATATGATGCGACCGTGATTGCTCTAAGCAAACCGGTTCCGTAATCCATAATGACCCCTTATTTGATATGATTTGACGGGAGAATGCCATTCCAAACATGGCCGCCCCCGTTTCTTCAAGGAGCGTAAACGCATGAAAAAATTATTGCTGGCAGTTGTGATGAGCTTGGCGTTGCTGACGAATTCGGCGTATGCCCAATATCCTTGGATGAGCGTCTATGGCAGCGGAGTCTTTCCGAACGGGGAATTCGATGATTTTGTAGATAATGGCTTCGGCGGAGGCGTTGGGCTGGGGATGTTCGTCAATCCGATGATGCTGGTCAAAGCGACGGC
>CAZCGG010000010.1:0-46008 GCA_964498135.1 uncultured Candidatus Moduliflexus sp.
TTGATCAGGACGGACGCGCCGATCTTGCCTGCTATCTCTGGCAGCCGGAAACGGCAACGCGAACATGCTGATGTTCGCGCTTGAAACAGATTGCTTCAATTTGTTCAACTCCTCCCAATCTATCGCCAAAATTGAATTGATTTAATTATAACAAATTGATTCAATATGAATTATTTTAAAAAATGACATTGTAATTATATGTAAATAAAATACTTTTATTTTTAAAGAGGCTTTTTAAAATTTTCTTATTATTTTTCTTGACAAATTGAATATCGTTTAGCATATTAACATCAACATTGAAATGATTCAAAAACAAAATGCGTTTCAAAATGAATCAGTGATTCTTATTCGATATTTTTTATTCTTTTCAATGCGCAAGGCAGCTTGCTGAAAGATGCTGAATCGCCCTATCGAAGGATGCTCATGGCTGCGACGGTCTATGATGTGGCTCAAAAAGCAGAGGTTTCCGTTGGCACGGTGTCGCGGTATTTGAACGGCTACCAATTACGAGAGTCAAACCGCTTGCGCGTTGAACAGGCGATTGGGGAGCTTGGATTTAAAGGAAACATTTTGGCGCGCGGCCTCAAGCGGAAACGCTCGATGGCGATTGCGCTCGTGACGCCGGATTTTGATATTTTCGTCACGTCCATCACGACAGTGATTGAACAAACCCTTGAACATGAGCGGTACAGTTTAATTATTTGCGATTATCAAAAAGATAAAGATGTATTAAAACGCAAGCTGTCATTTCTGCAAGACCGGTATATTGACGGCGTGATTTTATTCCCGTCCAATCTCGCCGGGGCGAGCAGGGAAATTCTTCAGAAATACATCAGCAAAAAAATTCCGGTGGTGTTGGTTGACCATCTGATTGCAGGGATTGAAACAGACGCCGTCATTATTGATAACATGAATGCGTCATTTCGGGCGGTCGAAGAGTTGATTCGGCATAACCACCGCAACATCGCAATTATTGGCGGAAGGCCGGATTCGCTTGTCAGTCAGGAGCGTCTGCGGGGGTATTACAACGCCATGCAGACGTATGATTTGCCGGTCAATGAAGAGTGGGTGGTCTGGGGGGACTTCACGCAGACCGGCGGGTATCAAGCGATGAAAAAACTTTGCGCGTCAGCAGACCGCCCGACCGCTGTGTATGTCACGAATTACGCCATGACCATTGGCGCGGTGCTCGCGTTGCATAAAATTCAACTGCGGATTCCAGAGGACATGTCGCTGATTGGGTTTGACCCGTTTGAATCGTTTGAATTGATTGAACCGACGCTGACTGTTGTTGAACAGCCGATTGATTTAATCGCGCAGAATGTCGTGCGGCTGCTCTTGAAGCGCATTCGACGGGAATATTCGGATTTTGCCAGCACCATTAAATTAAATACGAGAATGGTGATTGGCAATTCGGTCAAAACCTTAACATCGCAAGGGGGGTGATGAAAGGGCAGAAAGGGCGCAGAACCCGGACTTGCCCGCGCGAAAGAGGACGTGTTTTGAGGAAATGTTTGTCGTAACCACTACATCTACACACCTTCAGTAAGGAGTTCACACACTATGAAACGCTTGATTGCATCGCTGATGATGGGCGGCATGATGATGGCCGGAATGGCTCAAGCAGAGACGACGATCCAGTTCTGGACGCAAGAAGGGGAAGCCGATGGCGGATTCCAATTTGTCAAAAAATTAGTTGATGGATTCATGGCCGAACATGCCGATATTAAAATTGATCTCGTGACCAAAGACACGGAAGTGTTGCGCGAAGATTATCAGACCTCCAGCTTGGCAGGCAACGCGCCTGACCTGATCTGGACAGTCAGTGACCATGCCGGCCCGTTCACGAAAGCCGGGTTGATTCAACCGATTGATGATCTGTTTGACATGAGCGTGTTTGTTGAATCTGCCGTGTCTGGCGTGAAATTGGACGGCAAAACGTGGGGCGTGCCGGTCGCAAACGGCAACCACCTCATGTTAATGTACAATAAAGCGTTGCTGCCTGAAGCCCCGAAAAACACGGACGAAATGATCGCCAAAGCCAAAGAATTGACGAAAGACGGACAGTATGGCTTGGTGTACAATCAGATTGAGCCGTTCTGGATGGTGCCATGGCTGGGTGGATTCGGCGGCAAAGTGTTTGGTGAAGACGGCGTCACGCCGACATTGAATTCCCCGGAAATGGTCGCCACCTTGAAATTCTTGAACAGCCTGAAATTTACGGAAAAAGTGATTCCGAGCGAAAGCGATTACGCCGGAGCGGATACGCTCTTCAAAGAAGGCAAAGCCGCGATGATTATCAACGGCGACTGGTCGTTAGGCGATTATAAGAAAGTGTTGGGCGATAAATTCGCGACCGCCGCGATCCCGATGGTGTCGTCAACGCAAAAATGGCCGGCCTCTTACACCAGCGGCAAATTCTTCATGATTAGCGCGGGCGTGGCCGACGCGAAACTGGAAGCCGTTATGGCATTCGTTGATTATGCCACAAACATGGATAATCAGATTGACATCATCAAAACGCTGTCCCGCCTCCCTGCGCGGAAAGATGCCTTAGCCAGCGAAGCCGTCACGAGCGATGCGATTCTGGCCGGTTCGGCCGATCAGATGGCAAAAGGCACGCCGATGCCGATTGTATTGCAGATGCGTTGTAACTGGGATGCCATGAAACCGGAGTTGAACGCGGTTATGGCAAATCAGAAGTCTCCTGAAGATGCCGCCTTGGCAATGCAGAAAAGCGCAGAATCTTGCGTGGCAACCATGAAATAACTTGAGACGCCGGAATACGGGACAGGCGGAATGCGCCGCCTGCCCCTGTTCCTCACGGAGGAAAATACTATGGGATCACTTACGCCGCAAATCATGTTTGCCAGTCTCAAGCAAGTCGGCCTTGTTATTCTTGCGATTGCAATCGGAACGATTCTGCTCGAATTGCTCCTGTATTACGTCTTTGAAAAAACACTGAAGCATAAATACGCAGCGCCGATTATGCTGCTTGCGCCCGCAGTTATCGGGATAACGTTGCTCTTTATTTATCCGATATTATACGAATTTCGGCTCGCGTTCAGCAACATGAGCCTCGATAATTTCAAGAAAAGTTTTAATATTACGGAACCGACGCTGGCAAAACTGCAACAACACGGCGTGCCGGAGAGCGTGTTAGTTCAATTGAAAGGCTTGACCGATCAAGTCTTTGCCTCAGAAGACGCTTTTTTGACAGAATTACAAGGCGCGCTCGGCGCGGAAGCCGTGACGCAATACAAAGATGTTTTTTTACAAAATGTTGAAAATAACAACGGGATTGTGAGAATCACCAAACGCAATCTCTTCGCGTTAAAGAAACAAATTCCAGAAGGCATTGTTCTCAAATTACAAGAACAAAAAGGGATGATTGGCGCGGCGTTCTCGTCGCAGAAGGAATTTTTGAAGACGCTTGAACAGACGATTGGCAAAGAGAATTTTGCGAAGCACCGAACGACATTCCTTGAACAATCGTTAGCGAACCCCGGCCCAAGTTTCGGATTGTCTTACGGCATCCAAAACTTCAAAGAAATTTTTACCATGCCGGTCTTGAAACAAGCGCATTTCATGCCGCTTTTCGGCAGAACGATTCTCTGGACAGTGATTCAAGTCTTCTTCCACACCACGTTGGGCTTGGGATTGGCGATGCTGCTGAATCGTCCGACAATGGGCTTTATGAAAGGCATCTATCGCACCATGATTATTGTGCCATGGGCGATGCCGCAAATTATCGCAGTGCTGGCATGGCGCGGCGAGTTTCACTATGAGTACGGCTTTTTGAACATCCTGTTGACGAAAATCGGAATGACCGCGATTCAATGGAAGGTTGACCCCTTCTGGAATTACGTCGCCATGAATATCGTGAACATCTGGTTAGGCGTGCCGTTCATGATGGTCATTCTGCTCGGCGGATTGCAGAGCATTCCGGTCACGTATTACGAAGCCGCCGACGTGGACGGCGCATCGAAATTGCAGCAATTCTGGAACATCACGCTGCCGATGATTCAGCCGGTTATGACGCCCGCCGTGATTTTAGGCGTCATCTGGACATTCAACAATTTCAACGTGCCGTACATGATTAACGAATATGAACGCGAGACATCGGACATTCTGGTCACGGCGCTCTTCCGCTCCGCGTTTGAATATAACCGGTACGGGTTCGCGGCAGCATTCGCGCTCGTCGTGTTTATGATTCTGCTCACCTTCTGCGTTGGGTATATGCGGATCGTGAAACTCGATTTGGGCTTAGGCGGACGCAAAAAGAAAGCCGCCGCGTAATGCGGTCGGCGGCCTGTTCACGAATTTCAAGTCACTGGATGGGCGGGGCTTCCCCGCCCGAACATCCCTTCTTGGTTAAGGAGACGTTGCCATGGAAAAACAACAGCCGTTTATGGAATGGTTTTTTAAACGAAAATTGCAGCAGGACAGCCCATTTGATCGCGTCATCGTTCATGCGATTTTGATTATGGCCTGCATCATGACGATTTACCCAGCGCTGCGCGTTCTGAGCATCTCGCTGCGCCCCGGAGATCGCGCCTTATCCACAAGCTTGAGCATCATTCCGAGCGATGCGACGCTTGAGAATTTCAAAAAAGTCATTGTTGAGAAAGAATTTGTGCGCTGGCTGTGGAACAGCGCGGTCATTACGATGTCCACCGCGGTTATCGGCGTTATTTTAGCGTCAACGTCCGCGTATGCGTTCTCGCGCTGGAATTTCCCGGGACGCACCGCAGGCTTGATCTTCCTGCTGACCACGCAGATGATTCCCGGCGTCATGCTTTTAGTGCCGATTTACATTCTGGCCGCGAAGTTAGACATTATTAACACCTGGATTGGGTTGGTGGTCACGTACAGCGTCACAAGCATTCCGTTCAGTATTTGGATTTTGAAAGGGTATTACGATACGATTCCCGAAGAGTTGGAACACGCCGCCATGATTGACGGCACCTCGCAGCTTGGCGCGTTTTACCGCATCATTCTGCCGCTTTCCGCGCCCGCGCTTTCAATTGTGTTCTTGTTCAACTTTATGGCGGCGTGGAATGATTTTGTGTTAGCTCGCGTGATTCTGCAAAAAGAAGCGATGTACACGTGGCCGCTCGGCTTATTCCGCATGATGCAGCAATTTCAGACCCAATGGGGCATGTTCTCCGCCGGGTCGCTGATGGTGACGATTCCGGTCATGACGCTCTTCATGGCGTCCTCAAAATTCTTAGTCACCGGCTTGACGCTCGGCGGAACAAAAGAATAGTTTCAGGGAAGCTCGGAGCGTCAACGCGCAGCGCGGGCGCTCCTCATGATAGACACATTGCTCAAAAAAGGGGGGATGTCTGGAAGAAATAGGGGGGATTGACATTATCAGGTTAGAAAAATCAACACGTAAACGAACAGCATTATGAAAATCGCTTCGCGCGCCGCGGTTCTTCTGATAAAGGAGAATCTCGGAGACAACGAAGGAAATACTTTTTTCAAGGAGATTGTGACAGATGAATAAATTAATCGTTTCTGGTATTGTTGGAACAATGATGACGTTTCCTGTGATCGCTTCAGCGCAGGACGCAGAACAAAAAACGCAGGACTTGGAAACCCGGCTGCAAGCCATTGAACAAAAACTCGATGCCGTGTCTTTTATTAAGGATTGGGAATTTCATGGCTATGGCAACGTCGGCCTGCGTTACAATGATGACCTGTCTTCCACCAGCACGACATTCGGCAAAGGGGATTATTTCTTAGGCATCACCGGCACGAGTGAAAATGCGAACCAAGTGGAATGGATCACGAAAAAGAAGTTTGCCACGGAAGGCGGCGCATGGGGCAATTTCATCATCCGCTCTGAATACGGCAACGGCGATTCGTATCTCTATTCATCCTCTGGCTCAGAGCATGATAACGGCAAAGCGAATTACGAAGTCAAAGAGGCGTATGTTGAACTCGGCGGACTCTCGATCCTGCCGGAAAATGCGTCGTTGTGGGCTGGCCGGAAATTCCATAACCGGAATGCCACCGCGTTGTCTGGCGAATTCTACAAACAGTCTTCCGGCGTGGGCTTCGGCTATTCGCAGGACAAGTTGGCGTTAGCCGTTGTGGCGACCGATCCGGGCGCGGAAAATGGCAAAGATTCCGCCAACCTGCTGCCGATTGGCAAATCGAACAAAACGATTACGTCGGTCGAAGGGGAATATGGCTTTAACGTTCCCGGCGGCTCGTTGACGTTGGCCGGAAAATTCTATACGCAAGCCAATGCCGACATCACGAAAACGAAAGATGAAGAAGGCAACTGGGTGGAAAGCAAGAATTCGAATGCGGCGGAAACCGGCTTCGGCGTCGGCGTGATCTACAATACGAAATTCTATGGCATGAATGGCTGGGCGCAACATGCGGTGGCGTATGGCACGGGCATCGGCGCAAACGCCAAAGGCTTGAATTTTGGGCAGTGGGTTGACGGCGCGGATGAAGACGCCAAAACGTTCTTCTTCTCATCTTACGGCATGGGCAATCTGACGGACAAAATCCAGCTTGGCACGGAAGTCACGTTCATGAGCGGCGATACGCTGTATGGACAAGAAAGCCTGCAACGCGGCGGCATTTCGCTGCGGCCGAGCTTCAAAGTCAATGACAATTTCCGTTTTGAACTTGGCGCAACCGTTGGGATGCAGACGCTTGACAATCCGGGCGCATGGGGCAAAAGCGAAGATACGGAAATCCGCATCGGCGTGTCCGCTGCTCCGACCTTCACGATTAACAGCGATTACTATGGCCGTCCGCAAATTCAGCCGTTCGTGACTTACTTCACGACGAATGACAAAAGCGGATTCGGCGGCGAATACGGCGATGATGACAGCGCGGTCGTGTTCGGCGTCAAAGGCGAAGTGTGGTTCTAATCGCCTGAGCATCGAAGAGGCGTATATGAAACGGGGGATGAAACTCATCCCCCGTTTTCTTTTGTAGTCGGTATTTGTATTGACAGAAAAGCTTATGGACAAAGCTGTCAGACACATTGAAGAGGTCCGACAGCGTTCCCGCATTGGAGAAAATCCCATGAATAAGAAACGATTTGGGTTCATCGCCTCCGCGCTGCTGCTGTTGTGTGGCGGATTGGCGCTGACCGGCACGACGCAGGCGCAGACGGAAAATTCAGCCTACCTGATTCTCTGGAACGTCGGCGAAAAAAGCGGCGAAGTCCTGAAAATGGACGACGAAGACGGCGACGGCGCGTTTACGCTCGAATCTCAGCTTGCGCAAGGCCAATATACCTACCGCGTCGCCGTCGGCGAGTCGAAACGCCCTGTGTACGGGCTGGACGGCAAAGAGAACGGCAAGCCGATTCCGCTTGAATTAGCGGAGAACCGGACGGTCACATTCACGTTTCGCGCCGACACGCATCTGATTGACATTGCGCAGGGCGACACCTTTGTTCCGGCGCGGCGCGTCGTGTTGGTCGGCAATCTGCAAAACGAGCTCGGCCATACCGGCGGGCAATTCGGCGGCGAATGGGATCCGGCGGCGGAAACGACGCGCATGAACATGCTCAGCCGGAATTTTTATGTGTTCACCGGTCATTTGCCGGTCGGCTTGTATGAATATAAAGTCGCGGTCGGCGGCAGTTGGGCTGAAAATTATGGGCAAGACGGAAAAATGGACGGCGCGAACATTCCGCTCGAAATCAAAACGGAGCAGGACGTGACGTTTTATTATCAAGACGATTCGCACAAAATCACGGACAGTACCCGCTACGCGCTGCTGCCGGATGAGCAGTTGCCGCGTCTTGTCGGCAATTTCCCCGCCGACGCCGACCTGCTGCTGCGCGATCAGGAATTTTCCGGCATCTATTCGGTCAAACTCGCCCTGCCGCAGGGAGAATACGCCTATCACGTCGCGGTGGGCGCGGAACAGAAAGAAGTGTATGGCAAAGACGGCAAGCTCTCCGGCGATAAAGTTGCATTCAGCCTGCCAGAAGCCAAAGAGGTGACTTTTCTCTTCGAAATGGCGACGCATCAGCCGCTCTTCGATGACGGCAGCATTCGCGCCGATCTGCTGTATCACGACACGTACAGCCTCGATTATCGCGCGCCGTTCGAGGCCGTGCCGACCGGTCAGGAAGTCACACTGCGCCTGCAAGCCGGAACAGGCGATCTCAAAACCGTCGCGCTGCTCGTCAACAAGGCGACGGTGATTCATGGCGTCGCGCAATATGACACGCCCGCGCAGCAAATCGAAATGCGCCTCAAAGAGACGAAAACCGTCGAAGGCGGCGGCGAGGTGGATGTGTGGGAAGGCGCATTCACGCTGACCGAACCCGCGCTGTACGGCTACAAATTCCGGCTGAACGACTTCAAGGAATATGGCGATGACAGCAAGGGCGGCGGCACGGGCGCAACCGCGATGCAGGGCGCGGCGTTTTTCCCGTTGACCGTGTACGACGCCGCGTTCAAAACGCCAAATTGGATGAAAGAAGCGATTATTTACCAGATTTTCCCTGATCGCTTTTTTAACGGCAACCCGGCGAACGATGCGGCGAAAGCGACAGCGCGCGGCGCCGAGCCGGCCGCGTTGAAACAATGGAATGACTTGCCCGGCATTCCGAGCGTGAACGACAACGATGCCTATTTCAACAATGACTTTTTTGGCGGCGATCTCGAAGGCATTCGCCAGAAATTGGATTATCTGCAAAGCCTCGGCGTGACCGTGCTGTACCTGAATCCGATTTTCACAGCGGCCTCGAATCATAAATACGACCCGGGCAACTACGAACAGATTGACCCGATGTTCGGCACGGCGGAGGATTTCAAAAACCTGACCGACGAACTGCGGAAACGCGGCATGTATTTGATGCTCGACGGCGTGTTCAATCATGTCGGCGACGATTCGATTTATTTTGATCGCTACGGAAAATATAAGGAAGTCGGCGCGTATGAATATTGGGCGCGGGTGTACGAGACGATGAACGCGAAAAACGCGACGCAGGCCGACGCGCAGCGCATGGCGGAAGAGCAATTCGCCAGCGAAGGAACGCCGCTTGCGCCGTATGCGCCGCAGACGTGGTTCAAGATCGAAAATACGCAGGAAAACGGGCATTTCCGTTACGAAGGGTGGAGCGGCTACGATTCGCTGCCGGTGATTCAATCCCCCGAAAATGGGGCGGTTTCGCAGGCCAGCGAGTTGAACAATCAGCGTTGGGCGGCATACATTTTGCTGAACGATGACGCGATTGCGAAACGCTGGATCAAAAGCGGCGCGTCCGGCTGGCGGCTGGATGTCGCGCCGGAAATTGATGCCGCATTTTGGCGCGAATTTCGGAAGCAGATTAAGCCGATGACGCTGCCGAACGGTGAGCCGCCGGTCATTTTGGGCGAAACGTTTCAGGACGCGGCGCATTTCTTCTTGGGCGATCAATTCGATTCCGTCATGAATTACGGCTTCCGCTACGCCATTCAAAAGCTCTTGATGGTGGACGGCGACGCGGCGGCGGCGGCGGCCTTGCTGCGCGGCTTGCAGCAGAATTACCCGAAAGAAGCGGTCTATAACTTGATGAATCTGTTCGGCTCGCACGATACGCCCAGAATTATTTATTTGTTGGGCGGCGGCGGCGATACGGGCGTGATTGCCGAAAAAGGGAAGCATTTCGACTACGAACTCGGCAAAAAACGCCTGAAATTGGCGGTGATTTTTCAGATGGGCTATCCGGGCGCGCCGACGATTTATTATGGCGATGAGGTTGGCGTGTTCGGCTCGCGCGATCCCGATTGCCGCCGTCCGTTTCCGTGGGGCAGCGAAGATCAAGACTTGCTCGATCATTATCGCAAAGTCGCGGGGATTCGCACGGCGCGGAAGCCGTTGTTCGCGCATGGCGACGTGACGACGCTGTTTGCGGAGAAAGATGTCTATGTCTATGCCCGCAAATTCGAGCAGCAATGCGCCGTGATTGCGATCAATCGCGGCAGCGAGGCGAAAACGCTCTCGATGCCGGTGAACGGCTGGATCGCGGATGGCGCGGCGCTCGCCGATCAGCTTGACGCGGCGTACACGGTCAACGTCTCCGGCGGCGCGCTGGAATTGACGATTCCGGCCATGACCGGGCGCATGCTCGTTTCGCAATAACCCCCGATGCCTGACAGGTCTTTGAAGACCTGTCAGGTTTTCTCGCGCAATTTTTTCTTCAATTTGATTCAATTCCCTCATCAATAAGTTCTTGACAACAGGCAAATTTGATGTTTAATGTAACGCATCATGTCCGCGAATCCCGAATTTTTGAAAAAGAACGCCCAAGAAGCCGCTATGAGTGGAACGAACGAATTTATTGAATTATACAAGCAAGACCTCGCCAAAGCGAAAAAAGCGAACGATCTGAGAAAGATTTCGGCCATTTTCAAAAAGATGGCCTCCGCCTACGCCGAAACCCAGCAGTGGGACAAAGCGCTGGAATATTACGTCCGAAGCATTGACGCGGACGAACACACCGGCGATCAGGAGGGGATCGGCAAAGCCTTCGCCTGCATCGGCAACCTCTTTTACGCGCAGCAGGAATGGGATAAGGCGTTGATGTTTTACAGCAAAGAGCTTGAAGTCGAGGAACACCGGCGCAATCGCAAGGGAATCGCGCGGGCGTATAACAACGTCGGCTCGGTGTACGCGAAACAGGGGAAAGTGGATAAAGCCCTCGAATCGTTCAACCGCAGCCTCGATTTGAAGGACGAAATCGGCGACATCAAAGGGAAAATCTCGACGTATGACAACATGGCCTTAGTGTTCGACATGCTCAAAGAATGGAAAAAGGCCGAGCAATTTTATGATTTGAGCTATGAAATCAAAGCCAGGCTGAACGATGTGGTCGGCATGGCGGAAAACCTCTGGCGCAGAGCCAAATTGTACGAGGAACAGGAAGCGTATCAAGACGCGCTGGATTTGATGGCGCAGACGATTTCGCTGCTGGAAAGCGTGAATCACGCGCATCTTGAAAAATATCGCAGCGCGTTCAATGACCTGCTCCGGTTTGTCTATACGGAATGAACATCGCAATTTTGGGCGGAAGTTTCAATCCGCCGCATGTGTGCCATCTGTTTGCGCTCCAATATATGTTAGCCGCGTCGGACGCTGATCAGGCGTGGCTGCTCCCCTGCTATCAACACGCCTTTGGGAAAACGCTCGCGCCGTTCGAACACCGCCTCGCCATGTGCCAGCTTGCCGTTTCGGATTTCCGAGACGAGCGCGTCCGGGCGCTGCCGCTTGAGCGCGACCGGCAAGGAACAAGCTGGACGATTGACACCGTGCGCTATATCAAGCGGCTGCGGCCGGACGACGACTTGCTTTGGGCGGTCGGCTCCGACGTGCTTTCCGAGCTTGACCGATGGAAAGCGTTCGATGAATTGCAGCGTTTGATTAGATTTCTTGTGATTCCCCGCGCCGGATTTTCGCCGCTATCCGCGCCCGCCGCGCCGTTTCTTTCAGAAGAGGCCGCCGCCACCCTGCGCCGTCTGCGCCAGCAAGCCCACGAACTCGAACAGCACGGAATTTTCTTGCCAAATATCAGCAGTTCCCTTATTCGTGACCGCATACAACAGCGTCAGCCCATCCGCCATCTTGTCCCGGCGTCGGTTGCGGCGTATATTGACGCGCACCGCTTATATGCCTGAAACGCGATTGTTACCGCAGACGCATTATGCCAACGATTTCCATCAGAAATATTTCGATTCATTACCGCGAGCAGGGAACGCCGGATCGCCCGGTTTTGCTGCTGATTCACGGCTTGGGCTGCTCGTTGAAATATTGGGCGTGCCTGTTCGCGGCGCAGGAATTGTCGCCGTATCGCATCATTGCGCTGGATTTGCCGGGCTTCGGCTTATCCGAGAAGCCCGACGCGTTCGATTACCGCTTTGAATCGCAGGCCGAACTCATTTTCGACCTGCTCGACGCGCTGCGGATTGAGAAATGTTCGTTGATCGGCCATTCGATGGGCGGCGCGATTGCGATTATCATGGCGCTGCAACGGCCTGAACGGCTGCGGCAGTTGATTGCCATCGAGCCGAATCTTCGCGCCGGGGACGCGCAATTGAGCCGGAAAATCGTCGAATATGCCAGCGAAGCCGATTTTGTTCGGCAGTACGACGCCTTTCGCGCCTTTGCGATTGCGGCGGTCAAAAGCTGGTTTGTGGCCTTTCAACAGACGGATTTGGACAAATATATTGACGAACTCCTCAAAACCACGCCTGTCTCGATGTATCGCAGCGCGCGTTCCCTGATTTCCGTCACCTCTGACCCGGAATTTATCCGGCGATTTCAATGCCTGCCGATGGACACGCATTTTCTCATCGGCGCGGAAACGCTGAAAAATCGCCCGCTTCTGCGCGAATTGCTATCGAAAGAAGTCACCTCAACCATCGTTCCCGGCGTCGGCCACATGATGATGGTGGACGATCCCGCCGTCTTCACCGCGACGTTAGCGGCGCTATTGATATGAAAAGCAAAGATGTTTGGACGATTCCCCTCGCCGTCGCCGCGTTGCTGCTCGTGTTTGCGGGGATGTTGAGCTATATGCAGCGCGTCCGCGTTCGCGGCGATTTGGCCGCGCTACTGCCGGAAGCGCCGGTCGCGGTTCTGCGCATCCCCGCGTTGCGTGAGCGGCTGCCGCATTTGCTGCAAAGCAAGCCGTATCAACAATTGCGGCAGGCGGCGGTTTGGCAGGAATTGCTTGCGCCGCTGACGGAATCGCTGCATGATCTCAACGTCGATCCGATGCGCGTCATCGGCGCGGACGCGCTGGTCAGCCTGCATCAACGCCCTGATTCCGGCGGCATCCCGGCGGTTCTCGTCTTGAGCAGAATAGATTGGCTTGCCAAAACAGCCGAACAAATTGCCTACGTGTTCGACTGTTTTTCCGGGAAAATCGGCATTCGCGTCGCGCAGAGCGGCGGCGCGGACGCGATTTATCAGATTCAGACGGAACAGATGCGCTTTCCGATTTATTACGCGACGCTCGATGACGTTGCCCTGCTTTCCACGTCGCTGCCGTTGTTGAAAAAAACGGTGGCCCGCGCAATTCACGGAGGCGAGCCGGTCATTGCGCCGCTGCCATCGTCCGAGACGCGGATCGCCAGCCTCGTTGCGCAGCCTCTCGCGGCGGCGCATGCGCTCGCGCCGAATCCGTTCTTTGCGCTTGATGAACAGCGCCTTCAGCCCATGCTGCCGAATGGATGGCTTGCGCTGTCGCTTGACGCCTTGCCTGAGCAGATCGTGTTGAACGTCGCGCTTTCGCCCGAAGACGGCCTGAACGCCCTGACCAATCTTCGGAAGCGCGGCCAACGCGAACTCAGCCCTGAAGAAAAATCTTTGGCGGCGTCCGGGGAATTGAGCCGGGCGCGCGTTCGTCGGTTTATGGAGAATCTCGACGGCATGCTGCCGGAACTCCGCTTGGCGTTTTCCGTGCCGGAACTCGCGCCGTTGCAGGCGATTGCGGGCGACCGGATCGTTTGGCGACTGCTGAAAGACGTGCAGGGAACGCTGTACGCCGCGCCCGATCTCGCCTGCGCGTTCGAGATTCGCACGCCGCCGCAGATCGCCCTGACCGTCATGCGGCAATTCGTCGCTCGCCTGATTGAGCGGCATCTCCCGCCGGCGCAGCGGACGGTCATCACTCCGCTTCCAGAGCCGTATCGCGGCAGTGTCATCACGAAAATGACGATGCTGTTTCAGGAAATTTTCTGTTATGCGGTTGTGTCGGGGCAGGACGCAAGCGAGGGAATTTTTGCGGCGACCAGCAAGACGATGAAGCGGGAAATTGACCGGCGTTCCGGCGCGGCCGCGACGAAATCGCCTGATTCTCCGGCGTTTGCGGTCATGATTCAGTCGGCGCAGTTGGCCGATTTTCTGAATCAGCTTGCGCGAACCAACACCTTTCAACTGCTCGTCCCCAAACATCGAAACGCGCAATTCTACAAGGCTGTTCCGACCTTGCTGCTTTGGCTGAACGCGCTGCCGCCGATGCGGATTGACGGGGACGCTGACGGGTGCGGCGTATGGCTGTCAGGGACGCTCGGACGCTGACGCAATTTCCGTGTGGGGTGGGGAAAATCGGGCAGATACCGCGACCGCGTTCTAATCTGGAAAACGCCTTGAAATCGCCCGAATAGTATCCAGCCGCGAGAAAAAGGCGTCAATCATCTCAGGATCGAAATGCGTGCCGGTTTCCGTCCGCAGTTTTTGCAGCACTTCTTCCTCTTTCCACGCCTCCCGAAAGACGCGATGATTCGAGAGCGCGTCATACACATCCGCAATGGCGACGATTCTGCCGAACACAGGAATCGCTTCGCCCTGTTTCCCCTGCGCGTAGCTGTTTTGAGCGGCGCAATTCGGCAGCGTTTCGCCGGTCAGCGGATCAACGTAGCCCGGATAGCCGTTGCCGTCCCAGCGTTCATGATGCGTGAGCGCGATTTCCGCCGCCGCGCTTTCAATCTCCGAATTCCCATGTTTTAAGAGCAACTGCGCCCCCTTTAACGTATGCTCTTTCATGGTGTTGTATTCTTCTTCGGTCAATTTGCCCGGCTTTTTGCGAATAACGGAGGGGATGGCTAATTTCCCGATGTCATGCAGCATGGCGGCCATGCGGAGGACATCTTTTTTTGCCGCCACCTCTTTTTCCGGCTCGCCTTTGCGCAGCGCCCACGTTTCATAAATTTCCGCCGCATACGCGCCGACGCGGTTCACATGCGCGAACGTCTCTTCCGTGTCTCGCAGCGCGGTGAGGATTTGAATGATGCCTTGAACGCGCATCCGCGTCGCCAGCGCGCGCTCGATAGCCGATCCCGCGCTGTTCGCAAACAACTGCACCATCGGGCGCTCATCTTCGGACGGCACGGCGAGTTGCCCGGCTTCGTCGTGCAGGTTGATCAGTTGAATAACACCGACGATTTTGTTGTAGGTATTCAGCAGCGGAAACGCAAAGACTGTCTGAATCTCCACGGAAATTTCCTGCTCATGCAAACGGTCTGGAGACGTATTCGGCGAGGTGGCTGAAAAGGGCGCGGTCAGGCTGATTGATTCTCCAGTTTGCGCGACATACGCGGGAATGCTGTCCTCAGGAATCGTTCCGGCGGAGGCGCGATATAAATGCGGCGTTTCAGGGATTGCGGCAGTCGCCTGCTTGCCGTTTTGCGTGTGATGAAGGCGCAACACCTCCCCTTCGAAAAGATAAATCGAGCCGACTTCGGCTTGACTCAGCCGTCTCGCCGTCGCCAAAATTTTTTCCAACAAAAAATCAACGTCTTTGGCCTGCGCGAAATCCATGTTTGCGTCAAGCACTTGCTGAAACATCATTTTTTTATCCGCCATAACGCCCCCCGTCGCATCTTGTCACGTCAGCGATCTTGCTATTGATTTCTATGTATAAAAGATAGGGGATGTCCTGAGAAAGTTAAGAAATTTTGTCATTATTTGCAGATATTTTTCATCGGAGGCGACGCGCGCCGCCCTTTTCACAAAGATGAATCGTCCTTCTGCATCCGCGCTTCCAATTCTTGCAGGCGTTGTTCGAGCTTCCGAATGGTTTTCAAGGCTTCCGGGAGTTTCAGCAGTGAGATTTGCGATTTTTTCCAGAGAGTTTGTTCGACTGCCGGGCTTCCTGAGACAATGGATTTTTCCGCGACGGATTTCGAAATGCCAGACTGCGCCCCAACCATCGCCTCGTCGCCGATTTCGATATGCCCGACCACGCCGACTTGACCGGCTAACGTGACGTGCCTGCCGATTTTCGTGCTGCCGGAAATGCCGACTTGCGCCACAATCACCGAATGCTCGCCGATGACGACGTTATGGCCGATCTGCACGAGATTGTCAATTTTGACTCCTTTGTGAATATGCGTCACGCCCAACGCCGCCCGGTCAATCGTCACGTTCGCGCCGATTTCAACATCATCGTCAACCGCCACCGCGCCGACTTGCGGGATTTTGACGTATTCGCCGTTCACGGGCGCGAAGCCGAACCCGTCGCTGCCGATGACCGCGCCGCTGTGCAGAATCACGCGATTGCCCACGCGCACGTCTTGCAGAATTGATACATTCGGATAAATCAGCGTGTCCGCGCCAATCGTGACGTGATCCCCAATCACCACGCCGGGATGCAGAATCGCGCGGTCGCCAATCGTGACGTGATTGCCAAGCGTGACATGCGCCCCAATCGCGCAATCCGCGCCGATCCGCGCGTCTTCGCCGATCACGGCGGTCGCATGAATGCCCACCGGCGGATGGAATTTTTTCTCAAACAGCGTCAAGATTCTGGCAAAGGCAAAATAGGGGTTTGGGACTTTGAGCAGATTCAGCCCTTCCGCCTCAATATCAGGCGCGACAATGACGGCGGACGCTTTCGTCGAGGCGAGTTTCGAGTGGTATTTTGGATTTGAAAGAAACGTAATCGCGCCGGGTTCGGCTTCCTCGATTCCGGCGACGCGCGAAATCATGATGTGATCGTCGCCTGACACCGTTCCCTGCACGTATTCGGCTAATTCACGAAGTTGTTTTTCCACAGGCGCATGATGCCTGCCGCGCTTGCGGCTGGAACGCATTCGCAAGGAACGCGGCAGCCATCGTCCATTAACGGGCGTTAAAAATGCGGAAAGACGCGCAATTCGCGTCTTTCATGACTACAAAATCTTTCGTTCGAAATCAGAGAAACGAAGCCTCTTGAGGAAACTTCGTTTCTATGAACATTGACTTCCCTGCTTATTTTTTCTCACGGGAGTTATACAACGTGATAATATCGTTAGTGATTTCAATCTGCTCGCTGCCGTATAAAATATTTCCGGCTTCCAAAATCAGCGTGAAATTGTTGTTTTTGCCATATTCCACGACGATTTTGCCGACATTTTCAAGCAGTTGTTTCAACGACCGTTGTTCCATCATGCGCAATTCGGATTGTGAATCCCGCACAAAGCGCGTGTAATCCCTCTCCATTCGGGAGATTTCATCGCGTTTTTCGCTTTTCGCTTCCGGCGTGAGCATGTCGGATGACAATTGTTTCTCATAATCGGCTTTCGCCGTCTCGAATTCAGTCTGCATTTTTTTGGCTTCTTCTTCAAGTTGCGCCGCCTTTTGCTTCATTTGCTCTTGAGCGCGCTTCCCTTCTTCCGACGAATCAATCACTTTTTGCAAATCCACGAAGCCCACTTTCATCGCGGCATCTTGCGCCAACACGTTTCCTGAAACCCCACACACGCTCATTCCAATCAACAGCGCGAGAACACGGACAGACATTCGTTGTTTCATTTGCGTTTCCCATGCCCTGCGCGATTTCGACCGGCCGCGCCGCGAAATTGTCGGGCATTTGACTCCTTATGCGTTACGTTTGCTGTACAATAAGGAAGAACGCAGGCAACGGCCGCGCTCTTCCCGGTTATTAAAATAATGCGCCGATGCCAAAATGAAATTCGTCGGCATCGTCGCCGTCTTCACGGTCAAGCTTATAGCCCCAATCCAAACGAATCAATCCCAAAGGCGAATAGAATCGAACGCCTACGCCTACGCCCTTTCTAAACGTCGAAAGATCAACGTCTTCGTCCGCGCGGTACACATCGCCCATATCAAAAAAACCAAGCACCCGGACTTGCTTCGTGACGGGGATGATGAATTCGGCGGTGACGATGCCGAGCTTATTTCCGCCGATTTCTTCATCATTTTCATCTTTCGGGCCGACCGACCGCTCTTCGTAGCCGCGAATCGTATCCGCGCCGCCCGCGAACAATCGTTCAAAGATCGGCACTTTTTCGCTATCGCCGAATTCCTTGACATAGCTGATTTCGCCTTTCAGCCTCAAGGCGAAGTCGCGGTAAAGCTGAAAATAGGTATTATGATTCAGCGTGAATTTATAAAAATCATTCTCCGCGCCTAAAATTCCTCCGGCGAACTCGCCGCTCAGTATCGTCCGCGAGCCTTTGGTTGGCAAAAGCACGTTGTTAATCGTTGACCACCGCAAGGAGGCCGTTACGCCGCTGGTTTTGCTCAATCCTTCTGCTTCTTTAATAATCGCGGAGGCGTCGTCTTCAACATGCTTAATATCAACCTCTTTGTATTCGTATTTCAGCGTTCCGAAAGTGTTTTTCCATAATTCGCGCCCGAAACGAAGGCCGCCGCCGATGCTGTCAGAATCATACGAAGTGTATTCGCGCTTCGTTTTATAGCTGTCGAGTCCGACGAGATAGGGCGAATCCAAAAAATGCGGCATTGTGTAATTCAGGTTGAACTGCTGCGATTTGCTGCCCAAACTCGTTGAAAACGTGATTTGATGGTTTAAGCCGAACAGATTCGCATAGGAAAGATCGCCTGAAAACACGAAATTATCCACCGAACTCCAGCCGCCGCCGAAATTGAACGATCCGGTTTGACGCTCGGAAACGTTAATATCCAAATCAACGGTGTTCGGCTCTTCGCCGTCGTCGAGCGTCAGCGTCACGTCATCGAACAAGCCCAAATTGAAAACATCGCGGCGGCTGTCTTCCAGCAGCGCGCTGTTCATCAATTCCCCTTCTTGAAGCGACAATTCGCGGCGAATGACTTTATCGCGGGTGACTTCATTACCGTGAATGGTCACGCGAGAGAGAAAATGCGGAGAACCTTCCCGAATGCTGTACACCAGCGCCACTTGCTTCTGCTGCCGGTCAATCGAAATTTCAGGATCAATCAGCAACTTGCCGTCCGTGTTTTCCGAAATCGGCGTCAAATAGCCTTTCTTCGCGTACAGTTTGGAAATGCCTAAAATATCTTCGCGTATTTTGGAACGGCTGAATGGATTGCCGGGCGAGACGGCAATCACCTTTTCCACCTCGTCCATTGAATAAATTTCGTTCCCTTTCACCGCAACGGAAGACATAGTGTACATCGGGCCTTCTTCCAAAAAGATCGTGATGAATAAATCATTTTCTTTGAAATCTAATTTGTAATCCGTGACGTTCACGTCAATGTAGCCATGATCCGCGTAATGGAATTTGACGCGCTCGAGGTCTGTCTTGAGCGTTGTTTCCTCATATTTCCCGGAGCCGGTGATGAACGAAAAAACCCCTTTTCGGCGCGTCGCCATCTGTTTTTGCAGTTCGCGGTCAGTGAAAATCGTATTGCCCTCGAATGAGACTCGGCGCACCTTGACTTTTTCCCCTTCCTTAATCGCATACTTCAAGACGAGCGTGTCTTCGGCGGCGTCCGGATCAGGCGCGAGACTGAATGAAATCGAGGCGTTTTGATACCCTTGCTCGTGATAGAGTTGGCGGATATTGGCTAAATCTTCTTGGATTTTCTGCGGATAAAATTTTTGATTTCCGATTTCGGCAATGTTCGTCGAGGAAAAAGAGAGAATGTCTTCAATGCGGTCATTTTTGAGATGCTTGTTGCCTTCAAACTCGATCCGGCTGATGATCGGGCGTTCTTTGACGATGAACACCACGCGCATGCCTGCGTCGTCGGCCTGAACGTCAATATTTACGGTCGAAAATAACCCAATATCATACACATGCTGAAGATCTTTGGCAAGCAGATCTTTGTTATACACAGCCCCGACTTTCGTTTCAAGCACGGACAGAATCGTCGTTTCTGGAATCAGCGTATTGCCTTGAATGCTGATCGCGCTGACCGTCTGGCTGGCGGCGTCGGCGGAAAGGCAGCCACCCGCCATTAACGCGGCGCAGCACAAAAGAATGCAAATCGTTTGATGCGAACGTTTCATGCGAATCACCACGAACAACCTGATTGAACCCACGCCTGACCGATTTGCGCAACCTGCGCAGGTCTATTCCGGGGGCAACGCAAGTGAATCATGTTAAAGACGAAATTTTTCAGATGTCGGAATGAGAAAAAAACGCCTCTCATTAGCGTAAACATTGAGCAAAATATCTATGAAAAAAACGTCGGCAAAACATTTTTCTGGACGTTACGCCACTTCTCAAGCGATTACGTCAAGTATTTCTTCGTTTTTTTTAGCAGAAGTTGCGGCGTCATGCGTGACGAATACCGGCAGATCATCTTGCAGGATTATGTCCACCTCGCCCGCTTCCGCGAATCGCCCTTTCAGCAATTCTTCCGCCAACGGATCTTCGATATAGCGCTGCAACACGCGGCGCAACGGCCGCGCGCCATACGCCGGATCATACCCCTTGCGAATCAGCCACGCGCTCACGTCCGGCGACAGCCGCAGCCGCAGCCCTTTCGCGGCGATTTGGCGATTCACGTCCTCCAGCATAATGTCCACAATCTGGCGAATATGCTCTTGCGTCAACGGATGAAACGTGATCGTCGCGTCAAGCCGGTTCAAAAACTCCGGGTTGAAAACGCGCTTCAATTCCGAATGAATCAGCGCGTCTATCTGCGCATACGACACGTCGTCTTGCGCCTGCTGAAAGCCTAATGTGGTGCGCCGCTCAATCAGCCGCGCGCCGATATTCGAAGTCATAATCAGCACGGCCTGCTTGAAATTCACCGTGCGCCCCATGCTGTCGGTCAATTGCCCGTCATCCAGCACTTGCAGCAGCATGTTGAAAATGTCGGGATGCGCTTTTTCGATCTCGTCGAACAGAATCACGGAATAGGGACGCCGCCGCACTTTCTCCGTCAATTGGCCGCCTTCATCATGCCCGATATAGCCCGGCGGCGCGCCCACCAGCCGCGAAGAGGCGAATTGCTCCATGTATTCGGACATATCGAGCCGGATCAGCGCCGATTCATCGCCAAACAGGAGCGACGCCAGCGCTCTGGATAATTCGGTTTTGCCCACGCCGGTCGGCCCGAGAAACATGAACGCGCCCACCGGACGCTTGGGATTGCGGAAGCCGGTGCGCGACCGGCGAATCGCCTTGGAGACGGCGCGAATCGCTTCGTGCTGGCCGACAATGCGCTGATGTAATTCATCCTCAAGATGAATCAGCCGGTCAGATTCATCCGCTTCAATCCGGCTGAGCGGAATGCCCGTCCAGACCGACGCCACCGTCGAAACATCATCTTCGGTCACGACCGGCGGCGCAAGCTCGCGCCGTTTCTGCCAATCCGATTTCAGCCGGTCATGTCTGAGGCGGAATTGGCGTTCCCGATCCCTGAGTTCTGCGGCGCGCTCAAAATTCTGCTCGTTCACTGCCATCTCCTTAATCCGGTTGATTTCCTTGATTTTCTGGGCTAATTGCCGGAACGTGTCAGGATAGACGCCTCCTTCGATTTTCCGGCGCGAGCAAGCTTCATCCAGCAAATCAATCGCTTTATCCGGGAAAAAGCGGTCAGTGATGTACTGCTCGGAAAGCTGCACGGCCAATTTCACGCTGACATCCGGGATGCTGACGTGGTGGTAATACTCGTATTTCTCGCGCAGCCCTTGCAGAATGCGCACGGTTTCATCAGCGGAAGGCGGCTGCACGAGAATACTTTGAAATCGGCGGGCGAGCGCGCCGTCTTTTTCGATGTATTTGCGATATTCTTCGAGCGTGGTCGCGCCGATGCATTGCACCTCGCCGCGAGAGAGCGCCGGTTTCAGCATGTTCGAGGCGTCAAAAGAGCCTTCCGCCGCGCCCGCGCCGATCAACGTGTGAATTTCGTCCACAAACACGATAATTTCCTTCGAGGCTCGAATTTCGGCAATGACCGCTTTCAGGCGTTCCTCGAACTGCCCGCGATATTTCGTGCCAGCGACTAACGCGCCTAAATCAAGCGAAACCAGATGTTTTTGCCGCAGCGCGTCCGGCGCGTCTCCGCGCGCGATGCGCTGCGCCAAGCCTTCGACAATCGCCGTTTTCCCGACGCCCGGCTCGCCGAGCAGCACTGGATTATTTTTCGTGCGGCGGCTGAGAATTTGAATCAGCCGCTCGGTTTCGTCGTCGCGCCCGATAATCGGGTCAAGCTTTTCCTGCCGAGCGAGTTCCGTCAAATCCGTGCTGAATTGCTTCAGCGCTTTGAGTTCTTTTTCTTCTTTCGCTTTTTTCTGCGCCGCGTCCAATAGCGCCAAGATTTGGTATTTAAGCAGCTCTTCGGTGACGCCGTATTCTCGCAGTAGGCGGGAAGCGTGGTTGTAGCGCTCACGGAAAATGCCTAACAACAAGTGTTCCGTGCCGATGTAATTGTGGTTGAAATGGCGAGCGTATTCCACCGCGTATTCAAGGGCTTTTTTGGCGGCCGGCGTAAACGGAATATCGCCGATATTCGGCGCGGCTTTCCCGCGCCCAAGGCGGCTTTCAAGCTCATGCCGGAAGGTGGCTGGCGGAATGCGCAATTCCTGAAGCGACGCCATGGCGACGCCGCTTCCCTCTTTCAGCAGCCCTAAAAACAGGTGTTCGCAGTCGAGGCTCTGGCTGCGCAGCCGTCCGGCCTCGTTGCGCGACATCATGATCACTTTTCGCGCTCGTTCGGTAAATCGTGTAAACATAGCCGTCCTGCCTGAGAATTATGCGGCGCAGAGCAGCGCGCGCATGAGCGCGGCGCGGATGCGGTCGTCGTCTCGCGCCGCCGGATCGCCTATCGTTGCGGGCGAAACGCGCATCGCTTCATGCCGGATATGCGCCGGTTGAATGCGTCGCTCAATGGATTCCATCACGTCAAAATCTACGGCGCGGCAATGCGGCACGGGAACGCGCAACACCGCCGCCAATCGGCACAAGCCGACAATCGCTATGCCGGTATCGAGATCAATCGCCTGCGCCGAATATAGCTGCGCCCCCGCCCACGCAAGCCGCCGCAGCATCCGCCCGTTTTGCCGCGCCGCAAGCCGCCGCCGCGCCTGCTGTTCATGCGTAGCGACATACGCGCAGATGCGGGCGAGTTTGGTCAGCGTCGGGCGGATGGCTCGTGCGGTTGCCGGCTGCGCGGAAAGCTGAATCATGAACCCCGCCGCCGCGCTCCCTTCGCCATGCGCCCCCCTGACCGAGCAGCCCGCCTGAACGCACCGGTTCAGCAAGCGATCCGCCTGTTTAAGCAGCATCAGCGCAGGCAGAAACAGCATCACAGAGGCGCGCAGGCCGGTTCCGGCGTTTTCGGGGCTGGCCGTGACATACGCCTCGTTTCCGGCGCGCGCGATGTCAAGAATTTCTTCGAACGATTGCGCGACGCGCCCGGCAAGACGCCATGCGCGCGCAAGGGCAAGGCCGGGCAGCATCGCCTGAATGCGCAGATGATCTTCTTCGTTGACAAGAATGGAAACGCGCGGCTGGCGCGGAAGAATAATCAGGCGGGAAGAGCCTTGCGCGGCAAAACAATGGCTAATCATGCGCCGTTCTTCCAGCAGCGCGCGCGCTAACGGCGGCAGGCAGTCAACGGAAATGACATCCGCCCCGTCAAATGCCGGGTGCACGGCGGCGGCTTGCTCGATTTGCTGCCGCACGGCTTCGCGTTCCGGCGCGGCGGCAAGATGCGGAAATGGATGCCGCCGCACGTTGCGCGCTAGGCGGATCCGGCTGCTGATGACGCAGCGCGCGGCGGCGTCAGCCCATCGTTTCATTCCAAATTTGCCCATCCCGAAGGTGAATCATGGTGTTCGCGGTATGCGCAAGTTTTTCGTTATGCGTAACTAACACGATAATCAGGCCAAATTCGCGGTTCAATTGCAGCAGCAGATCGCTGATTGCGTCGCCGGTTTTCGTGTCTAAATTGCCGGTCGGCTCGTCGGCGAAAATGACCGTCGGCCGCGTGACAATCGCCCGCGCAATGGCGACGCGCTGCTGTTCTCCGCCGGAAAGCTCGCCCGGCTTATGGCGCGCGCGCGCTTGCAGCCCGACATCGCGCAGCGCGGCGGCCGCCTTGTCTTGCGCCGTTGGCTTGGGCAGCCGTTGAATGAGCAGCGGCATCATCACATTTTCCAACGCGGTAAATTCTGGCAGCAGGTGATGAAATTGAAACACGAAGCCGATATGCGCGTTGCGAAAGCGGGCTAATTCGCCATCCGGCATGCGGAAAATATCCTGTTCGCCGTAATGCACGGCGCCGGCCGATGGGCGATCCAACGCGCCGAGCAGGTGCAGCAGCGTGCTTTTGCCCGCGCCGGACGCCCCGACAATCGAAATCATTTCGCCGGAGCGAATATCCAAAGTGATATTTTTCAGCACATCCAGCCGCTCTTCGCCGAGTTGAAACACCTTGCCGACGCCGTTGGCGCGGATATACACATTGTTATTCATAACGAAAGACCACGACAGGATCCAATTTTGACGCCTGCTGCGCGGGATAGAGGGTTGAAAGGAAACAAATCAGCAAGGCCGCCGCCGCAATCGTCGCCACGTCAAGCGGCGCAATGACGAACGGCAGATGATCCAGATAATACATGCCGCCATCGAGCGGAATCAGCTTTTTCGCGTCGGCCACCCAGCAGACGAGAACGCCCGCAATCGTCCCGATAATCGTGCCAACCACGCCGATCACCGAGCCTTCGAGCATGAACACTTTCATAATGCTCCGCGACGTTGCGCCTAAGCATTTCAGCGTCGCAATGTCCCCTTGTTTTTCGATGACCATCATGACTAACATGCTGATGATGTTGAAGGCCGCTACCACGACAATCAGGGCAAGAATGAGCGACATGGCGAATTTTTCGAGGTTGATGGCCGAGAACAAACTTTTGTTCATCTCCGTCCAATTCTTTACGTGATACCGCGCATCAATCCGTTGTTTGACGGCGCTCGTCACGCTCGCCGTTTGATACACGTCGTTCAGGCGAATTTCCAGCCCGGAGATTTCATCCCCCATGCTAAAAAAGCGTTGCGCGGCTGTCAAGGAAATATAGGCGAGTCCGGCGTCATATTCGTAATATTCCGTGCTGATAAGGCCGACGACGCGCAGCTTTTTCAATTTCGGCACGGGGCCGGTCGGGAGAATCCGCCCCATCGGAAGAATCATCGTTACGTCGTCGCCGACGAAGAGGCCGAGCATGCGTGCTAATTCCATGCCGACAATCACGCCGTCGCGCTTCGGGCCAGCCGGATCGCTTTCGTTGAAAAATTGCTGCGATAACAACTCAATCCGCCCTTCCTTGAGATATGGCGCGAGATGCGCGACACCTTCCGGCGAGGCTGGATCAATGCCCATGACCTCGATTCCGGCGACGTTATCTGCTGAACTCAACAGCACTTGGCCGGTGACGTAGGGGGCGAAGCTGTGAATTTCGGGGAGTTGCCGGAGTTCTTGCGTCAGCGCGTCCGCGTCGTTCCGCGTCATGCCCGGATTTTGAATGAGGATGTGCGCCATCGTCGCTAAAATTTTATCACGGATGTCATTCTGGAAACCGGTCATGATGGCGAGGACAATAATCAAGGCGGCCACGCCGACGGCAACTCCGCCGACAGAGATGACGCTGATGAGCGAAATAAAGGCTTGCTTGCGTTTGGCGCGTAAATATCTCAGGCTAATGAATAGTTCATAAGGCATGGCATACACATCGAATTGCCGCAAGAGCGAGGGAAATAAAAAAGGGAGTTACTCTTCAGTAACTCCCTTTCGGCAAAACACACGTCCCCAGGGGGATTCGAACCCCCGTCGCTGCCGTGAAAGGGCAGTGTCCTGGGCCCCTAGACGATGGGGACAGCGCACTCGTTCTGAGTACGTTGCGCACCCTATGAAGCGCGCGTGTTTTTGTCAACAAAAATTTATGGCATTTTCATGAAAAAGTTTTGGCGTGACGTTTTTTCTTGCATTCTTGCCCAAGCAGAATTTCAAGATAGCGCGAAAAACAACTGTCATTCCCGCGTCACGTTAGTGAATCAGTGATGCTGCGCCTGTCCGTGTTTCAGCCGCCAAAAGGCGAATGCCCTGTTTGCCCCTGAAAAACGGTCTGCGCCGCGCAACCATTTATGCAAATGCCCGCAACTCAAGGATTGGGAAAGATGCTTCTCCAGAAGGCGTCACGGCTCAGAAAAACATGGCAGCGCGTGTCGCGCATCAAGTCGCGCCTAAAAAGCATCCGCGACAATATCAATGCGATGGCGTTGGATCGCGCTTCGAATTCGTTGTACAACGAAAACAAACGGCTGCTGCTGGAAAAGATTGTCGAGGTAGTTGATCTCTTTCACGAATTAGTCGCGTCGGGCGACAACGGCACGCCGCCCGATTACGAATCCATCCCGCCTGAAGAAATCAACCTGTCGCTGCGCGACTTGCTGGTCATTTTCCGGCAAACGATCAGCCGCTTGCAGCGCATGTCGTCCGAAATTCAGGAGAACGCGCTTGAAATCCTATATTCGTATTTTATCGAACTGCAAGGATTATATGACTTGATTTTTGTCAGCACGTCCAGCCATCATCAAGCGTCAATGCCCTTGACGCTGACGGCCATTGAAAATCATCACAGCCGCTATTTCCATCTTTCTCCAGAAATTGAGAGCGATCCGGCGATTCAAGAATATCGCAGCATCAAATATCATTTTTTGATGAAAGGATCGGTCTCTCATCATCTGAACGTGATTTTTTTCGATTTGCTGCCGCAATATTGTTATTTGAAGCTCAAAGAGTTCGTCTTGCGGACGCCGCGCTGCCGGGGCATTATTGACCCGAACAGCGTCTCGACGCTTGACGAACTGCGCGCTGCGCTGCGCCTGCATCCGCTTTCGGCAAGCGAAAAACAGCGCGTCGCGCTTCATCGCCACACCATGCGGATTTTTGACATTATTTTCACCAAAATCGTCCTGCGCGCAGGGCGAACGGTCTTTGAGTCCCTTGTGCTTGCCATCTGGATTCAGACGGTCAAAGATCATATCGTGCCGAACGTCAAGCAGGACGAATGGGAGGCCAACCACCTTAACGTCGAGCAAGAAGTGTCGGATAAGGCCGGGCCGGGCAAAATCAAAATGTCGAGCGCGTTTTTCATGCAGCCGCGCGTCACCTTTCAGTTAGAGCGATTTCTGATTTTCAAAATTCGGACAATGACGGTCGGTGATGTCGTGCGCGTGACGGAACTCGGAAACTGGATGCGGCAGAATTCGCCGGATGAATTTCTGCAATTTTTCAATATTGCGTTGGGCGATATGGGCGGGTTGGGCATTCGCACCATGCCGGAGCATGAAATTGTGCAAGACAAAGAGACGGAATGGCTGTACGGCGCGCTCATGAGTTTCATTCCCGGCGGCATGACCAGCCCCGGCAGTATCGTGATGCGAAAAACCAACTATGGCCTGACGAAAGCGCAGCAGTTATTTCGAGAGATCCTGTTTTATGATCCGCGTTTCAAAAGCTCGTCTGGCTTTTTTTCGGATATTGGTATCATCCTCAAAAGCGTCGGCGTCTTGAATAAAGGGCGGGTCGGCAAAGCCTTGCAAAACACCGAAAGCTTTGAAGGCAAAAAACGCGGCTGGTAATTCTTGGAGCGGTGTTATAGCATTATGCGTTGCGATTAAGCAGACCTGTCAGACACCTTGAAGGTGTCTGACAGGTTTTTTATGGAGATGAACTACCCCGCCTGCACGGTCTGCGACGATGAAAATTCTGGCAGATGCGCTTCGAGTTCTTCCAACATCAGCGCGGTTTTGCGGCTCAACGCTGCCGCCTGCTCTTCTAACTCCCGGTAAATGTCTTCCAACCGGCTTCCCATGCCTGCGGTGCGCATTTTCATTGCGGCGGCCTGCGCGCTGAGTTCCTGATATAATTCGACGACTTGCTGGCGAATGTCCTCAAATTCGCGGCGCAATTCTTCATAGTGCGCCGTCGCTTGCTCGCGCGTCAGCCCGGCCTGCTGCCGCAGTTCTTCGTAGCGCGTGGCCGCTTGACGGCTGAGTTCCGTCGTCTGTTTTCCCCAGTCTTCCACATATTTTCCCATATTCGCGGCGTGGGATTTTAACTCGTCGTAAGCGGTGGCGGCTTGCGCGTTCAGCAACGCGGCATGCTTGCGGAGTTCGTCATATTCGCCTGCGGCCTGTTTTCCCACATTGACGGCGGACGCCTTCAATTCCTCATACGCGGCGGCGGTCTGCGCGCTGACATCGGCGGCGCGGCTGCGCAAGTCCTCGTAGGCGGCGAGCATGCGGCGTTTCATATCGGCGAACGCCGTGTCCGGCAAGGCGCGCGCGACAGCTTCTTTCTGTGTCAACACTCGATCCAAATACTCATACACATACGTATGCAAATGCTTGAACGAGACGATGTACGTCATCGCGTCAACAAAGGCATGGCGCTTGTAACGCAGGGTATAGTTGAGAATCTCGCAGAAAAATTTGCGCCGCCGCCGGTCAAGCGTAAACAGGAAATAACGCGCTGTTCTCCAAACGGTAGCGAGTTGTCTGGGGCTTGGAAACGTGAACGGCTTCGGCTGCTGGCGGTACGCCTGTAATGAGCCAATGACGCGCTTGGCGTAATTTTCGTAGCTGTAAAGCTGCTTCACTAACCACGTATAGCCCTTCACCAATTCTTCTTTCGTCATAAGTTTGGGGATAATGTTCACGTCAAGCGCGGTGTTATCCACTTCGAAATATTCGGCGGACGCATCGAGGCGGCCTTCGGCCTGCAAGCGCTTATACATCGGCGTTTCCGGGACAGCTTGCAAGATGCCGGTCATTGACCAAGGAATATTCGCGTCCATAATAAATTGCAACTGCTCTTGGAAAATGCTCTGGTCGTCGTGGTCAAATCCGACAATCATTCCGGCGGAAACGGACATATTGTACGCTT
Source organism: uncultured Candidatus Moduliflexus sp. (assembly GCA_964498135.1). Lineage (GTDB taxonomy): Bacteria > Moduliflexota > Moduliflexia > Moduliflexales > Moduliflexaceae > Moduliflexus. The sequence goes on from CAZCGG010000010.1 coordinate 28,606, forward strand.
GAATTTTTTTCACGTCTTGCAGTAAATCCGAACGCACGTTCTGGCGTTTGTTCACTTCCTGCAAACTTGACCGGCGCGGCGTCTCGATGCCGATGAAAAGCTTGGTAAAATTGGCCTTGTGCATGAGTTCAAGCAATTCATCGTCTTTGGCAAGATTAATGGACACTTGCGTCATGTATTCGAACGGCTTGTTTGCCGTTTTGTTCAATTCGATGATGGCGTGGAGCAATTCCTTCGCATAGGCTTTGTTGCCGATAAAATTGTCATCTGTGAAAAAGAAGGCGTCAATCTTCTGCTTGGCGGCTTCGCGCATTTCGGCGATGACCTGCGCGACGGATTTAAAGCGGACTTTGCGCCCGAATAAAACCACGATGTCGCAGAATTCGCAGCCAAACGGACAGCCGCGCGTCGTTTGAATCGCCGCGTGAACATACCGGTCTAATTTTAACAAATCCATGCGCGGCGCGGGCGAATCCTGCATGTTCACATGCTCGACTTGCGCGTATTCGGCGCGATGCGTCCCGCGCTGATAGTCATCGAGAAATTGTTTCCACGTATATTCCGCTTCGCCGACGAAAATAACATCCGCCTTGCTCCGGCAGCCTTCGCGATTCAAGCCCGTAATCGGCCCGCCTAACACGACGAATTTTCCGCGCCGCCGAAATTCCTGCGCGATCTGGAAAATCTGCGGGCCTTGCATTAAATAGCCAGTCAGTCCGACAATATCGCAATTTTTCTCATAATCAATCGGCTCAATATTTTCATCGCAAATTTCGACATGATGTTCGGGGGGCGTCAACGCGGCAATCGTGGCAAGCCCTAACGGCGGCGACGTATAGGTCGCGCCGCTTAAATCATTTGAATACTCGAACCCCCAATACGTGACCGGAAATTTTGGTTTAATCAGATAAATATTCATTTTTTCCTCCGAATCATGCGTGAATAAATGAAAATGTGTATGTTATGATGTATCGTGTCAATCGGTGAGCCGGTCAAGGTGTTTCAAAAGAAATAGACCTCTTGCATACGTCATGATTTCCTCGACATCCCGTTCGCTCTGAGCCTGTCGAAGAGCGGATGTCAACGGTCAAGCGCGCCCTTCGACAGGCTCAGGGCGAACGGAAGAGACTTTTGCAAGAGGTCTAATATAAAAAAGGGGAAACTCAGTTTCTTGAAGAAACTGAGTTTTTAGCGTTGTCTGACCGTGCGCGACTGCGGGCATCTTGCGCGTTACACCAAGCCGCGTTTCTGCAATTCTTGATGCGCTTGCTCGAATTTATCCTCAGCTTCGGCCTGCGCCGACCATTGAATCAATTCTTTCATGCCATCCTCGAATTTGATTTTCGGCTCATAGCCAAATGCTTCGCGGGCTGTGCTGATGTCGGCGACGCAATGGCGAATGTCGCCTTTGCGGAAGGCGTTCGTGATGTTGGGCTGCATCTCTTTGCCGAGCAGCGTGATGAGCGTTTCGGCGACCGATTTGATGCTACGGGCTTTGCCTGTGCCGATATTAAAACAGCCGGAAAGCGTTTCATTGTCCATCGCCATGATATTGGCGCGCGCGATGTCATGCACTGACACGAAATCGCGGGTTTGCAGGCCATCTTCGAAAATCACGGGCGCGTGGTTATTTTTGATGCGGCTGATGAAAATCGCGGCGACGCCGGTGTAAGGATTTGACAGCGATTGGCGCGGGCCATAGACATTGAAATAGCGCAGCGCGACTGCCGGAATGTTGTATGTTTCGCCGATATTCAAGACCATTTCTTCCTGATCGCGCTTGGTCATGGCATAAATCGAATTGCATTCCAGCCGCTTGTCTTCGCCCGTCGGAATGGGGTGAATGTCTTCGTAGCATTCGGGGCAGTAGAGTTCCCAATCATGCTCTTTCATCTGATCTTCTCCCCGCAGCGGCGGACGAACCAGCCCGCAATCGTCGCATTCATACTGCCCTTCGCCGTAGCTGCTCATCGAACCGGCCACCAAAATTTTCGACACTGCCGTCTTTTCGTTGGCGATAATATCGAGCAGATTGGCCGTGCCGCCGATATTCACATCCACATAATGCTTGATTTGATATTGCGATTGGCCGACGCCGACCGACGCCGCTTCGTGAAAGACAACGTCCACGCCGCTCAGCGCATTTTTCAGCGCGTCGTAATCGCGCACGTCGCCCCGAATAAATTCGGCGTCTTTATTGATAAATGCGGGAAGATTTCCGGTCGGATGCACCTGTGGATCAAGATTATCGAAAATTTTCACTCGATGCCCCCGTTTCACGAGTTCATCCACGATGAAAGACCCTATAAACCCCGCGCCCCCAGTCACAAGACATGTTTTCATGTTCACCAGCCTTTTAAACTATACAAGATAATATGCGTGAAAAAAGAACATCACGTTTCTATTCCTTTTCCTCACATTCAATCTTTATAGCGCATTTTTTGTTTTTCATTATGTAATTATTATCAGACTATCCATAATTTAAAAAAGAGAGGGGTGAAGAGTGGATTGATGCATAGTTATTCTTCTGGCTGCTCATTTACATCCGCGTCGAACATGAAATCGGGAATTTCAGGAAACGGATTGTCGCATTGCCAACCTGTTTTTCCGGTCTTTCTGAAATGTTCTAATCGCCGGAGAGCTATTTCGGCGAAAATTTCATCTGCATCAAATGTCACAACCCGCCGTTTCAGGCGCTCTCCAACAAGCAGCGTCGTGCCGGAGTGCGCGAAAAAATCAGTAATCACATCCCCCGTTCGACTGCTCGCCTCAACGATCCGCTCAATCGCTTTGAGCGGTTTTTGCGCGTAACAACCCGGAACATTTTCCTGCATCCGGTAAAATACCTGCTGGACATCCACCCACACATTTCCCGCCCGAATATTCTCAGAGCGGCTTCGCTCGAAGTTTTCCGTGATCTGCCCGTCAATCTCCTTATAATATCCCCGCAAGATTTTCGGAATATCCGTATATTCCGCGTGAACATCGAAATATGCGTCGCCTTTGATATAATACAGACATTCCTGCCGAACAGCCATCCAATTTTTCTGCGTGCCGTAGCCGCGTTGATTTCTCATGGTGATTAAGCTCCGCGAACGCAAGTCGGGATAGGCTCTCATCATCAGCATAAAATCGGGCAACGGCTGAAAATGATCTTTCTGATCCGCGCCAAGCCACATATACATGCTGGCATCTTTTGATAAAATCGCTAAGGTATTTTCGACCCATTGTTGAGAAAAACGCATGTATTCTTGCAAATTCATTTTGAAAAGATTTGAGGTGTTTTCATTCCCAACAATCACGTTATATGGGGGATCTTGGATAGCTAACGCCGCATGCTCGTCTTGAAAAATGTTCATGACATCGTTCGTCTTGGTCGCATCCAAGACGCCGATCCGATGGCCGCTCTGCGGTTCTTGCCATATATCGCCCGTTTTCAAGCGACAATAGGGCAAAATTTTCTGTCGTAATTCAGGGCTGCGATCTAACCTGCGGAAAGGCTCTCGTCTCATCTTATTTATGCGTCATGGTATAAACACCATCCCAATCGTCCGGCGGCGGCGTCTGCTGGTACATCTGACAGCGTTCGAGATACAAGCGCGACGGCGCATCCGCCGGGCGCAGCCGCAACACGCCGGTAAACGCCTCAATCGCGGCCTGCCATTGGCGATTGCGATACGAAACAAGCCCGGCCTCGAACTGCTGAATCGCGGCGAGCGTGTCGGCGTCAACGTCGCCCGGCCGCCCAATCAATTCATAAATCCTGACCGGCTCGTGTTTGCCCTTCACACGGACGAAATCAAGCTCGCGGGTGACGAACTCGCCCTGCGTCTGCGCCTGCGTGAACTCGCTGATGATGATGTTCGTGCCGTATTCCTTGTTCGTTCCTTCGAGGCGCGAACCGAGATTCACGTTGTCGCCCATCACCGTATAGTCGAACCGCTTTTCCGATCCCATGTTGCCGACCGTCATCAGGCCGGAATTGAGGCCGATGCCGATATTGATCGCGGGCTTGCTCTGCGCGCGCCATATCGCCTGAAGCTCGCACAAGCGGGACATCATCTCCAACGCGCTGGCGCAGGCGCGGCGCGCATGATCGGGCTGTTCAACCGGCGCGCCGTAAATCGCCATAATCGCATCACCCATATATTTGTCAAGCGTTCCGTGATATTTCAGGACGATTTCCGTCATTTCGGTCAAGTAGCTGTTCAAAAACACAACCAAATCCTGCGATTCCATGCCTTCGGAAATGGACGTAAAGCCCCGAATATCGGAAAACAGGACGGTCAAAAACTTGCGCACGCCGCCGAGATGCAATTTTTCCGGGTGTTTGAGCATCTCCTCGACAATAGAGGTCGAAACATATTGCTCGAACGCCCCTTTGATTTTATTTCGATTATAGAGCGCGACCCAGCGTTGAAAACCCAATCCGGCGATGTAGTTGATGAGAATGGCGGCCTCCAGTGGCGCAAGATCAATCCAGAGGAATTGCGCGGAGAACAGATATTGGCTGACGCCCCACACGCCCGTGCCGCAAAGCAGCATGAACAGCGTGTTCATCTGAAAGCTGCGTTCGCGGAACAGCAGCAGCCCGGAGAGCGCGCCGACGCCGAGAATCAGCGCCGCGCTCCAAAACGGCGCGATTTTCCGCAACGCGCTGCGTTCAAGAATCGTTTGAAACGCCTGCGCGTGGATTTCGACGCCGAACGTGGACACATTGGTCAGCGTCGCGCCCGCCGCCGTTTCTTGCTGCAATTGCGCCACGAAGCGCCGCGCCGGGGCGCGAAACGGCGTGAGAAAATAATCATGCGCCGTGAGCGTCGTGTCGCCGATGAAAATGACCTTGCCGCGCGCGTCTTCGGGGCGGAATTCGCCGCGCAGAATCTTCCAGTACGACATCATCGGATAGGCGTAGCGCCCGCCGATGAAATTGATATACAGGCGTCCGTCGGGCGCGGTGACGCGCAGCGCCTCCGCCGTCTGCCCGCCGTCGCGTTTCGACAGGACGGTCGTATTGCGGTCTGGAAACTCAATCTTATTGACGCCGCCTTTGCGCAACGCCGCCGCTTCTAAGGCGAGCGACAAATGATATTGCGTCGCCGCTCCGTCGAGAGTCTGCGTCACGAGCGGCACGCTCCGCACGATGTTATCCCGGTCAAGCAGCATGTTAATCATGCCCGTGCCGCCCGCATTCTCGGCAAAGAGCGGCAGCGGTCGCTCGAGGCGTTCCGGTGAGATGTATTGCGCCAAAATGACATTTCCGATGCCGGTCGCGGCGTCATACGCCTCGTACAGCGCGTCGGCGAACGCCTGATCTTCCGCCTGCTCGGTCGCAGTCTGAAAGATGACATCGTAGAGAATCAATTTCGGCTGATGCGGGAGGAGTTTGCGGAGAAATTCGGCGTGAATGGAGCGTTTCCACGGAAAACGCTGCTGAAGCTGCCGCTCGCTTTCTTCGTCAATCGTGACGATGAGAATGTCCTGTAATGGCGGGCGTTCACCGCGCATAGCAAAGCGCAGATCATACGAAAACAGTTCGAACACGGTAAATCCATGCGCGAGAAATACGGCGGCAATCGCTACGGCGATGGCCGCCCCGCCGCCGAATTCAATCAATATCTTGATGCGTTCTGGAAATTGCCGGATGTTCATAATTACGCCACCCGCCGCACAATCATCAGCGTCATGTCGTCATCGTACCGGTTCTCACTCCACGCCATCACATCGGAAAGAATGGCGTCGCGCAACATGGCCGTCGGCTGCGCGATGTGCGCGGTCACGCTTTCAACCAATCGCTCCATGCCAAATAATTTCTTTTCAGCATTTTCCGCTTCAATTAAGCCATCAGAGAAAAGCACCAGCACGTCGCCGATCTCAAGTGTGAATTCCATTTCGTCTGTCGCGTCCGAAATGTCCGACATGAAAAGCAGCCACGCGCCCGGCGTGTCCACGATTTCGCATGCCTGCGTCGCTTGGCGATAGACGATCATGTCCAAATGCGCCCCGGAATGCTGAAAATGCCCTTGCCCAAGATATTTCAACGTGGTGAACGTCATGAAATGATCCGCGCCTAATCGTTCAGTCACATTGTGATACAGCACTTGATTCAGCATCGTGACAACCTGTTTGGGGTTGACATTTAACTGCGTTGTAATCGTCGTATGCACGGTCTGCGCCATCATCATAATCAAGCCGGGCGTCATGCCATGCCCGGACACGTCGCCGATGCCGAGCCATAAATGCCCTTCTTGGTCAAACAGCACGTCGTAATAATCGCCGCCGACCTCTTCCGCCGGAATCATCAAGGCTTCGATTTCCAATTCGGGATGCGTTAAATTTTTCGGCAGCAAGCTCGTCTGAATGTGTTGCGCCAATGCCATTTCCTGTTTCAAACGCTGCTGTTCTAACAGGGTTTGCTGCGCCGATTCTAACGCGCCGAGCATTTTATTGAAGGTCTCGGCCATCACGCCGATTTCGTCTTTCGAGCGGATTTTTTGCGTCAAGCTCTCTCGGATTCTCTGATTCACCTGCGCGTCATGAAACACGTAGCCCGTTTGTTTTATGTGCCGAATCGTCTCGGTAAACGCCGCAATCGGTTTTGTCAGCGACGTTGAAATCAGCAAACTGACGAGAATCGCAACGCCCAGGCTCACGCCCGTCACGATGAAGAGCGTATCGCGTAGCACGTAAAAATTCTCCATGACCGCGTGTTCGGGCTGGAGCGTATAGACAATCAAGTCGATGCGCGGAATTTTCACGAAACTGAGCAGAAATGTCTGTTGATGAGACTCAATCCACGCATACGATTGTTTTTGCGCCTCCATTGCGGCAAAGCGGTCAATTGGAATCGGCGAGATGAATGGCGGCGCCACGGCTTGCGAATCAGAGGAACTTAACACTTCGCCGGTTGGATTGATTAAATAAATATGGCCGATCTCCGCAAGATGCGAGCCTTTGTACATATTGGCGAGGTCGGTTTCCTTCATGCAAATCGCCGCCGCGCCTTTCAGCGTTTTGCCGAAGCGAATCTGCGTTTGCGCGGCTATCGCGCCTTGAATGATTTTGCCCTCTTTCAAGACCCGCATCATGACCAAAAATTTGTCGTAATTCTGCCATGACGCGGCCTGAAGATGGCCGAATGCGCTTTTTCTTCCGTTCATCTCCTTCGCGGCCAGAAAGAGCGGATCATCTTGAATTGCTGTCCAGTTGATTAAAATGAACGATTCAAGGCTGGTGAAGATGCCGAACGGCTGTTTCAAGGTTTCAATCTGCCGTTCGAAATCGAATATTTGAATAAATACGCCGACCTTTGAGCGCGAAATTTCATCGAGCAGCAGGCTTATCTGCAAGACATCCTGATCATGTTCGACAGGCGAAATCTGGGTGTCTTTCGCAAGAATGCGCAACACGTCGGGGTGGCTGTAGAGGCGGACGGTCATGTTATCGAGGTCTGAGATTTCTTTGCCGATGCTCTGGCTGATTTGCGTGAGAATATCGGAAATCAGCTTGACCGCGTTCGTTTCGACAGACTCTTTGAGCAGCGCATACACGATGTAGGTGACGATGAGAATCGGAATCAGCGTGATCAACAAAAAACCGCTCAACAATTTCGCGCGAATCCGCAAGCGGCGAATAATATCGAACATTGAATGTTCTCCGTGACTTGCGAGATGTCTCGATTGAGACGCGAAGAAACGAAGTTTCTTCGCGTCATCAGGCATCAAGATTGACAATCGGATTCAGCACAGGGACTGTTTATTGCGCGAACAAGTCTTTCCACGCGGCGGCAACCTCATCCATGGCCTGCTGCGGGGTTTTCACGCCGCGCCAGGCGTCGCGGATGGCGGGCGTCAGCGCGGTGTACAATTGCCAGCCCTGCGGAATGACCGGGCGATTTCGGGCGACCAGCATTTGTCGCAAAAACCCCTGCGCCAGCGCGTTGTTTTTGACTTCGGGAAATTCATACGCTGACCGGCGCGTCGGCAGCAAATTGATGCGTGCGTTCAATTGCGCCTGATATTGCGCCTGATTGATGAACTGAATCAGTTCATACGCCTGATCCGGGTACGGCGTGTCCGCGCTGATGACGTAATTATGCCCGCCCACCGGCGATCCTTGCTCGCCCTCAGGCCCTTTGGGGAACGGCGCAATGCCCAGATTATTTGGGTCAGCGAATTCCGGCCCGGAAAGAATGTCTGCCGTCGCCCAGGGCCCTTGCATCAGCATGGCGGCTTTGCCCTCTTTGAAGGCGGTCATCATGTCGTTATATTCGCTGGAGAAATCGGTGTTGCCGGGAAACAGGCGATCTTTCTGGCTGACCAGATATTCCAATGCCTTGACTGATGGCGCGCTATTGATGACGATTTCGCCATCCGCGTTCACCATCTCCCCACCAAACGCCCAGAGAAAGCAAAGAAACCAGTGCGCATGGGCGCGCATGTAAAATCCTTCGATGGCCAATTTCGCTTTGACATCTGCCGCCGTCTGCTCAAATTCGGCGAATGTGGTCGGCGGCGTCTCATGCCCGGCCTCTTTCAGCAATCGCTTATTATACAGCAGCGCGACCACGTCCGTCACTTGCGGCAGACCGTAGGTTTTCCCGTGATATTGATTATAGGCAAACGGAACCTCCAGATAATCGGCTTTATCTTCCGGGCTGAGATAGCTATCCAATTCCAGCAGAAACCCCGCGTCGGCATAGAACGGCGTCCACGTAATTTCCGCCCGCATAATATCGGGCGCTTGGCCGGTTTCCGCCGCGACTTGAAATTTCGTCTGCGCTTCGGTAAACGGGATAAACTCCAATTGCACCTGAATATCAGGATGCGCCGCCTCGAATTCTTTGACGATGCTCTCTAACGCCGGAGTTTCCTTCTCGTTCATGGTATGCCAGAATTTCAGCGTTACCTCTTCGCCAAAGCAGGGACGAGTCATCATCCCTCCCGCGATTCCGGCGAGAATCATCCATGAGATGCCCCATCGTTTCATAAAATTTTCCTCCATTGTTGATATTTTGCAAAAAAGAGACGCGGAACTCGACAATCTTCTTATGATGAAGAAGCTTTTAAAAGTCAATAGAAAAAACTGAGGGAAACGCGAGAGATTTTTAGCCCGGAATGGGCGCTATCTGTGAAAAAGAACAGTGGTCAGACACCTTCAACATGTCTGACCACTGCGGCAGGAACGGATGAATTATTCACAATGCCCGGCATAGCGGCTTTCTGGGTATTCCCCTTTCACGCCGCCGATTTCGCCGCCGATCAGAATCGTATAGCTGCCGGATTTATCGGTCTGCTGCGTCTGGTTCAATTCCTTGATTTTTTTCGCGTCTTCCACGCTGACGACGACGTTCACGGGAATCTGCCCGTCGCTCTTGACCGCTTCGACGACAAGCGCGTTGCCTTGACGCCGTTTGCGCTCCTGCGCCTGCGCGATGAGGCGCGACAGCGCGGCGTCATCGGCGGCGGACGCGATAAGCAGCGGGCGAATCAGCACGGCGCGTTTCGAAAGCGCGGCGGGTGCGCTGGTGGCATAATGAATCATCCCGTGCGCTTGCAGCGCGTCGCGCTCAACCTGCGACGCCTCATACAAAATTTCGCCGTCTTCGGAAATGATTTTCGGCAGCAGCGCGGCCTGAATCGGCGAGACGCCGCGCGCGTCCAGAATAATCTCGGTCGGGGCGTCGCCTTCGTTCGGCGATACGGCGTCGAGCGTCAGCGCGGACGGCATCCGCAACTGCTCCGGCGTCAGATAGAGTTCTTGATCGCCGAGCAGAAACGAGATGAGGCCGGAAATGCCGTAAAACGGAATCGTCACCATCACCTTTGCGTCGCCGTCCGTTTCGGCGTCTTGCTTCGGCATCTCGAATATCTGCGCGTTTTTAATCAGCACGTTTTGAATCTTCAGGCTGGTTTCTTTATGTTTGGCAAAATACTCGTCGAACGTGAAACGCGAATGAAGATTGACGACGAGCAGCGTTTTCAGCGCGTTATTGCGCGCGACGAGTTCCGCCGCCCGCGCCGCGCCTTTTTTTCCAATCCCTTCGGATTTCAGAAACCCTTCCGTCCAGTTGACGCAGCTATACAGCGTGACATTGGCGCGGGCGTCCGTGAAGGTGAATTCCTCGATAAATGGGGCGACTTCGGCAGCCGAATCGGATGAGCCGCTTATGCAATCCATGCGCTGCAATTGCGGGCTGACGATTTTCTGCGGCAGTGGCGACGATGCCGCCCGCGCCGCCGACAAAAAAACAAAAACGGCGCAGAAACTGACTGCGCCGATAAAAACATGCTGTCCGAACGTGAACGATTTCATGATGATTGGCTCTCTTAACCGCAGATTTCACAGAAACCTGATAGGTTTTTGAAACCTGTCAGGTCTCTGTGAAATCAGTGAAATCTGTGGTTCTTCTTCGCCTTCGTTTACAATAAAATTTCAAGCCCTTCGACGGCCAGCCGCGTGCGTGGAAATTCTTGCCGCGCCTGCCGCTCAATCTCGCGCAAGAATTCGTCGGAATGTTCGGGGTCGTGATGAAACAGCACGAGTTCTTTGGCGTTCGCCGCCTTTGCCAGCCGCGTCCCTTCGAGCCACGTGCTATGCCCCCAGCCGTAGCGCGGCGCTTTGAAGAACAGGGGATTGTTTTCCGGGTTGCCGTCGTATTCCTGCGGCGTGTACATGGCATCATAGATGAACACGTCCGCGTTTTCGGCGATTTTCAAGACATTGACATCCAGTTCACCGTCGCGGTAATGCTCGGTGTCGGTCGCATACGCCACGATTTTCCGGCTCGATTCGCCACATTCTAAGCGGTACGACAAGACGCCGTTCGGGTGATTCAGATGTTGGGGAATAATGGAATTGCTGCCGATTTTGAGCGGGGATTCTTGCAACTCATGGAAATGGATATTCGCGCCCATGCTGTCGAGGCCGATGGGGAAATATTGATATTCCATCTGCCCGCGCAGCGTGTTTTCAAGGCGTTCAAAGACTTTTTTCGCGCCGTACAAATAGAAGGTATTCGTTCGATCCGGGATGCGGCGCTGCTGCTCATCTTTCGCGCCGATGAAGGCGGGCATGAAAAACGGAAAGCCTTGAATATGATCCCAATGCGTATGGCTGAAAAAAATATGCCCTTCGCGCCCGCCGCGCCCGAACCCGTGTTTCATCAGTTCCACGCCCAACTGACGAATGCCGGTGCCCGCATCGAAGATAATCAGCGTGCCGTCATCAGTCTCCACCGAAACGCATGACGTGTTTCCGCCGACGCCCGCCGTCATCATGCCCGGGCTCGGAATTGACCCGCGCACTCCCCAAAATGTCACTTTCATCGCGTATCTCCGCTCCTTTCGCTCTGAACATTCGAATCATCGTTTTTCCACCTTCCACGCCGATTATCCGCGACCACGCGGGCATTCCGCCCATTTCCATCGCGCATGAACAACCTTGCAACGGCAGTGACAAATTTTGTCGCCGCCTGTTGGCTATTTGAAATTGATGCGAAGATGCAAGCCATAAACTCTTTTCTGGCAAGTGGACAGCGCAAAAATCCTGTTCGCCTGTGCTTTTTTCAGTGAAATAATTTCCCCAGACAGGGCGGTTTTCGCCTCGAAATTCTGCGTAATTTGAATTTGGCGGCTTTGGACGCGGTATTGATAAAAGGTCAACATGTCCTTGACTTCCTCAATGGCGATAAACGGCTTAATGACGAATTGCGGGCTGAATGAGAATCGCATTCTGCGGGAAAATTGCATCAGCGCATTATTTAATTCAAGGTCGGTCTGGCGGGATAAGTGGTCAATATTCAACGATTCGAGCGGATAATCTATCGTCTGATAAAACGCATCGTCTTGCGACCACGCCGGAAGCATGGAGTTCAGGCGATAATGCATCACAGAGATGTCGCGGGTCTGCGGCTGAAAAATCGGCTCGGCCGCGCCGGTGAGCGCGTATCCTAAAAGCAGGAGCATCATGAGGAACAGCATGATTTTACACATAAGCGGTATCCTCCTTAACAGACAATTCGATGTTCATGAGCTTCCTCCATGTGGAGAAGCCGATTTCCTCGATGTTTGCAAAGATGACGCAAGAAGCCACAACGCGCCCGCGTCTCTTAAAAATGACGACTGGTATCCCCGAAAGACGTTTCTGCAAAATATGCGCCGCGCATGCGAGAGATTGTTTTATTTGATTATCTTATTCGGCGCGACGTTGCATGTCAAGAGGAAATTTTTCGAAAAATGCGCCGAATGTCCGGAGTTGCGCGAAAACGTCATGGCGCGAAAAACGCGGCGGCGCGGCTATTTCTGCGTTCCCGTATTCTGCGTCGCGTGCCACGCCATGAAGAGTTCCACACTTTCTTCAGTCAACTGCGTCCCGCGCACGTCTTGAATAATCTGCAACACTTTTTCTTCCGGCAGCGATTCCTGATACGGGCGTTTGCTCCGCAGCGCGGAATAAATATCCGCCACCGACACCACGCCCGCCCAAAACGGAATGGACGTGAGGCCATATGGATAGCCGCGCCCGTCTGGGCGTTCATGGTGATACAGGACAATCGAAACCACGTCCGTCAGGCTGGCAATCGGCTTGAGGATATTCGCGCCGATCACCGGATGCTGCTTAATGATGTCGAATTCTTTCGGCGTCAGCGTTCCCGGCTTAAACAGAATATCGTCGCGGATGCCGATCTTGCCGATGTCGTGCAGCCTGCCGCCGATGCTGACCATTTCGATTTCCTCATAGCTCGCATTCATAAGCGTCGCCATGCCGGTCACGATTTGCGAGACGGTCTCGGAATGGCCGCGCGTGTAAGAATCTCGCGCTTCAAGGGCGGAAATCAGGCTGGCAATGCTGCCGAGCATCAACGAACGCTCCGTTTCAAGGCGTTCCCGCTCTTTCAAAAGAATCTGGAATTGATCGGAGAGCAGGCGCTCGACGAGAATCACGACTTGATCAATATTGAACGGCTTGACGATGTAGGAAACCGCGCCGCGCCGGATAATGCGCTTCATGTGGCCGCGGTCGCTGATGGTGCTCATCACCACGAACGGAATCGCCGCATATTCAGGGTGAGAATGCAGCGCGTCGCAGAGTTCGAACCCGGTCATGACCGGCATGTCGAGATCGCTGACAATCAAATCCGGCTTGCGCTGCGTGATGAGTTCATAGGCGATCTTGCCGTTTTTCGCGGTCACAACCTGAAATCCGGCGCGTTCCAAGCCTTCTTTCACCAGGCGGCAAACCAAGCGCGAATCGTCAACCACCATAATCAGCCGCTCGCGGTGAAAGCTGAACTTGGATAGCACGTCCTCAATCGTTTTGAGCAGTTGAACTTCGGCGTCTTGCTTCGAGACATACGCCCACGCTCCGGCCTGAAAGCCGAGATCAATGTCGCTGTTGGAATCGAACGCGCTGACGATAATCACCGGAATGCCGCGCGTGATGGGATCGCGTTGCAGCAGTTGGCACAATTCCAGCCCGTCCATCCCCGGCATGTCCAAATCCGTGATAATCAGGTCAAGATGATACGATTGCGCAATCTTCAAGCCGTCATGCCCGTTGGACGCTTCCTCAATATCCGCCCGCAACGGGCGCAGAAGTTGAACAAGTCGCTGTCGCGTTGACGCGCTATCCTCAATCAATAATATCCGAAGATTCCCCATGCATCATCTCCCTCTCGTCAAAAACATCTTTCTATAAGCCTTGCCGCACAATATCATGCAAGCGCAACAGCCCGAGGCAGACGCCTTGCGCGTCCACGACCGGCAGCACGCTGATTTGAGACGGGCGCTGTTCCATGAGTTGCAGCGCGTCATACGCCAAGGCGTCCGGCGCAATCACCGTCGGATTGACGGTCATGATGCGCTGCGCGGTGAGCGTTTCCAGCTCCGTCGGTTTGGTTTTTTGCACCCACCGCCGTAAATCGCCGTCCGTAATCAGGCCGAGCAAACGCCCGGCATCGTCCACGATATTCACCGCGCCCATGCCGCCGCGCGTAATCGCGCTGAGAATGTCAATCCACGACGCCTGCGGCGGCAAACAGGGATGTTCCGCGCCGCCGTGCATCATGTCTTGCACCATCAGCGTCAGCCGCTTCCCAAGCCGCCCGGACGGATGATTGAACGCGAAATCTTCGGGGCGCACCCCTTTCAATTCCATCAGCGTCATGGCGAGCGCGTCGCCTAACGCCAACGCCACCGTCGTGCTGGTGGTCGGGGCTAAGTTAAGCGGGCAGATTTCGCGCTCAATCGAAGCGTTAATCACCGCGTCGGCTTGCTCGGCTAACATGGAATTCAGGTTGCCGACAATCGCAATAATCGGGACGCCGCGCCGTTTTAAATGCGGCAGCAGGTCTAAAATCTCGTCGGTTTTGCCGCTCGCGCTTAAAATCATCGCCACGTCTTTTTCGGACACCACGCCTAAATCGCCGTGCATGGCGTCGCTGGGATGCATGGCAATGGCGACCGTGCCAATGCTGCAAATCGTCGCGGCGATTTTCCGCGCGATAATCCCCGATTTTCCCGCGCCGATGACAATGATTTTCGCCTGACACTCCAACAGCAAGCGCAAGGCGCGTTCAATCTGTTCCGGCTCTAATTGCGACGCAACCGCGTCAATGGCATCCGCTTCCGCTTCGAGGAATTTTCCGACGCGCAGCGTGACGGTATTTGGAATCATGAAATCTCCCCAATTTTTTGATAATGACATGGCGTAAAATATTTCCGGTGGCTCGTGTTCATGAGTCGTGGCCGCATTGGCCTGTTCAAGGAAATAAGGCGTTCAACTGCTCCGGCCAGAACGGGCGTCCCTGCGCATTCATCGCCGTCACGAGAATCCGCGCGCGCGCAATCAGCGCGTCCGTGTCGGGCGCATACGCTGTCACTGTCCGGCTTTCCGGCTGATGCGGGATGAATATCGCATGCGCAAACGCCAGCCGGATGCGAGACACGCGCTCCACATTCGTCCCCACGACAAAGGCGTCGCCGCTGCGGAGCGGACGTTTATAATCCAGTTCGGCGCGAACAACCACAAGATTTACGCCTTGCCGCGCCAAAGCGACCACGTCCAACTGCCGATTTTTCGCGTATTCATGCCGACAATGCTCGACATAATGCAGATAATTGGCGTTATTGACGATGCCTTGAAAATCACATTCGTAATCGCGGACGTGAAATGTCAACAAGAATTCAAAGTGTTCCATACCTATTTAAAAGCCTTGCATCTCACGCACACGTTCCGCAACCACAAGAAAACCCTGTCATTGAGGAACATGTGAATTTCTCAACGAAAAATCATGGTAATTTTTCGCGAAAATCTTGTAAAGATTTTTTTGCGGAAACGCGATTTTCTGCCAGAATTTCCGCATTTTCGCTTGACAATCGCGCAAAGGCGCGCCATTTTTGCGTAATTTTTTAATAGACCTCTCTGTATTTCCTTGCCGCATCGCGGCATACTCCTTCGCGCGATAGAAACATCATGACCTTTACGAAACAACAGGCGCGCCGCTTTTTGTTGGCGCATCAAGGCATCTGGCCGACCTGCCGGTTTGAGGGAATCTCCGGCGTGTTGGCGTATATCCGGCATGTCGGCTGCATCCAGTTTGATCCGCTCAA
Source organism: uncultured Candidatus Moduliflexus sp. (assembly GCA_964498135.1). GTDB lineage: Bacteria > Moduliflexota > Moduliflexia > Moduliflexales > Moduliflexaceae > Moduliflexus. Next base: position 44,217 of record CAZCGG010000010.1, read on the forward strand.
CATCGTCGGCCACAATCATGAGTTAGTCCTGCAAGCGCGGGTCGCGGATTTTCAGCCCGCCATGCTGCAACGCTTGCTGTACGCCGACCGCGCCCTGCTGGACGGCTGGGATAAGAACATGTCCATTTATTGCGTGGAAGATTGGCCGTATTTTGCGCGCCGCCGCGAAGCCGCCCGGCAGCATCATCGGCATCGCGCCGCGCCAATCGCCGCAATTCTCGCGGACGTGCGCGCCGAAATTGACACGCGCGGCCCGCTCTCCTCGCGCGACCTGACGTTCGATCAAATTGTGGATTGGGCCTGGGCGCCGACGCGCTTGGGGCGCGCCGCCTTAGAAAGCATGTATTTCTGGGGCGAATTGGTCGTGCATCATAAAATTCATACGCGCCGCGTGTATGATTTCGCCAGTCGCCACATTGCGCCGGAGATTCTCGCCGCGCCGGACCCGAACGAAACCGACGCGCAATTTCATGACTGGTGCGTACTGCGGCGGCTCGGCGGCATTGGGCTGATTTGGAATAAATCCGGCGATGCCTGGCTCGGCATGGCGGACATCAAGAGCAAGGAACGGCAGGCCGCCTTGAATCGGCTGAAAGCGCAAGGCAAGGTGCTTGACGCGGCGGTGGACGGCGTGAGCGCGCCGTTATACATGAGAAGCCAGGATGCGGCGTTTCTCGATTTAGCGATGAATGGCGACGATTTCGCGCCCCGCGCCGTCATTTTCGCGCCGCTTGACAATCTGCTGTGGGAGCGGCGGCTGATTGAGGAGATTTTCGATTTTCGCTACCGGTGGGAAGTGTATAAACCGGCGACCGAGCGGAGTTTCGGCTATTACGTGCTGCCCGTGTTATACGGCGACCGTTTCGTCGCCCGTTTCGAGCCGGGGTGCGACAAAAAGGCCGGGGCGATCATCATCAAACAGTGGTGGTGGGAAGCGGATGTTCAGCAGACAGACGCCCTGCGCGAGGCTCTGCGCGATTGTTTTCAGCGATTTCTGCGCTTTCATGGCGCGGCGGCGCTGACGATTGACCGGAAGGCCGTCCACAATGCCAAGATTGATTGGCTGACCGCGTAGTCTGTTTCAGCGCAGATGGCTCGTGTCGTTCATGGAAACGACGGAAAAAACGGGCGATTCGTCATGGCGGCAAACGTAGCGGAGCATGTTGAGCGCGGTCAAATCTTGCCCCACGCGGGAGCGATAGGCGGCAATCGGATAGCCTAACAGATGGCACAGCCAGATGCGGTTGACCGTCCGGTGCGCGACAATCAAAATCCGTTGGCCGAGATGCGCGGCGGCAAGCTGCTCGAAGGCCGGGCGAATGCGCGCCAGCACGTCGTCGCCGGATTCTCCGCCCGGCGCGGCCACGCTCGCCGGATCGCGCTCCCACGCCTCGTAAAGCTCCGGCGCGCGCGCCTGCATCTGCGGAACGGTCATCAATTCCCACGCGCCGTAATCAATTTCCCGCAATGCCGGAATCGGGAGCGGATCAAGCTGATGTGGCGCGGCGACAATCTGCGCGGTGTCGCGGCAGCGCCCCAACGGGCTGCAATAACAGGCATCAAATTGCGCGGCGCGCAATTTCTCGGCCAACTGCCGCGCCTGCGCTTTGCCTTGCTCGGACAGAGGAATATCGCTTGAGCCGACATATTGCTTGGCGTTCGTCAAAGTCGTTTCGCCGTGCCGAATCAGATAGATTTCGGTTTCTGCTAATGAAATCATGCTGGTAAAATCCTATGAGAGGCTGTTTTAAAAGATCATGAACAACCCGGTAGCCCCGCCCCTACGTGGCGG
>CAZCGG010000011.1:0-20570 GCA_964498135.1 uncultured Candidatus Moduliflexus sp.
TAGCGCGTCGCGTTCAGGCAGGCATGACCTGCGCGTCATGCTTGCATAGGTGAATAACAACATCGTGAGCCAGCGCAAAGGCGTTCGAACCTCCGCCTTCCGCAAACGTTTTTTTCGCGAATGCGTCCAAAAGGCAAGGAGAAAATATGACGTTTTATCGAAAATTCTCCGCGCCGCATACGCAAAAAACGCTTGACAGAATGCGGCCTCTGCGCGTATTTTAAAGATGCCTCATGGCGAGGCAAAGAGAGAACAAACTATGATGATTCGCGCAAAATATTTCATCGCGGCGGCAGCCCTGACAGCAAGCGTTCTCTGCGCGCCGCCCGCGCAGGCCGTCTCTGACGAACAGGCGCGCCCGGCGTTCGGGCAGCCGCTCCATCTGCGAAGCGGCGCATTTTCCGGCAAAGACCAAGAACAGGCGTTTTTTCTTGATTTGCGCGACGACCGGTACGAGTTGAAAAAGACGCTCATGCCGTATTTGCGCCAACGCTCGGAACGCCTGCTGTCGGCGCAGCCGCCGACCACTCCGGCGTTTGCGCTGGATGTCGAACATTGGTCACAGGAGAAGGTTGACGCGGCGTTTTACTCGCGCTTTCAGCTTGCCGAATTATCCAAGCATTTGCTGATGCTGCGGCAGGCGACGCACCAGATCAGCCAAGATGCCATTGCACGCCTGAAAGCGCAGGGCGCGCCGGAAACGCTGCTGCGCGCGCTGGCGCGGGTGCAGGACATCCCGTGGAAAAATGAGGAAGAATTGCTGAAATGGCTCTCGGAAGATGTGGGACGGCAAGAGGTTGAAGACTATCGCGAGGCGATTTTGACGCAAGCCGTGACGCAGCGCGTCATGCCGCCCGGCGAGGTCGGCGAGATCACGGCGGGCGCGACGGCTGAATATGTCCGGCAAAGCATGGAGGCGTGGAATCAATCCGCCGAAATCCCCCGAAAAATCAAAGAGTCGGTGTTCGGCGAAGTCAAGAAAGCCCCTGCGAAGCCTCAACCGGCGGTGGATGAACCGGATGATTTGCTGTACATGGTTGAAAAAATCTTTAAAAAATGGGGGCTTCCGCGTCCGCGAACGGTCTTCATCAGCGCGATTCTGCTGTATCTCGTCGTGGCGTTCGTCTCGCGGAAAATACGCAAAACGTAACAACGCCCTCCTGAAATATGGCGCATTCATTCTCTTTGACGAAACGAGTTACTGGCTGAGGGTTGCGCTAATACGCTCAATGTCTTTGGATGAGGCGATTACAAAGAGAATGTCTTGTTTTTTCAAGATCGTATAACCTTTCGGAGGGATAATTTGATGACCGCGCATAATTGCGAGAATCAATGTATCGGAAGGCAAGGGGATTTCATGTATTTTCGCTCCGTCAATCCGTGACGTCATCGGAATTTGGATTTCAAAAACATCAATATCGGTTTTGCGCATCGTAATCAGTTCAATCGAATGCATCGCTTTCGGGCCCGCAGGCAGGCATAATCGCAGTTTCGACGCCACCCAACTGATCGTCGTTCCTTGCGCTAAACAAGAGACGAACACCGCAAAGAAGACAATATTAAAGATAAAATGGTTCTCATCAATGCCAGCGACGGCAGGATAGGTCGCAAGGACAATCGGGACAGCCCCTTTGATGCCGCCCCACATCAGGAAGAGTTTTTCTCGGATGTCAAATTGAAACGGCCACGTGCAAATCAACACCGTGAGCGGACGCGCGACGGCAATCATCAGGAACGTAATCAGCAGTCCTTCTCGCCAAACCGGCAGCAGGCTTTTGGGGAACACTAACACGCCTAAGAGCAAAAAAATCGCCATGTTGCTAAATGTTGAAATTCCTTCGATAAAATAACTGACGCCGCGCCGATAGACAAAATCGGCATTTCCGAGCCAATATCCCGCAAAAAAGACCGCGATAATGCCACTGGATTTAATCACATCCGCGCTGCCGAACGCCAGCAGACTGACGGCGATGCTCAGCACATGATAATAGCCGCGATTTTCCGCCTTGAGATGATCGAATAAATATGCCGCAAGCTTCCCGATAATCCATCCAATCAGGATGCCGCCGCCGAGTTGCCACGTCAAATGCAGCAGGAACGACGCCACATGTTTTGTTTGCCCCGAAATGATTTGAATTGTCACGCTCGTCAACAAAATCGCCATCGGATCATTCGCGGCGGACTCGACCTCCAGCGTCGTCGAAACCTGTTTTTTGATAGTTTGCTGCCTCAAAATCATGAGCACCGCAGCGGCATCGGTTGAGGAAATGATTGAGCCGATCAGGAAGGAGTAAAGAAAATCGAAGTCGGTGACGCTATAAATGAGGAGGCCGAGAATCGCGGCGGTGAGGACGATGCCGAATGTCGCCAGCGTTAAGGCCGGGCCAAACACGAATTGCAGCGATTCCCGGCGCGTATGAAAGCCGCCTTCAAATAAAATAAAAATCAAGGCGATATTCGCAACTTTTTGCGTTAGGATGGCATTATCGAAATAGATGAGGTTGAGGACATCGCTCCCGATCAACATGCCGATGCCTAAAAAAAGCAACAGAATCGGAATGCCGAATTTTGACGTGATTTTGGTTGCGAATGTTGCGGCAATAAGTAAGGCGGCGATCAGAAAAAACATGACGTCCTTTCAAGAATGATGGGATATTGAGAGCAGGAATGAATTTGTCGCGTCACAGAATCGTTCAACCGCATAACCACGCGGTTCACCTGCGAGCGGCCTTTTGCGCTGTCTGGTGCAACCGCGTCGTTCTCCGCGACGCGGCTGTTTGCGTTCGCGGAGAACGAAAAAATGGGCGGGACAAACATTGCTGTCTGTCCCGTATCATTCCATCTGCCCTGATAACATTGCGGCAACCTTTCAAACTGGGGGATTACGCCACTAATACCATCAGGGCTTTTTGGGCGTGCATCCGGTTTTCCGCTTGATCGTAAATGACCGAGCGCGGGTCTTTGACGACTTCGTATGTCACTTCTTCGCCGTAATGCGCCGGAAGACAGTGCATGAAAATCGCGTCCGGCTTGGCCTGATTGAGCAGGTCAAGGTTGACCTGATACGCCTTGAAATCCTGCCGACGCTCTTCCCCTTCGCGTTCCTGCCCCATGCTCGTCCACACGTCCGTATAAATCACGTCCGCGTTCTGCGCGGCCTCGCGTGGATCATGCGTCAGCCGCAATTCCGCGCCCGTCAGTTTCGCGTCGGCGCAGGCGGAGGCGAAGACCGCCGCGTCAACCTCGTATCCTTCCGGCGACGCCACCGTCACGCGCATGCCCACTTTCGCGCCGCCGAACAGCAGCGAATTCGCCACGTTGTTGCCATCGCCGACAAACGCCAATTTCAGGCCGCTCAAGCGTTGCTTTTTTTCCTGAATTGTCAGCAAATCCCCTAAGACTTGGCAGGGATGCGCCGCGTCCGACAGGCCGTTAATGACCGGCACGGTGGAGTATTTCGCCAAATCTTCCACGATGTGATGCCCGAACACCCGCGCCATGATGATGTCCACGTAGCGCGACAGCACGATGGCAATATCTTCCGTCGTTTCGCGCTTGCCGAGCGAGATGTCGTCCGGCCCAAGATAAATGGCATGCCCGCCTAATTGCATCATGCCGGTTTCGAAGGAGACGCGGGTGCGCAGCGAAGGTTTTTGAAAAATCATTGCCAGCGTTTTGCCTTGCAATAAGGGATGCGGCTCGCCGGTATGCCGCCGCAATTTCAGGGATGCCGCCGTGTTCAGGATTTGAAGCGTTTCTTCGGTTGTCAATTCGTGCAATGTTAAAAGATGTTTGCCTTTCATGCTGACCATGATGTCCTGCTCCTCCTTGCGTTCATTTATGAAATGTGTGAGAGCTCGCCCGCCTGCCGTATTTGCCGCATTTCCAAACACGCCAAGACCTGCGGGGGCGGTTTCGAAAAAATTGCGCGGCATTTGCCCGTCAAATCAAGAAAAATCCTCGCGTTCCCGTTTTTTTTGATGGTTTTTTGTTGCATTAGCAAGTAACATGGAATAAGAATGATTATACGTCAAATAAATTTTTGCGAGAAACAAACTTTTTGCATGACGTGTCGTCTATTTCACAGGAATCGAGAAACGCGGTTCCATATCTGTTCACGAGGTTCTATGAGTTCACAAAACCGTCTTTCCGGTCAAGAATGGACGGTTATTGATTTCACTGGAGGATTTATGACTATGAAAATGTTACATGGAATGGTCGCAAGTTTGATGATGCTGTCATTGGCGTTGAATGGCTGTTATTCCGGCGGAAACCCGTATGATCCGAACAAACCGACGCCGACCCCGACGCCAGTGCCGGGCGCAACGCCGACTCCGACCCCCGGAACGGCTCAACTGCAAATCACGGCGCAGACGGATAAAATTGCGTACAACATCGGCGAAGAAATGTCAATCAGCGTTCAGACCAGCAAAGCGGCGTACATCAACGTGTTCGATATTACGCCCGACGGCGTGGTGACGCGCATTTTCCCGAATAGCTACGCGGTCAATAATTATCTGCAAGCAGGGCAGACATGCATCATCCCGTCCACGAACGATCCGTTTAAATTGAAAATTGCCGGCCCTCGCGGCACAGAGCGCGTGCGCGTCGTGGCGACAACGGACAGCGTGAATATTGTTCCGGCGCGTGATTTCACCGGAGATTCGTTCGCGCAATACAACGGCACGGTCGCGCAATTCGATCAGGCGATTGATGAGCAGTTAGCGCGGTTAGCCGCTGGTTCATGGGGGAACGTCAACATCACGTTCCAAGTAAAATAACTGGCGTAAACCCAGCCCCCAAACGCCCTCTCCAACAGGTTGAAAACTTTTGGAGAGGGCGATGTGTTCATCCCATTCTTCATGTAGTTTCTTCCCTTCCTGAGATTTTTCAAAATTATTTTTCACCGTCTTTTATCGGTTTTACGGGATAAATGCCGTCATGTTTCAACGCAATAATAAAAAAATGCTTGACAGGAAAAATTTTCTGCCTATATTGCAATCATTGAACACGTGTTCAGAATAAAAAATGACCGCAGCAGAAATCGCCAAAATTGTTGGAGTCTCTTGAAGAGTCGTGAACAACTATTCGTATATGGTGGAAGAAGCGTTCCGAAAAGTGGTGGCAGCCGTCGAAACGCGCATCATTGATTGCGCGGAGGCTCTCGGCGATAGCGTCTTGACCTCGATTATCAAACTCGGACAGCATGGAAAATCTTCCAATTTTTTGAGCGGTGAACGCATTTTAGGTGTCATTGCGATAGGGGAAATCGTTATTTTTTTGCTCAATACATTAACACGTGTTAACATATTGAGCATTTCATCCTTAGCAGGAGGTGGGGGCGAGGGCGAAGAACTTTGCAGGAAGACAATAACAGACATGTTTCAAGAAATCAACAAATAACAATAACACTCATAGCAACGAAAGGATGTATTTATGCGTATCAGCAACCTCTTGGCAAGCGCGTTATGTGTATGGGAATGTTTTTTGTTCACTGGATGCGACTCAGATAATGATTCAGACAATGGGACAAGCCCAACGACCAGCGCGACCGTGACGACGCGAGAGTGGAGAGATGTCGCGTATGCGACGCAATCGCAGGCGCAAAAATTGGATATTTTCCTGCCAGCGACGGGGAATGGCCCGTTTCCGGTGATTGTTTCGATTCATGGCGGCGCGTTTATGATGGGCGACAAAGCCGACGGACAGGAAAGCGCGGCAAAAGAGGGCTTGAACCGAGGCTATGCGGTCATCTCCATCAACTATCGGCTCAGCGGCGAAGCAATCTGGCCGGCGCAGATTTATGATGTCAAAGCCGCGATCCGGTGGATCAAAGCCAATGCCAGCCAGTATGCGTTGAACGCGAATAAAATTGCCGTCTGGGGCGGCTCGGCGGGCGGCCATCTTTCGGCAATGATCGGGACATCCGCGGGCGTCTCCGCGTTAGAAGACGCGAGCTTGGGCAATGCGAGCCAATCCACGAAGGTGCAGGCTGTCGTAGATTGGTTCGGTCCGATTAACTTTCTGACAATGGACGCGCAATTTGCGGCAAGCGGCATCGCCGGAGAGACGCATAATACGCCCATGTCGCCGGAATCGAAATTGATGGGGCAACTGATTACCGAGATTCCTGACAAAGTGCAGGCCGCCAGCCCGGCAACCTACATTACATCAGATGATCCGGCGTTCTTTATTCAACACGGCACGGCGGACACGAAAATTCCGACGCAGCAATCAGTGGACTTCGCCGCCGCGCTTCAAGCCGCAATCGGTTCGGGCAAGGTGACATTCGAGGCGTTGCCGGGTGCGGAACACGGCGATCCGATGTTCTCGACGGCCACGAATACCGCGAAAGTGTTTGATTTTCTTGATAAATACTTGAAGTAAAGGAGGTAAGGCGGCTTTTATTCTATCAGATTCAATCATGCCAGGCAGACAGTGGGGAAACGTCGAAACACGCAAGCATTCTATGAAAAACAATGAGGGGAATACAACGATGAAAAACATGATGAATTTCGCATTAATGGGCATGGTCTCGGTATTTGGCGGGGTGGTTGCCGCCGAGACATCTCAGGCCGCCGCGCTGGCGTGCGAAGCCCTGAAAGACCTGAAACTGACGGGAATGACGATAACGTCCGTCGAATCTATTGATCAAGCCGGTTGGCAGACGCCGAAAGTGGCGTTTGGACAGGCGACCGTCTCCGTGCCGTTCTGCCGCGTGAGCGGACGGATCGCTCCGGCGATCAATTTCGAAGTCTGGCTGCCGCCCGCTGACGGCGATCATGCGTGGAACGGGAAATTTAACGGCGTCGGCAACGGCGGTCTGGCCGGGGAATTGCATTATCCGGCGATGGGGGAGGCGGTGGCTCGCGGCTATGCGACCGCCAGCACGGACACCGGCCATCAAGGCTTTTTAGGGAATGGCGATTGGGCGCTCGGCCATCCTGAATTGCTGATTGATTTTGCCTCTCGCTCAATTCATGAAACCAGCCGCGCGGCGAAAGCAATTATTGCCGCCTACTACGGCCAAGCGCCGCAATTCTCCTATTTCACCGGCTGCTCCGGCGGCGGCGGGCAGGCGCTTTCGGAAGCTCAACGCTATCCTGCCGATTACGACGGAATCGTCTCAATGGCTCCGGCGAGTTTTCCGACGCACATGTGGCCGGGCGAACTCCATGCCGCGTGGGTCACGCACCGCGCCCCGGAACATCTCATTCCGCAAGAGAAACTGCCGCTTATCCACAACGCCGCGCTTGCCGCTTGCGATGAGCGAGATGGCGTCAAGGACGGCCTGATTGACGATCCGCGCCAATGCGATTTCGATCCCGCCTCGCTGCTGTGCAAGGGCGACGATGCCGCTGATTGCTTGACCGCCGGACAGGTGGATTCCGTCGCCAAGATTTATGACGGATTGAAGCATCCGGCAACAGGCGAGCAGTTCTGGCCGCCTTACGAAAAGGGCAGCGAACTCGAATGGCCGGGACACATTTACGACCCATTCAGCATTCCCACCAGCTACTTTAAGTTCATGGTCTTTGGAAACCCGGAATGGGATTGGAAAACGTTCGACTTCACTGATCCGAAAAATTTCGACATCATGACCGAAGCGACCTATAAACTTGGCCCGATTCTCAACTCGACTGAACCAGATCTGTCCGCCTTCAAAGGGCTGGGCGGAAAACTCATCATGGCGCATGGCTGGGCGGATCAGAACATCGCTCCACGCAATACGATCAACTACTACCTGAGCGTGGTCGAAACGATGGGCGGCGTCGAGAAGACGCAGGATTTCATGCGCGTCTTCATGGTGCCGGGGATGTATCACTGCGAAGGCGGGCCGGGATGCAGCAAGTTCGATTATCTTGGCGCGCTTGAACAGTGGGTTGAAAAGGGCGTTGCGCCGGAAAAAATTATCGCGTCGCATGAAACGGATGGCAAAACGGATCGCACACGCCCGCTCTGTCCGTTCCCGCAAACGGCGCAATATACCGGATCGGGCAGCACGGATGACGCCGCGAATTTCATCTGCGCCACGCCGAAATAATCACGCGCTGATGATTGAACCGACCTGTCAGGCACGTCAAACGTGCCTGACAGGTTTTTTTATCGCGCCATTATGCGGGGGTTGAGGCTTACACGAGCGACGCAATCAGATCGCCGATTTCGCGCGTTCCCATACCCATCTTTCCGGCGGCGAGGCTCTTGATTTGGCCGGATTCAAGGGCGTTCGTGACGGCGGAATCCATCGCGTCGGCCACCGCCTGCTCTTTCAGCGTTTCCATCATCAGAATGCCGGAGCAGATGGACGCAAGCGGATTGATGACGTTCAGGCCGGTATATTTCGGCGCAGAGCCGCCAATCGGCTCAAACATCGAGACGCCTTCCGGGTTGATGTTGCCGCCCGCCGCAATCCCCATGCCGCCCTGAATCATCGCGCCGAGATCGGTGATGATGTCGCCGAACATGTTTTCCGTCACAATCACGTCGAACCATTCGGGATTTTTGATCATCCACATCGTCACCGCGTCCACGTTGTTATATTCGCGCTTGATGTCCGGGTAATCCTTCGCGCCGACTTCCTCATGCACCCGAAACCAGAGATCGCCGCAATCGGTCAGCACGTTGGTTTTGTGCGCTAACGTCAATTTCTTCGCTTTGTTGCGCTTGCGCGTCAATTCGTAGGCGTATCGGACGCAGCGTTCCACCTGCTTGCGCGTGTACACCATCACCTGTGTCGCCACTTCGTCCGGCGTCCCTTTGCCCATCGTGCCGCCGATGCCGGTGTAAATGCTGCCGACGTTTTCGCGCACAATCATGAAATCAATCTCCGCTGGGCCTTTGTCTTTAATTGGTGTATAAACATTCGGATACAACTTGACCGGCCGCAGGTTGATGTATTGATCCAGCGCGAAACGCATCGTCAGCAGAATCCCTTTCTCCAAAATGCCGGGTTTCACGTCAGGATCGCCAATCGCGCCGAGAAAAATCGCGTCGAATGTTCGCAGTTCCTCAATCGCGCTCGCCGGAAGCAGCTCACCGGTTCTTTTGTAGCGCTCGCCGCCGAAATCATACTGCTGGTAATTCAATTTCACGTCATGTTTGGCGCAGGCCGCATCCAGCACTTTCACGCCTTCGCGCACCACTTCCGTCCCCGTGCCGTCGCCGGGAATCACGGCAATATTGTACGTTCTCATGTCGTCCCCTTTTCCCTAAAATGTTTATTCATGCGTGTCACCATGTCACCGTTTCTCCCATGTAAATCAGGAGCGCGAAATCTCGATTTCGCTCTTCTTCGCCGTCAAATCAAGATGTGACACTCCTGTTTTCATGCCGCGCGCGTGTCATGGCAATGTCATCAACGACTCTTCACGACAACCGATTGTGGTTCTTGTCAAGATTATTTTCTTGTTTTGCGTCCGCGTCAAAAATTCGAGATTTTCCTTGACGCGCCGCGCATGATTTTATACATTTTGGGGCGTCGGTCTTCGTCAAATTTCGCAAATTTCATGGACACGGGAGGAATTATCATGTCTGTTTCATTGCAAAAGGGCGGAAATATTTCATTAACGAAATCCGAGCCGGGTTTGGAAAAAATTATCGTCGGGTTGGGCTGGGATGTGCGGAAAACGTCTGGAACGGATTTCGATCTTGATTGCAGCGTTTTTCTGGTCACGGCGGAAGGCAAAGTGCGTTCGGAAGATGATTTCGTGTTTTTCAATCACCTGAAAACGTCGGACGGCTCGGTCGAACATTTGGGCGACAACCGCACCGGCGCAGGCGAAGGCGACGACGAAGTCGTGCGCGTTGATCTGACGAAAGTGTCGCCGGATATTCAGAAAATCGTCTTTGCCGTTTCGATTTATGACGGCGAGGCTCGCCGCCAGAATTTCGGCATGGTGTCGTCCGCGTTTATCCGCGTGCTGAACAACGCCACCCGCAAAGAAATCGCCCGCTATGACCTGTCGGAAGAAGCCAGCACCGAGACCACGCTGATGTTCGGCGAAGTGTATCGCTATGGCAATGAATGGAAATTCAAGGCCGTCGGGCAGGGCTTTGTCGAAGGATTTACGGCGTTAGTGCGCCATTTCGGGCTTGATGTTTCTTGAGCGGCCGTCAAAAAACTTCGTTTCTTTCGTAGATTTCACCTTGCAAGAATTGTCACGTCAGCGTCTCGGCTGCTCATTCCTAAGCAGCCGAGACGCTGACGGAATACGGAAAGACTATGAGCGTCAATTTGACCAAAGGGCAGAAAATTTCCCTGAAAAAAGAGGGCGGCGAGGGATTGGCGAACGTCATGATGGGCTTAGGCTGGGACGCCAAGAAAGCAAAGGGCTTTTTCAGCAAACTGAAGGGCGGCGGCGCGGAGATTGATCTTGATGCGGCGTGCGCCATGTTCGACGAAAACAAACGGCTCGTGGACAGCGTGTATTTCGGCCAGCTTCGCAGCCGAGACGGCAGCGTGCAGCATTCCGGCGACAATCGCACCGGCGCGGGCGAGGGCGACGATGAGCAGATTGTCGTGCGGCTGAAAGACGTGCCGGTCAGCGTCAAATATTTAGTGTTTACGATTTCGAGCTACAGCGGCCAGACGTTCGAAAACATTGAAAATGCCTACTGCCGCCTTGTGAATCAGGAGAATGGCCAAGAAATCGCCCGCTATAATTTGAGCGGCGGCGGCGCGGATACGGCACAAGTCATGGCGAAATTGTACCGGCATGAAGGAGAATGGAAAATGCACGCCATCGGCGAAGGAACGCGCGGCGGGAAGACGTTCAAAGACATTCTGCCGTTCATTTCCGCGCTGTTATAGCGAAAAATCTGACAGGTTTTCGAAGACCTGTCAGGTTTCGGATTGACTCACATGGACATGTTCAAACGATTGACCAATAAGCTGCGCGGAAAAGACGAGCCGGTCGCCGAGCAGCCGGAAGCCCCTGAAATCGCCTTAGAAAAAATTATTCAAGGACTCGATAACGCGATTGAAGAAGGCCGGGCGTTCATGGAAGAAGCGAATGCGGCGAAACGGCGGTTAGCGGCGGAACGCGCAAGCGCGCTGAAAGCCGCGAAAGATTGGGGCGACCGGGCTGACCGCGCCGTCCTGACCGCCCGCGACGACATCGCCCGCGACGCCCTGAAGCAAAAGCTGGAATACGAAAAAACGGCGGCGAATTATCAGGCGCAATGGGACGGGCAGCAGGCCATCGTGACGCAGTTGGACAGCCAACTGCAAGCGCTCATCCGCAAGCGCGACGACGCGGCGCGAAATCGCAATCTGCTGCTTGTCCGGCAGCAGGCCGCGCTGACGCAGCAGAAAATGAATCAAGCCCTGCAAGGCGCGGCCGGGTTCGATTTGGCGAACGCCTCCGCCCATATTGACGACGTGATCGGCAACATCGAGGCGCAGCAGGCCGCCGAAGCGGAACTCAACCTGCTGTCAACCGGCTCGCGGCTCGAAATGGATTTGGCGAACCTCGAAGCCGTCAGCAAGGTGGATGACGCGCTTGACGAGATCAAAAACCGCTACGATCCGCCAAGACCGCTTGAGAGCGTCTGGCTGCCGGAACAGCCCCGCAGCGCACCCGCGAAGCCGAAAGAGCTTTGGTTCTCAGACGCGCCGGACGCTTCCGCGAACGCGCCTGCGCCGCCGAAGCGCGACTTATGGTTTGACGACGCGCCCGCGCCGCCCAAACGCGATATTTGGTTTGATGACACGCCAGCCGACGCGCCGCAACGCCCCATCTGGACGCCGAACGAACGGACGCTTTCAATTGGCGCGAACGTCTCGCTTTCCAAGCTGCTGCCCGGCATCGAACGCTTCCGCATTGAGGCGGGCTGGGAATGCCGAACGCCCGTCGCCATCGAAATCGGCGCGGCGCTGCTTGAAAGCGACGGACGCACGCATGGCAAGCAGAATGTCATTTTTCGCCAGCAGCGCCGTTCCGAACATGGCGAGGTTGAACAGATCGAAACGAACGGATTTGCCGTCAATCTCGCCCTGCTGCCGGACATCGTCAGCCGCGTTGCCTTCTTCGCGGTCATTGCGGATCATCGCCGGACGTTTCAACAGGCGGCGTCAATCTGGCTGCGCGTGCTGCGCGCTGACGCGGCGGAAGAAATCGCGTCGTATGCGCATGCGGAGTGCGGCGCGGAAACTGCGTTGATTTTAGGGGAATTGTATCGCTATAAATTGGAGTGGAAATTTAAGGCCGTCGGGCAGGGCTTTGAGCGCGGCCTCGCCGCTCTCACCGAACATTACGGGGTTGAGATTTGAAGCGAAGTTTCTTGAAGAAACTTCGCTCCCCGCGCTTCATGTTAGAAGCGGTAAAACGCAAGAATATAGAACGTTTTCTGCAATTCTTCTTGCGTCAACGGGCTATCCGCCGCGTCGCCGATTAGTTGCTGCACATCGGCGATATAAAGCGTGCCGAAATGCTCATGCAGCATCAAGACCATCGTGGCGGACGCATGAAGATCGTACATGCCGCCGCTCGCCTCGTACGCCTCAAGCTGCGTCGTCGGGTGCAGCACGGAGAAATTCGCCTCCATCCCTTCGTCATTCATCCACGTCGTGCCAGCGTTAAACATGAAAATGAACGGAATTTTCATCCATTGCCGGTCAATATCCACATCCACCATCAACCCGCTATAATCTTCATCAGCGTAAATCGAGCCGTCGTATTCGCTCGAAATTGGGGCGTATCGCAGCGTCGTTGACAACGTGGCGAAGGACAAATCGGCTTCGAGGCCGCCCAACAGTTGGAAATTATTCGAGAGATCGGGCGTATCGAGCAGCAGATCATCATCATCGTGATCGCGGGTGAATTCACCCATCTTCGCGCTGAGGGAGAGTGAAAGCGGCGAGTCCTCCGTGAATTTGACGGACACGCCCGCCTCATCGCCCACCAGAAATAAACGATACCGCTCTTTATCGTAATAGCCGAACGCAAAGGGCGTTCCGCCGGACGGGGACTCGTCTGAGCCGAGATATTCCGGCGACCAGGTCATGCCGCCGCCGACCCACAATTCCCAATTCCGCGACGGCTGGTTGGAATTTTCCTCCGCGATGGCGGAAACGCTTGTCAATGAAACGGCGGCGAAAATCATGGCGCTCGCCAGCCCAGAGCGCGAAATGTTGATGAGGCGTTGCGCGGTCATAAAGATTGTTCGCGCGTCACACCGCCGCGATGTCATGCCGCTCGCCGCCATGTTCAGGCCGGGCGCGTCATGAAACCGCTCTGCGTGGCGCGGCTCCTTGGTGTGAAACAGCAGTTATTTGACTTCGATTTCCATGTCGGTAATATCCTGCATGAGGTCAAATGCGACCTCGTCAACCTTTGGCGCGCGAAACTTCGGGCGTTTTTTCAAGATTGACATGCCCCACGCTTCTGTCGGCCCAAAAGTCCCTTCATCCAGGACGCCGTTGCCGTTTTCGTCCTGAAAGACCATCACCACGTAGCGGCCTTTCGGCACGTCCTGAAAGACGAATTGAACGGATTTCGCCTGTTGTTCGGCCTCGCCGATGGCAATTTTTAATTGCAGAGGCGCGGGCGGCGTCTCTGCCTGTTCTTTGGGATGTTCAAATTCCGCTGCGGTCAGCAGTTTGACAAACATGTCGCCGGTCTTCCGAAACATGATTTTCCCGGCAACGGTCATGCCGTCGGATTGCGCGAGCAGCGCGGCGGGAAAGATCAACATGGCGGCGAGACTCACGACGCCCGTTTTAATCATCTTGGCGGGATTCATTGAAAAATTGCTCCTGTGAACATGCGTTTATCGTTCATCCTTCAACATGTACCCTGCGCCGCGAATCGTATGAAGCAATTTCGGCTCAAAATCCTTGTCAATCTTGCTGCGCAGGTGGTGAATATAGACGTTGACGATGTTCGTGGCCGGATCGTAATTCATATCCCATACATGCTCGACAATCCGCGTTTCGGAAAGCACTTCCCCCGGATGGCGCATGAAATATTCGAGCAGCGCATACTCTTTCGTTGTCAGCGAGATCGCTTTTCCGGCACGGGTGACGCGGCGCGCGGCGGGATTCATTTCCAAATCGGCCAACGTAAGCATAGCGGTTTTCTGCGTCTGAGATCGCCGCATCAGCGAGCGAATGCGGGCTAATAATTCGCCGAACGAAAACGGCTTGGCGAGATAATCATCCGCGCCCGCGTCTAAGCCGCGAATTTTATCGTCAACCGAATCCCGCGCGGTCAGCATGAGAATCGGCGCGGCCATGCCCTGCGCCCGCAACTCTTTGCAGACCGTGATGCCGTCTTTTTTCGGCAGCATGATGTCCAACAGAATCACGTCATATTCGTTGGCCGTCGCCCAGAATGCGCCGTCCGCACCGTCATGGCAGACATCCACCGCATACGATTCTTCAATCAGCCCTTTTTGAATGAACCCGGCGACTTTTTGATCGTCTTCAATCACCAGAATGCGCATTGGTCTGTTCTCCGGCGAAATCAACATGGTTTGCGCGGCGCGTGAACATGCGCATGAGAAATCAGACAGGATTGTTTTCTTGTCAAGAAAAAATCGCGTGGAATTGCAGGGGTTTTCAGGAAAAACCATTGACAAAATTTTTCAGGGGAAAAATGATTTTATGTAGAACTTCTGAATATTGTCAATCGAACGTTGACATTGATTGGAAAGGAGGCATGCGCCATGTTAGCCCCATTGGATAACAGCGTCGTTTTCAAGAAGTTGTTCACGGATCGGGACGTGCTGCAAGCGTTTGTCAAGGATGTGACCGGCGCGACGATTGATCCGGCGACGATTGAAACCGAGAAGAGCTTTGCGCCGCCCATCGGCGCGATTGACATCAAAATTGACATTTTCGCGGATGACCCGACGCATCGCCTGATCGTCGAAATCCAGCGTGTGCGCTATGATTATCATTATGACCGCTTTCTGTATTATCATTACGCGGCAATCATGGAATTGCAACGGTCGCATACGCACTATCTGCTCGGCAAAACGGTCTATACGATTGTCTGGCTGACCGGCAAAGACGAGACCTACAAGAAAGACCTGATTACAACGAGCCTCCGCTCTGTGGCGAGCGATGGCGCGGAAGTGCCGCTCTATCCGCACAAGCTCTTTTTTCTGAATCCGAATTATCGCTCGGATCGGACGCCGGAAGCGGTGCGCGATTGGCTTGAATTGGTCTTCGAGAGCATCGCGCATCCCGAACAGCCGCATCTGAACACGGCGCGGCAGATTATCCGCAAGGCGACCGGCTTGATCGAATCGGATGGCTTGACGCCGACGGAGCGGCGCATTGCGATGGAAGAGCAGGGCTATGAAGATCATTTGGCGCTGCGCGAGCAGAAAGGCCGAGAAGAAGGCCGACTGGAAAGTCAACGAGACATTGCGCGGAATCTGCTGGCGCAGGGCGTGGCAACGGCGGTGATTGCCGCCGCCACCGGCCTGTCCGAGGCGGAGATTGCGCGGCTGCGCGAGGGGTGAACATCTCGTTGATACGCAAAAATTTGAGCATGTTTCATGACGCTTATGAAAGACGTGGAGACTGAAAATATCGAGATTGCCTTGATTTTAGAGGCGATTCATTCAAAATACGGCTACGATTTCCGGGAATATGCGCGCGCTTCGGTCAAGCGGCGCATCATGCACCGGTTCGCGCTCTCCGGCCTGGCGTCGCTTGGCGAAATGCAGCATCGCCTTCTGCATGACGCGGCCTTCTTCGAGCAGTTGCTTCTCGATCTGTCCATCAACGTGACGGAGATGTTCCGCGATCCGGCGTTTTATCTTGCCATCCGGCAGGAAGTGATTCCGATCTTGCAGACGTATCCGTTTATTAAAGTCTGGCATGCTGGCTGTTCGACCGGCGAAGAAGCCTATTCAATGGCGATTCTGCTGAAAGAAGAAGGCTTATATGACCGGGCGCAGATTTACGCCACCGATTTCAATGATGTCGTGCTGCAAAAAGCGCGGGAAGGGATTTTTTCCATCGAGCATATCAAAGACTACACCCTGAATTACCAACGGGCGGGCGGGAAAACGTCGTTTGTGGAATATTACACGGCGCATCATCATTCGATTATTTTAGATCGTTCCTTGAAAAAAAATATCGTGTTCGCCAATCATAATTTGGAAACCGACGGCGTCTTCGGTGAAATGCACTTGATTTTATGCCGGAACGTCTTAATTTATTTTAGCAAGCCTTTGCAAAATCGCGTGATTAAATTATTTCATGACAGCCTGTGCCGTCAGGGATTGCTTTGCCTCGGCTCGAAAGAAACGCTCCGCTTTTCGGACAGCGTTGAAGGATTTGAGGAACTTGTCGCTCAGGAAAAAATTTACCGAAAACGAGAACCGCGCCTCCCGTATTCAGTCGCTTAACGTCGCCCAATCGGGGGCAGATTTACCCCCAAAAGACGCGCCGCGCCAATACGAGGCGGTCGTCATCGGCGTGTCAAGCGGGGGGCTGAACGCGCTGTCGCGCCTGCTGCCACTGCTTGCGCCGGATGTGGCGCTGGCGATCATCATCGTGCAGCATCAGCATCCGCATGCCGATAATTTTTTAGCGACGTATCTGGATAAACGATGCCGCATTCCGGTGCGGGAAGCGGCGGAAAAAGAGCCAATTCTGCCAAATGCGGCGTATATTGCGCCGCCGAATTATCATCTGCTGGTTGAGGCGGATCGGACATTTTCGTTCGCGTCAACCGAGAAGGTCAATTACGCCCGTCCGTCGGTGGACATGCTCTTCATCACCGCCGCCGAAACCTACCAATCGCATTTGATCGGCGTCATTTTGACCGGCGCGAATTCCGATGGCAGCCAAGGCTTGAAAATTATCAAAGAATACGGCGGGTTAACGATTGTGCAGAATCCTGCCACCGCAGAAGCGGCCTCAATGCCGGAAGCGGCGCTGAAGGCCACGAACGTGGATTACATTCTGTCGCTTGAAGACATCGGCCATCTGCTCAATCAGATCACGCGCGAAAAATCCGCGAACTGACAGCTATGAGGTCTTTTCGCTTGAATATGGAGATAAATGATCATGTCTTGTTCTGTGAATTCCGCGCTGATTCTTGCTGAATCGGCCGACATGGCCTCAGCGTTTGCGAGGCCGCTGCAAGAGGCCGGGCATCACGCCGTCGCCGTCTCGTCTGAACAGGAAGCCATTCGCGTTGTTAATGCGCTTCATCCAGCCATTATTCTCGTCAGCATGACGCTTGCGGGGCAGCGCGGCGCGGAACTCTGCCGCCGCCTCAAAGCCGAGAGCGACGCCGACGTGCCGCATATTCTGCTGATTTCCGACGATGACGACGCGGCAGATCGGTTGATTGAACAGGACGCGGCGGATGGCTCTATCGCCCGCGCCGCGTCCGCGCGCGAGCTTGTCGCCCGCGTCGCCGATATTCTCCGCATGAAACGCGCGGAAGCCCGTCTGCGCCGCGATTTCCGCGAATTGGAAGCGCGCCATGTCGCGCTGCTCGCGTCGCAGAAACAGTTGCGGCAAAGCGCGTCCGTGCTGAAAAGCATCTTCGAATCCTCGCCGAACGCCATCGTGGTTTCCGACCTCGCCGCGAACATTATCGAATGCAATCCGCGCGCCTTAGAATTGTATGATTGTGATTCCAAAGCCGAATTGTTGCGCGAAAACGGGTACGATTTGACCATTCCCGAAGACGCGCCGCGCGCGAGAGAAAATGTCCGCGACATGCTGCAATCGAGCGCGGTGAAGCATGTTGAATATACGATGCTCAAGAAAACGGGCGAACGCTACCCGGCAGAGATTTCTTCGAGCGTGTTGCGCGACGAGGCCGGTCAGCCGACCGGCTTCGTCTCAATTGTGCGCGATTTAACGGAGCGCAGAATGTCTGAGAAATCCCTGCGGGAAAGCGAAACCCGGTATCGCGCGCTGTTCGAAAATTCGCCGGTATCGCTCTGGGAAGATGATTTCTCCGTCATTAAAGTCGAACTTGACCGGCTGCGCCAGCAAGGCATTCATGATTTGCGCGCCTATTTCGACGCCCATCCTGACGACGCGGACGCGATGATCAGCCACATCCGCATTCATGCGTTCAATCAAGCGTCCATTGCGCTTTATCAGGCGAATGACAGGGAAGAACTGATCGCTCGGTTTCTCGACATCCTAACGGACGAGGCTAAACGCGCGTTTGCCAACGCGATTCTTTTGGCGGCGAACGGCGCAACAGCCTTTTCCTATGAAACGACCAATCGCACCCTGCGCGGCAAGCTGCTCGCGGTGCGGCTCAAAATTTCTTTTCCCCCCGGCTGTGAGGAGAGTTGGGCGCGCGCGCTGGTGACAGTGATTGATCTCACCGAGCATAAACAGATGGAAGACGCCCTGACGCATGAGCGCTATTTGTTGCGCACGCTGATGGAGCATAGCCTCGATTTGATTTATTTTAAGGACGAACAGAGCCGCTTTCTGCGCGTCAATACCGCCTTTGCGCGGCGCATTAACGCGACGCCGGATGACTGCGTCAGCAAAACGGATGCGGATATTTATCAACGCGAATACGCGCAGAAAGTCCTTGCGGATGAGCGTCGCATCATGGCGACCGGCCAATCGCTCGTGGGCATGGAGGATCGCGAAGTCTGGCCGGACGGGAGGGTGACGTGGGCGTCTTCCACGAAATTGCCGCTGCCGGATGAACAAGGGAAGATTATCGGCACGTTCGGAATTTCCAGAGACATCACCATGCGGAAACTCGGCGAGCAGCGCGAACAGCTGACGACGCAGGTGTTAGACGTGCTGAACCGTTCGCACCGGCAGGTAGATACGATTCGCACGATTTTGCGACTGATGAAACAGGCGACCGACATCGAAGCCGTCAGCGTCCGCTTGAAAGACGGCAATGATTTTCCGTATTACGAAACCTATGGCTTCGATCCGACGCTTGCCTCGGAAGAACGCTCGTTAGGCCGCCGCAATCAGGGATGCGCATTCATCAGAACGAACGAGGGAAATCCGGCGCTTGAGTGCATGTGCGGCAATGTGCTGAACGGGCGAACCGACCCGACGCTGCCGTATTTCACGCCCGCCGGGAGTTTTTGGAGCAACAGCGCGACCGAGTGGATCGCGTCCGCGACCGACGCGGATCGTCAGGCGCGGATCCGCCATTGCTGCAACGTGGAAGGCTGCGAATCAGTGGCGTTGATTCCGCTCCGTTCCGCGAATCGCATCATCGGGCTGATGCAGTTCAATGACCGGCGCAAAGGGATGTTTACGCCGGACATGATTCATTTTTTTGAGGGCTTGGGCGCAAGCATCGGCATCGCCTTCGAACGCCATCTCGCCGAAGAAGAAATCGCGCGGCTGCGGAGTTTCATGGAAAATATCATCGAATCCATGCCGTCGGTATTGTTGGGAATTGATCGCGATGGCCGCATCACGCATTGGAATCGGCAGGCCGAAAAAATGATACGACTGAAGGCCGCCGACGCACGGGGAAAAGTGTTGACCGACGTGCTTCCAGAGATTCTTCCGTATCTTGAAAAAATCCGCGACGACATTGCGCAGCAGCGCCCGCATCACGACGAAAAAGTGATGACGCGCATAGACGGCGAAATCCGCTATTTCGACATTTTGGTCTATCCGCTCACGTCCGACGGCGTCGAAGGCACAGTGATTCGGATTGATGACGTGAGCGCGCGCGTCCGCATGGAAGACATGATGATTCAATCGGAAAAAATGCTCTCTATCGGCGGATTGGCGGCGGGCATGGCGCATGAAATCAACAACCCGTTAGCGAGCATTTTGCAAAACGCGGATGTGATTCTTTCGCGCTTGACCCGGCATTTCCCCGCAAACGTCATTGCCGCGCTCGAATGCGGCACGAACATGGACGCGATCCGAGAATTCATGCTCAAGCGCGATATTATTAAAATGCTCGGCTTGATTCAAAGCGCGGGGGAACGCGCCGAAAAAATCGTGGCGGACATGTTGAATTTCAGCCGAGGCGCCGGGACGCCCGACGAAACGCATGACGTGGGCGAATTGATTGATCGCGCCGTGCAATTCGCGTCTGACGTGTACGATCTCAAGCAACGGTATGATTTGAAACGCTGTCGGATCGTGCGCGAGTATGATCCGACGCTGCCGAAAATTCGCTGCGAGGAAAATCAAATTCAGCAGGTCGTGATCAACCTGCTCATCAACGCGGCGCAGGCGATGATGGCGCAGCCGGATCCCGCCGCAGAACCAACGATTACGCTGCGGACGCGGCGCGACGACGACATGGCGCACATCGAAATCGAAGATAATGGGCCGGGGATGCCGGAGCAAGTCCGCAAGCGCGTGTTCGAGCCGTTTTTCACTACGAAAGAAGTCGGCGTCGGCACGGGCTTGGGGCTGTCCGTTTCGTATTTCATCATCACCAGACACCATAAAGGGACGATGAGCGTGGAGTCGGAGGTTGGCAAAGGCACGAAATTCATTCTGCGGCTACCGTTGGAAGAAGAGGAGATTTAGTCTGCGCAGCAAATTTGAGCCGCTGCCAGAAGTTGAAAGATATTACAAAACCTTCAGCGTCACGAATCCGGCGTTGCTGGAATGCCCGTCTTCATTG
>CAZCGG010000011.1:20670-43671 GCA_964498135.1 uncultured Candidatus Moduliflexus sp.
ATAGCCAAAAGGCGCATTTCATCATTGGCGACTTTCCTGAGACGTTTGAAGTCTTTAGGACTTACGCACCCCACCCCGGCCCTCCCCTCAATCAGGGGAGGAGGAAAATCTTTGCGTTCTCTCCTCCCCTGATTGAGGGGAGGGCGGGTGGGGTCTGCGTAAGTCCTAATCTTGAAGGCTTCAAACGTCTCGCATTCCCTGTCAAAAGGAATGCCTTATATGAGAAGCATGAGATTTGTCAAGAAAGATGGTCAAAATTTTCATTCTCAAGAAATTTTTGGATTGACTTATTTATAAACGTTAGTTAATATCTAAACGACGATATTCCCGCAAAAAGCAATGTCATGACTTGCCGCAGAGACGGAAAGACGCCTGTTCTTCGCGTTTCTGCGGCGGAAAAAAGGAAACAACCATGGAAATTTGTCCATTCGTGTACGGCCGCGCCCTGCGTCCCGAGGAATTTGTGGATCGGCACGATGAAATGCGCCGCCTGCTGGGGCGTCTCGTCACGGGGCAGGCGACGGCCTTAATCGGGCAGCCACATATCGGAAAAACTTCGTTTTTGAATTACCTGCTCGATCACGCTTCGCGCCGCAAAATCATTGGAAACGCGCTGGATCGCAGCATTTTTTCGTATCTTGATTCGCAAATGTTCAGCCAGAATTTCGATCAAGCCGCTTTTTGGAAGCGCGTGTTGATGCCGTTAATGCGGCAATGTTCCATTTTGCGGAAACGCCCGTCTCAGGCGGTCGAGAAGTCCGCCGCTCCCATTAAACGCGCCCAAGCCGACGGGAACGCCCTTGAGCCTGAGCCGCTTTTCTCCGCCTATGCGACGGCGGAAAGCAATCAATTCGGCACGTTCACGCTGGAGCAGCTGTTTACCATCGTCGGTCAGCAGGGGTGGCAATTCGTCCTGTTTCTCGATGAATTTGACGCGATTTTGACGCATCCAGTGCTGAATAAAACCGAATTTTACGGAGGGCTGCGTTCGTTGGCGTCACGCTGCAATGGATTTACGTTAGTTATCGCGTCGCGCCATTCCTTAGAGCGGCTGAATCAGGAAACGCAGGCCATCAACCCGCATGGCTCGCCGTATTTTAACGTCTTCACGGAATACCGCTTAGGCCCGCTGCCAGAGCCGTTTGCCAACGCCATGATTAATTTGGGCGGAGAGCGATTCGGGACGCTAGATCGAAAATTCATCGCGCAGACCTCCGGCTTGCACCCGTATTTATTGCAGACCGCCGCCGCGATTCTTTGGGAACTCGACGCGCAGGGGATGGAAGGGCCGGAACGCTTTCAGCAGGCGGCGGAAGAACTGTATCGGCAGACGCAGGCGCATTTCGCCGATACGTGGAATGCGTGGTCAATGGCGGAGCGAAAAGTCATCACGATTGTCGCGCTATCGCAAATCAAAGGCATGATTGACGCTCGTGAATTTAACATGCAGAAATTAGCCGAACATCTCGCGGATTACAGCGCGGAACTCCGGTCGCTGAAAGAAGCCGGAACAATTCTGAAAATCGGCGACAACGCTTGGAAATTGACGCAGGAAGCCTTTCTCTGGTGGTGGGCGGACAAGGTCAGAGCCATCACGCGGGAATCCGCCGATTTCGAGCAATGGCTCTGCGCGCAGGAGATTGACGGCCTTTTCACCAAAGAGGAGCGCAAAGAGATGAGTGATCTTGCGCAAAACGTCCGCGCCATCTTGGGGAAGGGCGCGGTGACGCTCATCGAGGGCTTTGCCAAAGGCCTTGCCGCCGGGGCGTTGAAGGCGATTGGCATGTAGCGATTTTCCTTGACAGTGAGACTCGGCGGGTTGCGCATACTTGCTGCGTCTCACTGTTTTTCAGAACTGAACATGCTCAAAGAGAAACTTCAAACGTCTTTGAGACGTTTGAAGTTTGATTTACAACGGTGGACACGGCTTTTGCGGCGCGAGATCGAAACGCTTGAAGAACGCTGACGCCCGCGCCGTTGGCTTCGGCCTTGTGAATGCGATGATCATTTGAAAGAAAAAAATGTTGACATTGTTCTTGAGAGATAGAAGAAAATTTAGACGGCTTCATTTGACCGATTTAGGCTGCCGATTTGCGGCCTAAATCCAGAAAATGTCGGCATAAGCGGGGGGCGAAATGGCCGTCTAATACCGAGTTTGCTGCCATATATTCGAATCAACGGATTTACCCCATGACCAACGTAAGATATTATCGCCGCAGCGCGAGGCCAATCAGCGCGGCGGGGACGAAAATCAGCAGATGCCCGATCATCAGCGAGCGGCGGCGCGGCGATTGCCGGATTTTTTCATGAAATAGGAGCAGCGAATACAGAGGCAGCAGGATGCTCAATTCAATCAACAAGTTGCGATATAAGGCCGGATTGAGCGGGTCGAGCCGCCCCGCGCTGGGCAAAATGCCAAATGGCAATTTCACGCCGCGCGCCATAAACGGCCAGAAAATCGCCTTGGACGAAACGCCGACGAGCAGGTCTAACATGAGATGCGACAACGCGGCGGCCGCGGCCTGCATGGTTTTCGGCCAATCAGCGTGGCGCAATGCCATCAACGCAAGAAGCGTCACGGCAGTCAAGAACGCGAGGGAATGCGTGAAACGGACGGCGATGAACTTTTTGCCGAACAGCCAAAGATAGGCGTATTCCGCGTCCGGCAGCACTGCCAGCGTCGTCAGCCAGCCTAACCAGAGCCATTCTTGTTTGGGCGAGTGGGACGCTGCGCAATATATTGCCGCGCCAGTGATGGCATGCCCGATGAATGATGACATATATTTCAAACGCAAAAAAATGCAAGAAAATGAAAAAATAGATTCAACCCTTCTTTTAGAGGAGAGTCGAACCTAATCGGAAGTGATGAACGCTTCCGGTGATGCTCTCGCCGACGATGTGGAGGCTGCTATGAAGCTGACATGCGCAGGCGAACCTACTCGAAAAAACCTTTCTGGTTGTCTGGCAAGACGGAGCGATTCAAAACGATCTCGGGATCATGCTCCGGCACGCCCAGACGACCGGTTTGGTTTTTTCTTTTTTTACACGTTGTGAATAAAATCCTCGCTCGCAATTCCCGCCCTGCATTTCAGGCGTTATTCTTTCCGCTCAAGCTTGGTGACAACAACGATGGTAAGAGTGATGACGACCAGAAAAATCGTCGAAATCGCGTTGACGACGGGGCTAACGCCGAATTTGACCATCGAATAAATCTTGACCGGCATTGTGGTCGAATTCGGCCCTTGCGTGAAAAACGTGATGACGAAATCGTCAATCGAAAGCGTGAAGCAAAGCAGTGCCGCGCTGATAATGCCGGGCGCAATGACCGGCAGCGTGACGTAAAAAAAGGTTCTGTACCGGCCTGCGCCCAAATCCATCGAGGCTTCTTCCAGCGTCCGGTCAAAGCCGTGCAGGCGGGCTTGCACGATGATAATCACGTAGGCGAGGCAGAAGGCGATGTGCGCAATCGTGATGGTCGCCAGTCCGAGATGAACGCCCAATGGCATGAAAACGAGCGCGAAAAATGAGAGCAGCGACACGCCGGTCACAATTTCGGGAATAATCACCGGAATGTAGGTGATGCCGCGCAGCGCGGCTTTTCCGCGAAATTGATATTTGTGCATAGCGAGCGCGGCCATCGTGCCGAACGTCGTCGCGCACACGGTCGTCACAAGCGCGACAAACAGGCTATTTTCCAGCGCGTTCACAATGGATTGATCGTGAAAGAGCTTGACGAACCATTGCAACGTAAATCCGCGCCAGACTACGCCGCTTTTCGCTGAATTGAAGGAAAAGACAATCAGAATAGCGATGGGAAGATAGAGGAAACAATACATCAAAATCGCCCACGCCAGCAGCCCGCGCCGTTTTTTCGCTATCATGATCCGATAAACTCCTCGTTTTGCAGCGTTTTAAACGAAATACCCAATCCGGCCAGCACGAACAGCACGACGATAAACGTAATGGCCGCGCCGAACGGCCAATCGCGCGCCGTTAAAAATTGATTGGTGATTAAATTGCCGATCAGCACGGTTTTTGCGCCGCCAAGAATGTCTGGGATGATGAATTCGCCGATGGTTGGGATGAACACTAAGACGACGCCGGAGGCAATGCCGGGCGCGGTCAGCGGCAGCGTCACGTGCAGAAAGGTTTTCAGCCGGTTTGCGCCCAAATCCATAGACGCTTCGAGCAGCGCGGGCTGCAATTTTTCCAGCGACGAATAGAGCGGCAGCACCATGAACGGCAGGTAGCCGTACACCATCCCGAGCATCACGGACATCGGCGTGTAGAGCAGGTTGAGCGGCTGCCGGATGACGCCGATTGACAGGAGCAGCGAGTTAATCAGCCCCTCTTCCTGAAGAATGACGATCCATGCATAGGTGCGAATCAGAAAATTCGTCCAGAATGGGATGATGAGCAAGATGAGCAGCAGATTTTTCAGCTGCGCCGGGGCAAAGGCGATGAAATAGGCGAACGGATAGCCGCACAGCAGGCAGAAGATCGTCGTAAACAAGGCCATGCCCAAGGAACGCCATAAAATCTTGACGTAGAGCGGATCGAGGGCGCGGGCGTAATTTTCCAGCGAAAACGCCCATTCGATGCCGCCATAGACGCCGCGCTGCGCAAAACTATACACCAAAACGATGCCGAGCGGCACGAGAAAAAAGAAGAACAGCCAAAATCCGGCGGGAAACAGCAAGCCCCATAACCCCAACGATTTTTTCATGACATCTCGATTCCTATGCTTTGATTTCGCGCCAAGGTGCAAAGACGCCAAGAATGTCTGAAAAACAGGCATTGCATCTTGACGCGAAAAATGCGGTTCGTAGCTTCTTAACGCCGGGCCGGAGAATGCGCTATTCTTTAATCAGCGACGTGCTTTCGGGATCCCAACTGACGAAGACCTGATCAAACCACGTAAATTTTTGCTTGGCGGTATGCTGAAAATTCTGCGAAAACACCTGCAAGCGGAGGCCGTTCGACGGGATGCGGATAAAATAGCGCGTGTCCGTGCCGACGTAGAGAATATCTTCAATCACGCCTTGCAGCAGATTACGCGCGCCGTCCGGCTTTTCGGCGGAAACGATGAATTTTTCGGGGCGAATCACAACCGTCACCGTCTCGCCGGGCGTCAATTCAAGGTCGGATTTGACCCACACGTCCGCGATGGGCGTGATGATGCGTTTCAAGCCGTTTTCGTCGTTGCGATACGCACCGGAGAGAAAATTGGATGTGCCGATAAAATCCGCGACAAAGCGCGTGGCCGGGAATTCGTAAATTTCGGTGGGCGTGCCGATCTGCTCGATTTTGCCGCGATTCATGACCGCGATGCGATCCGAAATCGTCAGAGCTTCGCGCTGGTCATGCGTCACAAACACAAACGTGATTTTGACCTCTTCTTGCAAATCCACTAACTCGATTTGCATCTGCTCGCGCAATTTTTGATCCAACGCGCCAAGCGGCTCATCCAGCAGCAAGACGGAGGGATGATTGACGAGGGCGCGGGCTAAGGCGACGCGCTGCTGCTGCCCGCCGCTCAACTGCGTGGTTCTGCGCCGCTCAAGCCCGCTCAATTTGACCGTCGCCAGCACGTCTTTGACCGCTTCGGCGATTTTCGGCTTAGGGACGCGCTTCATTTTCAGGCCGTAAGCGATATTGTTATAGACGGTCATGTGCGGAAAGAGCGCGTAATGCTGAAACACCATGTTCACGTCGCGTTTGTAGGCGGGAACATGCGTAATATCTTCGCCGTTTAAGAGGATCGTGCCGGCGGTCGGCGTCTCGAATCCAGCAATCATGCGGAGCAGCGTGGTCTTGCCGCAGCCGCTCGGCCCAAGAAGGGAAAAAAATTCGCCTTTCGTAATGGCAAACGAAACATCGTTGACAGCGATCATGTCCTCGCTGAACGCTTTCGTCACGTTCCGTACTTCTACCGTATGCGTCATGGCAACCCTACAAAAATGTCGTCAATTTATCCATAGTTTCCCCGTGAACACAAGAACGCTCGCAAAGATCATGGCCACCAGCCGCGATCAAAAATCATGCTATAAACGAGGGCGTTTCTGTCAATGAAAAAGACCGGCGCAGAAGAATTCGCAGGCTGGATGCTGACGCCGAGAACATCAGCCCCGCGTCATGGCAGCGCGCGGATATGAAAGCGTTTCGAGGCGATGCCGAATTCAACGGCATACAGGGCGTGTTCGGGATCAATCACCACGCCGGTCTGCGCGAGTTTTTCGCGCACTTTCGGCCGCGCCATTAGCGCATTCATCAACGCGGCGGAGGCCTGTTCCACATTTTCGGCAAACGGCAGCAGATTCGCCTGCGCCATGTTGATCGCCTGCCACGCCTTGCCGTCCAATGACCAGCCGAGCAGGAACGTCGGTTGCTCCGGCGCATCCGGCGCGGCGGGCAGAATATACAGCGCGACGTTCATGCCGAACCGCTCCTGCATGGCGGCTTTTTTCGTGAACGCGCCGACGAGCAGCGCGGCTTCGAGCGAATCGCCCCAGCCTTCCTGAAGCATGGCGACCGGCGGCTGCGCGTCCCAGCAGGTTTCCGGCGGAAATGCCTTCTGGAACGGCGTCACTTCAAGCGGCGCGTCGCCCTGAAATTTTGCGTAGCACTGCTCAAACCACTGCCGCGCCCGCACCGCGCGATCCCGCTTTTCCGTCACGCCCTGCGCCAACGCCTGCGCCGCCTGTTTCAGATTCGCGTCGGCGGCCTGCGCCCACGCGGTCAGCGCGGCAAACAGAAATTCCTGCGAGACCGGCGACCCGTCAAAATTCGCCAAATTCCAGCAATAACGGCTTTTCGGCAACACGACGATTTTCGCCGTGCCTTGATCTAAAATCGTCAGATCGTCGTTGCGATGAATCGTCCACGTCGCCACTAACGCGCCATCTACGTCCGGCGTGGAAAAATCCACCGGAAACGGCACGGACTGCGCGAACGTCGTGCCGCGCGGAATTTTATACACCACTTTTTTCTCCGCGTTCAGCACTGCCGGGCCGCTCAGCAGATTAAAGGACATATCGAACAGCACGTCCTGTTCGCAGTCGTTTTGCATCGTGACGTGAAACCAATAGGGGAAATCGCCCGATTCCATGCTGTTGCTCAGGGCATACGGAAAGACCGGCGGAAAGGCGGTGGTCGCCGTCACGCACTTCGCCGCCGATTGGCTCGCGGTCGGCTCAATCGTGCGGGTTTTCGCGGCGGGCGGCTGTGCGACAAAGACGAAATCCCCTTTGTTCAGGGCGATATTCCGGCTTTTGCCATATTGCGGGTGCTGCTGATTGTCTGTCGCGTTGACAACTTCCTGGTACAAGTACTGCCCTAACTCCGAGCCGGTCAAGTAGCCGTCTTTCGTCGCTTCGGGGTAGTCGCCGCGCAGCAAGCCGAGAAAGACCTTCTTGAACGCGCTCTCATCCGGCACGGCTTCGCCCGATTCTCCGGCAGTGATGAATTGCCGCACCGGGCGGCTCACGCTCTCGGTGATGTATTGCGGCACGTACTGGCTGCCGCGCATTGTGTCGAAAATCGCGCCGGAAAAGCAACTGTCAAACATGAACAGAATATGATGCGCCAAGCTCTGATTCGCCTTCTTTTCAATAAATTCCAGTTCAATGCTTTTCAGATCGAAGCCGTCCTGATCTTCATCGGGGCTGGGCGTGTCCACCATCACGATATAGCCGATGCGCTTGTCCGGCGTGTACGGATCCGGCTTTGAATACCCGTGACCCGCGTAATAAAACAGCAAGCGGTTTTTTTCCCGCTGCCCGTATTTATTGAAAAAGCGGACAGAGGCTTCCTTGAACTGCTCGGCGGTGATGTCGGTTTCCAGCGTGACCTCAAAGCCCTGCGTTTTCAGGGCTTGCGCCACGTCTTGCGCGTCTTTGACCGCATTGTCCAGCTTGCCCCAGCCTTCGGACTGATAGGCGTTATTTCCGATGACAAGCGCATACGATCCGTCATACAACTCGATTTGGCCGCCGTCCTGCGTTGGAATAGCGACGGTTTTTCCGACAAGCAGCCCGCGCGACTCGTCGCCCCGGGCGAGATGCGCCGAGTTCATCAGCACGATGCCGAAAAAAATCAACAGATAGCGTGACATACCATTCTTCATTCGCAAAACTTATACAAGTTGTCAAACACGTTGGTACGTGTCTGTCACCCCTCTCCAACATCTGTGAGAATCTGTGGCTCAAAATCTGCGGCGTCACGATTTCGCGCCGCGCTGACGCAATTTCTGCTTCGCCTGCTCATGATTCGGCTGAATCCGCAAAATCCGCTCATACTGCTCTTTTGCTTCGGCATGCATCCCTTTTTGTTCGTACAAATCGGCTAAATATGTCCGGTACGAGACATTCGAAGGCGCGGCCGCAATCACGTCTTTAACAAGCGTGACCGCTTTTAGCCATTCCCCTTGCGCCTGATATGCTTGTACCAATAAGAATAAATTTTCGGGATGATTTTTATTGGCAAGCGCGAACTGTTCCCATAAAAACGCAATCTCGGCGGGTTTACGCTGAGCGCGGTAAATTTGATCGAGGCGTTGGTAGATTTCAAAACGCTGCTCCCCCATTTTCAAGGCTTGCCGATAGGTGTCCACTGCTTGATTGGCCGCGCCCTGCTGCTGAAAAAGCATGCCGAGATCCGCGTATAGATCAGGCTGTTTCAAGCCCGCCGCAATCGCCTGCTGATACGTCGCAATCGCGTCGTCCGGCTGATTATGCTGCTGATGCAGCCGGGCGAGCATGCGGTAGATTTCGGGATCATCGGGATGCTGCGCGAGCAATTGCCGGTACGTGGAAACCGCCTGCGTCACGTCGCCGATTTGCCCATAAAGATTCGCAAGGCGGAGCAAGATTTGCTTGCTATTGGGATGAATTTGGAGCAGCGAACGATAAAGGCTTTCCGCTTGTCCCCATGCTTGTTCCTGCTCAAAGGTTTCAGCGAGCCGAAGCGCAGGTTCAAGTTGTTCAGGGTGCTGCTGCGAGCGTTCACGCAAGATGTCTTGCTGGCATGGAACATCTTTGCGCTGTTCGCAGGCGGCCAGCAGCGCGGCATAATAGGCGTCCTGCCCGCCTGATTGCGCAATCGCGGCGCGAAACTGCTCTTTGCTCTCCGCCCATAAATTCTGCTGCGCGAGCAGTTCGGCAAAGCGTTGGCGATATTGCGCCTCTTCCGGCGCGATGCGCTGATAATCCCGATACGTCAGCCCGAGTTCCTGACAGAGCGCGAGCAGCGGCAGCATGCGCTGCGGATCGAGCCGCACTGCGTCCTGAAAATGCGCGAGTGCGGGTTCAAGGGCGTTTAAGGAAAGGTAATACGCGCCCGCCTGTTCATAATAAAAAGCCGTATGCGGGTCTTTTTTAATCGCCTGCTCAAACGAACGCAACGCGTCCGGCACGCTGTTCACGGCGGCCTGCGCCCAGCCCAACTCGTAGGAATAAGCTGGCTGATTGGCATTGAGCGCGATGGCGCGCTCAAACTCAGGAATCGCCATGCGATACCACTTATCGGCATGCGGCGCTTGCTGGCCGATTTCGAAGAAAAGTTTCCCGCGAGCCTCATAATACTCGGCATTGTCGCCGTCAACGCGAATCGCCTTGTCATACCAAGAGAGCGCGGCCAACGGCTCATGCAGATTTTGGAGCGTCTTGCCCGCGCTGTAATAGCGCGATGCCAATGGATGCCGAAAATGAAAGGCGAACGTCAGCATAATCGCGGCGCAAATCGCCAAAAAGCCCCAGCGAGCGCGGAATTGGCCGGTTGAGAGGTCTTCCGGCGCGCTCACGACTTCGCGCGAACGAGTTTGCCCGTTTCGCCGCGATTTGCGGATTTTTTTCCTGCCGGACGCCGCAAAATCGGCAGCGGCGGTCGTGAGCGCGGCGATGACAAAAAACAAGACCGCATTTGCCGGGATCTGCATGTTGAAATCAACGAAACTGTGCGCGAAGATGGCGATGCAGCCGCATAATCCGCCTAACACAAGCGACGTGAGGACGGGATCGTCATGCTCAAAATAGATGCGCAGCATGGCGCGGCAAAAGCGGGCAATCCCCCACAACGCGACGATGAACGCGGGAATGCCCATTTCAATCAGCCATTCCAAATAATCGTTGTGCGCGTGATAGGCGTCCTGATTCTGCCCAAATTCCGGCGGGCGATGCGGGGCGAAGACGAATTCGAACGTTCCCAGCCCACTCCCGAAGAACGGCGATTCTTTGACGAGCGGCAGCGCGCTGCGCCAAAGCGAAAACCTGATTTCACGCGAAACGGTTTCTTTATCCGGCAAAAAGGATTTGAGCAGCGTCCGGTGCGCTATCGGCGAAAAGCCGATGACGCGGATTCCCGCGAGAATCAGTGCGGACGCGATGACGATGAACAACAGGATTTTCCCAGCGTGCAGGGCGTTGCGCGCATGTTTGATGATGGTGAAAATCAGAAAGCATCCCGCCGCAAGGCCGAAGCCCAAAAATCCGCCGCGCGAGAGCGTCAGCGTCAACGCCGTTCCCATCAGGCCAATCAGAATCAGCAAAAAAAATTTTTTTTCGAAATTCGGCGCGCCGATAAGCAGGCCGAGCGCGACGGGCAGAATCAAAATCAGAAATCCGGCAAAATGGTTATGGCTGAAATACGTGGCGTTCACAGTGCCGATGTTCGGCGTGGCGTATCCTAACACCGTCGTGGCGTCCTGCATGTAGCGGATGAGGCCGAAGACCGCTTCGCCGCTGCCGACCAACACAAGAATGAATGCCAACCCCAAAATCCGGCGCATTGTGCGCAGTTGCTGCCGGATGAGGAAATACAGCAGCGCGTAAAACGCAAACAGATAGACTTCCCGTTCCGAGTTGTGCCGGTAGGTGGAAACGACGATATTCACCATGCCGAGAAGCAAGAGGAGCAGCATCGGCGCATCCAGCGGCGCAAGGCTCAATGGTACCGAGCCTTTGACGATCGTTTTGATCACCCAGACGCAGCCAATAGCAAAAATCGCTAATTCGATATTCGTGACGTGGCCGGGCATGACTGAGCCGAAAAAGATGGGAGGGAAGACAATCAGCGCGATAATGCCGAGTTCAATCAAGACATTACAAATCGTTTTCATCATGACGCTTGCGCAAATTCAAGGTGAAAGAACAAGAAACGCCAGGGCATCGTGAGAAGATTCCTGGCGTTTCATAAATTCAAAACCGCAGCGTTCCGTGTTGGTTGCTGCTACTGGCACGAATAGGCCATCGGACTCGCGTTAATATTCGGTGACGAACACCTCATGCGATTGCTCGCATTTCCTTCTCTATCAAAGATCGTCACGTAAAAATAGAGCGCGGGCGGATTATTGTAACAGAACCAATACCGGATATAGCCGGTCTCTAACTGCGTGTCGTTCGTATAAGTGTAGTTCAACACCTGAACGTTTGCCCCTTCAATAATTGTGTGCAGTCCCGGAGCATAGGGATGCCACGAGCTATCCGTAATATACGACGATAATTTTCCGGGCATGAGGTTTGGCAGGTAATTAAAAAATCCAAATGTCACGATGACGCTTTTTCCGCCGATTCCGCATGTTCCGCCAAGCTTAATATCTGGCGCGTTCAAGCCGCCTTCCGCGCTGACAAGGATTCTGGGGTTTCGCGGGAACGTATGCGTCACCGGAATTTTCGTCGGCACAGGCGTTGGTCTCGGGCCAACCGTCTTTGTCGGCGTGACCGGAATTTCTGGCGTTGATGTTGGGGTTGGCTCGCCGGGGATTGGCGTTGGGCCGCCGGGCGTTGGAGTCGGGCCGCCGGGCGTTGGCGTTGGACCGCCGGGAACTGGCGTCACGGTTGGACGGGGGCGCGGCGTTCTCTCGCCTTCAGGATAGACAGGAATCGGCGTCGGCGTCTCAATCGGCGGCCGCGGCGTGGCAGTCGCGGCAACCATTGCGCCGCGCGACGAGATCGTTTCGCGTCTGCCGCCAAGCGTGTCGCGCAGCATCGAAACTTGCCCATCCATGCCTAACACTTGAAAATCAAGCCCCTTGCTTTCGGTTGACGAACAGGCCAGCGACACCGTCATTTCCGACGATTTCATTCCCACCGTCAGCAGCGAACTGAGCGCTAAATTCAACGTCGAATTGTCATCTTGCTCCGCAATGCCGATTCCTTCAATATCTACCTCGCCGACGCCTTTGCGGTTGAAGAGTTTGACGCGGTTGGCTTGCCCTTCCGTGCCGATGAGCAATTGAAACGGCTGAACCGACGAGAGTTCGAACCCGTTAATATCCGGCAGTTTGGCAATTTTTACCTGCGCTTTGGGCGCGTTCAGCGTAAATTGCACGCCGTCTTCGCCAAGGCATGTATCCGGCAGCACGGTGGATGTCGTAATCATGGAACCCTGCCCGGCAGATTGAACCTGCGCCGTGCCGCGCAGCACGTTCACGACCGTTTGATCGGCATCGCCCGCGCGCTGCTTTCCAAACGGCCAGATGGACTGATCCGAATCGGCGGCCATCACGGTGGAATACCCCGATTGCGGCTTCGAGATTTCTACTTCGCCTAATTGCGTGTCAATCACGCCGTTATTCGTGCGAATCACTTGCGCGGTCTGCCCTAAGATTTTGGCGGTTTGGAGTGTGGAAACTGTCCCTTTTTCCAGCCGGAATTCTGCGACTCGTGTTTGGCCTTCTTTCGCGGATTGCAATTTTTCCACGACTAATAAGGTCTCGCCCGCCAACGTCAGGACGGTGCCGTCATTCAAATTCAATTTTAACGATGAATTTCCGCCCGTCCGCAGTTGATCGCCGACATTGATGTTGACTTGCCGCGAGAGGGCTTTCCATGATTGCGTCAAAATCTGCGCGGAGCCTTCGCTTTTTTCTGCCGCTCGTTTGGAAAGAATTTCAGCCGTTCCATTCACCTCGCCGACCGACAACGCCAAGACGCGGCTGACTTGCTGCTGGGCGAATGCCGGGGCATTCTCATACGCAAGCGCCGAACAGGCCATGACAAGAAGTACCCACGTTCTACGAGATTTGTTCTTGTTCATACGTTTTCTCCCATGTCGTTGAAATCTGAACGGCCGCAAAAGCCATTCAGATATTTGATGGATGACTCCTTTTTTCCCTATCCAAACGGGCAAAATGTTCGGAGAGGGGTGCGCGTAACATCAATTCGTCATTGATTCACAACCAGCCGCAACGGCGCTTCGCTCATGCGGTTCTGCTTTGTCAGACGCCTGAGCGCGGCATGAGCCTCCGTCTGCGACGGCATTAACTGCAAGGCGTTTTTGTAATATTCGACAGCTTTGCCGGAACGCCCCATTTTTTCCGCAAGTTCGGCGAGTTTTTGGAATTCATGCGCAGCCTCCGTCCGTTTGCGAAGCTTGAGAAGCAGCGAAAGAATCCGTTCCCGCATGCCGAAATGATCCGGCTCAAACACCAGCACATTGCGATATTGCGCGATGGCGTCTTCATAGCGTTCAGCGTCCACAAGCTTTTTGGCAAACGCCTGATACAAGCGGCTGGCGGTATCGAAGGCGTTCACGCCGCAATATTCCTGCCCTAACGTCTGGTAGGCAAGGGCATTCAACGGATCTATTGCCAACAGCTGGTGACACGTCTCGAAGATAAAGGCATTCTCCTTTCCGACGCGCGCGCCCTCGCAATAATATGCCTCTATCGCCCGTTGATAGAAGGCGATGGCTGACGCCGTCTCCGCCGCCTGCGCGTAGGCATCCGCCACTGCCTTGAGATCTTCGGGAATCTCTCCATATTTTTCAATCCGCCGAAGATGCTTCTGAATCCGGCGTTTCATAAAAAATGCGCTCATCATGAATATCATGCTTTTACCTACGTATTTTCTGATAGACAGAGCTGTCAGACACCTTCTATGTGTCACAGCTTAACCGCGTCATTACAGGTCATAACATGCTTGAGCGAAGTCGTCAAGAAATTTGTCGCAAAACCTTTCATTCTGAGAAAATCATCAGAAGCGCGGCCATGATAACTCTTTATCATTCAATATGTTAGAGAAAAACGGATTTATTGACTTTTTAGGCGTTGCAGATATTCTGCCGCCTGCGCATGGTTTGGGTTGAGCCGCAAGGCCGCTTGCAAGGCGCGTTCCGCCTCTTCAACGCGGCGATTCAAGATATACGCCACGCCTAACCGAAAATGCGCCTCAGCCTCGTCCGGCTGCATCTTGACGATTTTTTGATGAATGGCGAGCGCCTGTTCCGCGTTGTTCTGATGAATATAAATCGCGCCTAAATGATAATAGGAATCAACCAAATCGGGGCAGAGCTTGATGGCTCGCTGGTAACACGCCGCTTCCTGCTCAGAGAAATCGCGGAGTTGCTGCCCTTTTTTGACGAGATTCCGGGCGGTAATGCAATTTTGCGACGCATAGTTATTCGGCGCGGTGATAGGCGTGAAAATAAGCTGATGCTGCTGCGCGTCCACCGTCATCTGAAATCGGCTCAGAAAGCTCAACCCCAGCAGCCCATACACGGTCTTCGATTCATCGAAATCATGCACGGCGGCGACGACATTCGGCGCGGCGAGGCTGCCGACCTGCACGGAATCCAAATTGATGAGCGGCGCGCTGACGCGCCCGTTTGCGGTTTGCAGCGTGATTTTCTGGCCGGAAGAATGGGGGGAAAGATAGAGTTCGTCCGCGATGGAGGTGGCGATCACCATATACGATGCGCCCGTATCTACGACAAAGGGCTTTGTCACGCGGCCATTGATCGTGACATCCACGATGATGGCGTCGCGCGACTGTTTGTACGGAATGATAATCGGCCCCGCCTGCGGCGAAGAAACGGGCGCAGGCGACATATTTTCTCCCGGGCTGCTCGTCGTGTACGTGATGGGCGACGAGTCCGTCTGGCCTTGCGCGTCGCCGCCATACGGCATCCATTGATTATTACGTTTGACTTCCACCGCTCCCGTCGCGTTGTTCGGCGGGGTCGTGGAATAATGGACTTTGCCGCTGCGGTCTGTCCATCGGTAGATTTCCGCCGCCGCCCATGCCGGAAGAAACGCAAAATAGCAGGCCATGACGATTCCCAAAACATGCAGGCTCACGCGCATAAAAAAGATTCCTCTTTTCGGTAGAATGTCCCCAATTGATATGAGTATTGATTGAGACCTTTCAGGTCTTATGAATCATGGAAAAGAGCGCAATCTGTCAAGCAGATTATCACCATCGTTGATAAATTTCGATTTCCACGCTGTTTTTTTGCGCAAATTTCTTGACGGCGGACGCGGCAGGCGCGACGCCATGCCGCATGATGGATATGGCGCGGCAGCGAAAAATCGGCGTGGCGTTAGGCGGCGGCGTGGTGCGATCTTTCGCCAATATCGGCGTGTTGAACGCGCTGCTGAGAGAACGCGTTTCGATTGATGTTCTCACGGGAAGCAGCGCGGCGAGCATTATCGGCGCGATCTACGCTTCCGGCGTTTCAATTGAAGAAACGAACCGGATCGCGCTGCATACTCGCCGGGAAGATGTCGTTTCGTTCTCGTGGAAAACCCCGTGGCGCGGCCTGTTTTCAAATGAACGGCTCAGCGGCTTTTTAGCGCGGCATTGCCGATGCAAATTTTTTGAAGAGTTTCCCCGCGCGTTCGGCGTCGTGGCGGCCGACGTGATGAGCGGCGAGGAACGACTGTTTGTTTCCGGCGAAATCATTCCGGCGGTCAGGGCGAGTTGCAGCATTCCCGGCCTGTTCCCGCCAGTGCGCATCGGCAAGCGCCTGTACATGGACGGCTGCGTCGTCAATCAGATTCCGGCGGAGGCCGCGCGGCGCATGGGCGCGGACATTGTCATCGGCTGCGATGTCAGCCGGGGCGCGCGCGCCTCCAGCCGCAAAGCGCCGCGCACGATGCTTGCCATGTGGCAGCATGTCGCGTCGCTCTATTCGCAACGCACCGCCGAAAAAGGCCGCCGCGCTTCAGATCTCGTGATTGCGGTCAAAGTTGACGACATCCGCCTCGCCGATTTTCGGCAAGCCGAAGAATTAATTCGGCGCGGCGAAGCGGCCGCCGAACTCGCGCTGCCGCGCCTGCGTCATCTGCTGTCCGCGCCGTAGAATTCTTTTTTAAATTTTTGTTGCAAATTACCCCGCCTCGCGCTCTTTGTAAGAAGACGTTGAAATCAACTTGCTTTAAATAGGCAAGCAAAGACTTCAAAAGTCTTGAAGCTTTTGAAGTCTCGCTCTCACCTAATTTTCGGGAGGAAACATCTATGTTCGTAACGCTGTTGCATTTCGTGATTGTCGCGGTGGCGATTATTTTGGTGTCGCAGGTCGTGAAAGGAATTGAGGTCAAAAATTTCGGGTCCGCCTTTTTGGCGGCTTTGCTGCTCGGCTTAGCCAACGTGCTGATTCGCCCGATTCTGATGTTTTTGACCGCGCCGATCAACTGGATGACGTTCGGCCTTTTTGCGTTAGTCGTCAATGGCGTGTTGCTGAAACTCGTCGCGGAATTCCTTGAGGGGTTTAAAGTCAGAACGTGGACGGCGGCGATTCTCGGCGCGCTCCTGATCAGCATTGTCAGCAGCATCATGCGGGCGATTTTGCTGTAACTTGCCAAAGACTTCCGAAGTCTCACAGACTTCGGAGTCTGCCATACGCAAGAAATCTTCTGAATTTCCACAAATTTTTCTTTTCTTTCCTCTTGCCTGATTGTAACATGGCTCATTCACGCAGACGAGCAGAAAAATGCCCTGAAAACAGACCTTTCAACACCATGAGCAGGAGGGGATGTATGGATTTTCAAGAAATTCGCAACGAATTGCAAACGCTGCTGTCGGATTTGTCGTCGGTGATTGCGCAAGGGGAATGGAAATGGCATCAAATGGCGAGCGACTACGAAACGAAATACGGGAATACCGGCGATTACGATCCGTCATTCAAGCAGGATTATCATGAAAACGCTGAAACTTGCCGCGAAATCGCCCAAAGTCTGGAAGAGCTTTCCGTCCCAGCCCATCTTGATGAAATCGGCGGTTTTATGAATATTGTCAGGAAAGAAGCCGGGTATTGCCCGCGCCACTGGGAATTAAACGGGCAGGTGTCGGGCGTGCTGGAGAGCATGGAACAACTGATGAAAGAATTAGTGCGGTCGCAGTTATAACCCGCCAACTCGCAGGGGCGTTCAAGTGAACGCCCTTACGCCCCGCCAAGATACGCATTCTGCACGTCGGGATTGGCCAGTAGCGCGCTCGCCTGATCATGCAGCACGATCCGCCCGACTTCGAGGACATAGCCGCGATGCGCGATTTTCAAGGCCATCCGAGCATTTTGTTCGACAAGCACGACCGTCACGCCCGCCGAGTTGATTTGCTTGAGCGTCTGAAAAATCGTTTTCACGAGAATCGGCGCTAACCCAAGGCTCGGCTCATCCAGCAGCAAAATTTTCGGATGGCTCATCAGGCCGCGCCCGATGGCGAGCATCTGCTGTTCGCCGCCGCTCAGCGTCCCGGCAAGCTGGCCGCTGCGCGCTTTCAAAATCGGAAACAGATCGTAAATCCACGCCTCGCTTCGCCGAATTCGCTGCTGATCATTCGAGGTGAACGCGCCTAACCGCAGATTTTCCCGCACGGTCAGCGTGCCGAACATGCGGCGGCCTTCGGGAATATGCGCGATTCCGGCTTTGACGATGTCATGCGCTTTCAGCGTGTGCAGCGGCGTTCCATCGAGCAGAATTTCCCCGTTAGACGGGCGCAGCAGGCCGCTGATCGTCAGCAGCGTCGTGGATTTCCCCGCGCCGTTCGCGCCGAGAATCGAAATCATTTCCCCTTCCCGCACGTCAATATTCAGGCCGTGCAAGACTTCAATATTCCCGTATTTGACGTGTAAATTGCGAATTTCCAATAACATGCGCACTGTTAAGAATCCTCAACCCCTAAATACGCTTCGATGACTTTCGGATCATTTTTGATCTGTTCCGGCGTTCCTTCGGCGATTTTCGCGCCGTATTCCAGCACGACGATATGGCGGCAGACGCGCATGACTAAGCCCATGTCATGCTCAATCAGCAAAATCGTGATGCCGCTGTCGCGCAGGCGTTGAATCAGATCAATCAACGCGTTCGTTTCCTGCTCATTCATGCCGCCCGCCGGTTCATCGAGAATCAGCAGTTTCGCCTCCGTCGCCAACGCGCGGGCGATTTCCAGCAGGCGTTGGTTGCCGTAAGACAAATTCTTCGCCATCTGCGCTTCTTGGCCGCGCAGCCCGACGATATGCAGGGCGTTCAGCGCGTTCAGCAAGGCTTGCCGCTCTTCTCTGCGTTGCGCGGGCGTGCGCAGCATTCCGGCGAGAATACCCGATTTCATGCGGCAATGGCAGCCGGACAGCACATTTTCCAGCACGGTCAAATCCTGAAACAGGCGAATCGTCTGGAACGTGCGGGCAATGCCCAATTGCACGATGCGATGCGTCGCCATGCCGGGCAGAGACGCGCCGTTGAAGCGGATGTTGCCGCCATCCACCGGATAAATGCCGGTAATCAGGTTGAAAATCGTGGTTTTTCCCGCGCCGTTCGGCCCGATTAGGCCGACAATCTGACCTTTTTCGACATGAAACGAAACGGAATCCACCGCCGTCAAGCCGCCGAAGCGCTTGGTGACATTTTCTAATTGCAACATGGCGTTCCGCCCTCCTTGCCTTGCAAGATCGCGTCAATCGGAAAGCGGCGCGGGCGCGGCGGAAGCAGCCCTTCTTTGCGAAAAATCATCATCAACACCATCATGACGCCGTAGGCGAGCATTCTTGCGGAGGCGAAATCGCGGAAAAGCTCCGGCAGGCCGATGGCGAGAAACGCGCCGAGAATCATGCCGGGAATGCTGCCAGAGCCGCCGAGAATCACGATTAAAAACATCAAAACCGATTCCCAAAAGCTGAATGATTCGGGCGTGATAATCGTCATTTTGGCGGCGTACAGCGTGCCGACCATGCCCGCCCAGAACGCGCCTAAAATGAACGCCCACAGCTTGTAATGCGTCGTGTCAATGCCGCTCCCTTCGGCGGCCACGTCGTCGCCGCGCAGATAGTTCAACGCCCGGCCAAAGCGGGAAAATCGCTCTACATTGCGAAACAGAATGACCGTGATGACGACGCAGCCCCAAATCAGCCAGTAAAATTGATGCGGCGTGCGAATTACGTAGCCGAAGATTTTAGGGCGGGCGATGCCGAAAATGCCGTTCGAGCCGCCGGTCAAGCCGAAAATGTCGTTAATCAAGGCGATCCGCACGATTTCGCCGACGCCGATGGTCACCATGCACAGATAATCGCCGCGCAGATGGATAATCGGGCGGGCGATGACGGCGGCGAACACTCCGGCGGCGAGGCCGGAAACCGGCAGCAGCCAGAGAATCGAAACGCCGTAGCGCGTGTTGAGAATCGCGGCGGTGTACGCGCCGACCGCGTAAAAAGCGGCATGGCCTAAATTGAACAGCCCGGCGTGGCCGACAATCAGGTTCAAACTCAGCCCCAACAAGGCGTACAGGCCGACCGTATTCAAGACATCAATCTGATAGCGGTTCAGATAAAACGGGGCGAACGCAAGCAGCAAACTCGCAATGATGTATGGGATGGTGCGGCGATCTTTGGTCATACTTTTTCAGCCACCCTTTCCCCTAACAGGCCGGTCGGACGGACGATCAGGATGAGAATCAGCACGAGGAACGCAATCGCGTCTTTCCACGCAATCGAAATATAGGCCGAGCCTAACGCCTCGACGACGCCGAGCAGGATGCCGCCGAGCATGGCGCCGGGAATATTGCCGATGCCGCCGAGAATCGCGGCGGTAAAGGCTTTTAAGCCATACACCCAGCCCATCGTGAAATTGACCTGCCCGTAATACAGGCCGACCATCAAGCCCGCCATGCCGCCGAGCGCGGGGCCGATCAAGAAGACGATCAGAATTACGCGATCCACGTCAATGCCCATCAGCCGCGCCGCGCCTTGATCAATCGCCGCCGCTCGAATCGCCGTGCCGAATTTCGTCTTCTGGATGAACAGATACAGCGTCACCATCAGGACGCCGGAAATGGCAAACAGGACGATGCGCATCAACGGAATCGGAAACCCAAAGAGGCTGATTGTCACGCGAGGCAGCACGTTTTGCGGATAGACCAGCAGCCGCGCCCCGTACACCAACATGATCGCGTTTTGCAAGACGATAGATGCGCCGAGCGCGGACACGACGGCGGAAAGGCGGGGCGAATGGCGCAGAGGGCGGTACGCCGCGCGCTCCAACGCCGCGCCCGCCAGCGCCACGATGCCCATAACGAGGACGGCTAACAGCAGAATGCCCCAGAAGACGCCGAACATGTCGTGCAGCGCCACGGAGGTCAAAATCGTCATGCCCAAATACGCGCCGAGCGTGAATAAATCGCCGTGCGCGAAGTTAATCAGGCGCATGACGCCGTACACCATCGTATAGCCGAGCGCAATCAGGGCGTAAATGCCGCCAATGGCAAGGCCGTTCGTCAATTGTTGAAGAAATTGCTCCATGCGCAAAAATGAGACCTGACAGGTCTTGAAAACCTGTCAGGTCTTCCACGTGTGACTTCTTATTTATCGGCTTGCAAGACGAATTTGCCGCCTTCGACTTTATACACTTGATAGAGTTCGCCGACGCGATCCCCTTTTTCATTGAACGACAATGTGCCGGTCAATCCGGCGAAATTTTTCAGGCCGGTATGCAGATATTCCGCGAGTTTCTCCGCATCCGTGCCGCCGGTCGCTTCAATGGCGGCGGCAATCACGCGGAAGCCGTCGCCCGCCAGCACCGCCCAAATTGAGCCGGGCGCGGCGCCGTTATATTTCGCCGCATACGCGGACAAAAAGGCTTTCGCTTGTTCAGACGGCAAATCTTGCGGAACGGGCGGACTCAGGAAAAAATAGCCTTCGGCGGCGTCTCCGGCAATTTTAATCAAATCCGGGTTATTCGTGGCGTCGCCGCCGAGAAACGGGACGTCCCAGCCCATTTCTTTTTTCTGCTTGAGCAGCAAGCCCGCTTCGGGATAATAGCCCGTGAAAAAGACGCCATCCGGCGCGGCGGCTTTGAGTTTCGTCAAAATCGCCGTGTAATCGCGTTCGTTCGGCGTCAGCGCGTCGTAAAAGACGATCTCCGTATTCCCTTCCAGCAGGGCTTTGGCTTCGTCGGCCAATCCTTTGGCGTAGGTCGTGTTATCGTGCAAAATGGCGATTTTCTTCCAGCCGTTGTTCTGCACGGTTTTCGCCGCAACCCGCCCTTGTTCATCGTCGCGGGTCGAGGTTCTGAAAAAATATTTCAGCCCTTTTTCGGTCAAACGCACCGCCGTCGAGCCGTTCGCAATCTGAATGATCTGGTTTTCGTCGTAAATCATCTGCGAAGCTTCCGTGACGGACGAGCCGTATGTGCCGATGACTGCCGCGACGCCCTGCGTTGAGAGCTTTTGCGCGGCTAATGCGGCGGTTTTCGGGT
The DNA here is from genome assembly GCA_964498135.1 of uncultured Candidatus Moduliflexus sp. Taxonomy (GTDB): domain Bacteria; phylum Moduliflexota; class Moduliflexia; order Moduliflexales; family Moduliflexaceae; genus Moduliflexus. Next base: position 42,131 of record CAZCGG010000011.1, read on the forward strand.
CGCCGCCATCGTCTTCTGTCATCAATTCGACCTGTTTGCCGAGCAATCCGCCTTTCGCGTTCACTTCTTCGACGAGCAATTCGACAATCTGCTTCATATCTTGGCCTTCACTCGCCCAAGAGCCGGTCAGCGGCGCCATTAAGCCGATCTTCACGGTATCGGCGGCCATCGCCGCGTTTGCAAGCAGGCCGGCCGCGCATGCGAATAATACGAGTTTTTTCATACGATGCTGCGTTCCTTTGCTGGATGACCGTGCAGCAGGGCTGCACCGTCGCATAACATGGTTCGTGAGACGTTCAGCGACAAGAAAATTTGACAAATCTGTCTCCATGCGAGAGAACCGATTCTGTCAAGAAAATTATTTCCGCAAACGATAAACGCTGCTTCTTCACGAAACGGCGTTCTTTCGCGCCGCAAATCATTGCGAGCGAGTCACGAATATGAGGCGATTATGAAACACGAAGCGACGAATTTCGACCATTGCCAGACGCAGGACGCCATTCACGCGCAGTTGCAAGCGCATCTTCACGAACTGCTGTCGCTGCTTCAGCCCGGCGCAGCCCATTTGGAAAACAACCAAACGGCGAACCTGCTGCTGCTATCCGAACTCTCATACGCCGATCTGAAACAGTGCGAAAAGCCGGTCTTTCTGCTCTCGGAAATCTCGCGCCTGCTGCTGAAATCGGGGGAAAGCGCGCTTCTCGCCCACGCGCTCGCCATTTCCCACGTCATTTACGCCTTTAAATGCCGCCAAAACGAGTCGTGGTATATTTCCTCGCTCTACAAAGGCATCGCGCAGATTGGGCGGCGCGCCACCGATTTGGGCATCAAAAACGTCTTTATCGGCATGGGCGATCATCATGAATTTCATCTGACCGCCGTTGACCGCGCGCTCGGCTATTGGGCGTCCATGAGCGCGGCGCTTGCTAACCGCAACCTGCGCATGGCCCTCGCGTTTGCGCGAAAATGGCGCGGCGCGGCGCAGGAAGGCAATCTGCGCGGGGAAATGTGCCGGGCGAACGCGGCGCTCGCCTTGCTGCATCTGCTGAATGGCGACGCCGATGCGGATGTCTGCGCGGCGTTTTTCAGCGCGTCGGCGGCGAATACGCCCCAAGAATGGCGGGAGATGGTCGCGTTTCTCGCGGATTGGTTCAATGCGCTTGCCGCAGGCCGCTGCCCGGAAATGCGCGAGGTGGCCGAGCCGCTGCCCCTGTTTTTGGGCGTGCGGTGGCAAGGCGACACGCCGGACGATTTCGCGCAGCTTTGCAGAATCAGGCGGCGCTTTTGTCACGCGCAACGCCGGAAACGCCTGTCAAATGAGGAAATCTGCCAGTGCGCGGATGTGATGGCGGCGTGGGAGTTGCCGCGCCCGCTCTGCGAGTTTGAAGCCGAAATGCAGGCGCGCAGCCAAGATCGCTATTTGCAATCCCGCTTGACGCGATTGATGGGCAAACACGCCTTTCAAAAGATTCTCAGCGAAACGCCATTGACTTCGCGCCTTGCCACGCCGGAAAAGGCCGTCATTTGGGTGATGGATGTCA
>CAZCGG010000011.1:43771-45391 GCA_964498135.1 uncultured Candidatus Moduliflexus sp.
TTGACTTCGCGCCTTGCCACGCCGGAAAAGGCCGTCATTTGGGTGATGGATGTCAGAAAATTTTCCGCGTTGAGCGAAACGCTTTCCCCGCCGGAAGTGTTTGATCTGCTCAATCCGGTTTTCAAAATCATCAGCGCGGAACTTGAGCCGATTGGCGGCGAAATCCTCGAATTTATCGGCGACAGCCTCGTCATTGTGTTCGAGACGTTTGAGAACCAGCATTCCGACATGTCCGCGATTCTGCGCCATACGATCCGCTGTTTGCGGCGCATTTACGTGCTGAACGCGCTGTCGGCGCGCGCCGCCCGGCAGGACGTGCGCATCGGCGTCGGCATCCACGCCGGGCCGGTCGCGTTAGGCTATTTGGGCGGCTTGCAGCGCTGTCATTTGACCGTGCTGGGCAACACGATCAATCTTGCGGCGCGGCTTGAATCGGCCTCGAAAGAATTGCCCGGCGATGTCATGGTTTCCGCCGCTTGTTTCGGCAACCGCCCGCCGAATGTCTGGCGCGAGCCGCAGAGCGTCAATTTCAGCCTGCGCGATGTCGGCTGCCATGCGATGCGGAATATCGCGCAGCCGGTGTGTTTGTTCGGCTTAAAGCCCCTGCTGCCGTATTGGGTGGATTTCGTGCCGATGGGATTTGTCGCGTCGCCGGAGCGCGGCGTCGTCTATTTGGATACCGGCAACGCCGCGCAGCCCGGCATTATTGACCATCACTTCGAGCAGCGCCTCGCCGACAGCGCGTGCGAATCTCTGGTGACGCATCCCGACTTGCTGCTCGCGCATGTCGCGGATTTGCCGCCGTCGCAGATTGAATTTCGCCTGCACGCGCAGCCCGATTTCGATTGCGTCGCCGCGCTCTACGCCGCGCATGAGTTGTTGGCGAATCAGCCGCGCCGCGATCTGCTGCAACGATTGGCCGAATATGCAAGCAAGGTTGACCGCGCCTGCCTGCCGCATCCCGAATGGCTGAACGTGTCGGTGTATGGGGTGTTTCGGGCGCATCAACTGCTGGCGAGCCGCCATCACGGCGCGGCCTGCGACGATTTGCGCCGCGTGGAATACGGCCTGCGCGTGATTGACGCGGCGATGTTTCTGATGGATGCGCACCCGCAGGACGGCGATTTGGCCTCGATTTTCCAATTCGAACCGGGCTGGTTTACCGAAGAGCGGGAATTGCTGGAGAGCGATCTCGCCACCTATCACGAGGATGTCGCGCTCCGAAGCCATACCTATGCCGCCCACGTCAACGGCGTGTCTGAGCCGGTTCTCGGCATTTGGCTCGACCATCCGCGCAGCCTGTTTTTCCGCGTCTGGGGCTGGAATGATCCAAATGCGCCGGGCGGACGCGGCTACCCGTTTTTGGCGATTGATTTTTCGATGCCGGGCAAAAATCGCTTTGTCATCGGCGTTTCGCCGGAATCGGGAACGAACGTGAACGGCTTGGGGCAATTGCTGGAGCGGCATGAAACCGAAAAGCGGGAGCGGCTCGGCAAGCAGCGCCCGATTCAGCCGATTCGGTATCCGGCGGACAATTCGGATCCATGGTATTTCGGGCAGGGGCATAATTACGCGCTCGTGGATTCGCCCGGTCAAGGGACGATTCTGACCGCCGAGGAA
>CAZCGG010000012.1:0-35828 GCA_964498135.1 uncultured Candidatus Moduliflexus sp.
ACAACGAATTCAGTCTGATCATAAAAAAATTTTTTCAGGGTTTACATGGGAGAAAGATTATGCCTGTGGCAAATCAGACCTCAATGGTAAGGATTGAAATTTTCGATCCGCCGATGTGTTGTTCGAGTGGACTCTGTGGGCCGAGCATTGATCCCGCGTTATTAGAGATCAATGACGCGCTCCTGCAACTCAAAAAAGCGTATGATAGCACAGTGACTGTTGAACGTTATTCTTTAAATCAACATGGCATGAAGTTCATGCAGCATGCCGAATTATTCACGTTAATTACAACGCAAAGCATTTCTATTTTGCCTGTAAGCATGGTGAATGGGAAGATCGTCAAGCAAAAATCCTATCCTTCCTATGCTGAACTCACAAGATGGATTTCGGAGGAAATGCTCCCATGAAGCAACAGAGTCAGTATCTCTTTTTTTCCGGCAAAGGCGGCGTCGGGAAAACAACGATGGCTTGCGCGACCGCCGCGCATTACGCCGCGCAGGGGTTGAACACGCTTATTATCACCACAGATCCAGCGTCCAACCTCGCGGATGTCTTCGAAACGGAGATCGGACACAAAATTACGCCGTTGGGGATGCCGCATCTCTGGGGCATGGAAATTGATCCAGACAAAGCGACAGAAGAGTACCGCGAGCGCATTTTAGGGCCAATGCGCGCCGTGATGCCAGCCGATATTATCAAGGTGCTGGAGGAACAATTTCATTCCCCGTGTACCACCGAGATCGCGTCTTTCGACCGGTTTGTGGATTTTATGGTTGCGGAACAAACAGATGGGGGGACAGTGTATGACGTGGTAATTTTTGACACCGCGCCGACCGGCCATACGATTCGCCTGCTGGAATTACCGGTGGATTGGAGCAAGCATATCGAAGAGAGCGCCAAAGGCAGCGGCAATACCTGCATCGGGCCGGTGGCGTCCATTCAGGAACACAAACAGAAATACGATGAAGCGACCCGTTTGCTCGGCGATTCAGCGCGCACAACATTTACATTCGTCTTACAGCCTGATAGCACAGCAATTTATGAAACCAGACGTTCAGCCGAAGAATTGCGCGAGATCGGCGTCAAAAGCATCGAGTTGATCGTCAACGGAATTTTGCCGCCTGACGTGTGTGAACATCCGTTTTTTACCGAACGGTATGCAATGCAACAACGCTATTTGACGCAGATTATGGACTTATTTCCAGTGCGCCAACGGAAAATGCTGCTGCGCGATGGCGAAATCAAGGGCATGTTGGCGTTGCAGCAGATTGCGCAAGATTTGTTTGCGACAAATGGCGCGGCGCGTTCGTATCATTTAGCGCATCCGGCGCGTATCGCCGAGCCAAGCGCGACGCCGATCAGCGCGGATAGCGTGGCGGAATTGATGCGCCCCGCCGGTCACACGAAAACGGTCTTTTTTACCGGCAAGGGCGGCGTGGGCAAAACGACGATTTCCTGCGCGGCGGCGACGCAATTGGCGGCGGAAGGCTTCAAAACGCTGTTGTTGACGACCGATCCCGCGTCGCATATCGGCGAAGTCTTGGAACAATCTATCGGAAATCGCATTGAGCCGGTCAGCGGAATTCAGAACCTTTTTGCGACGATTATTGATCAAAAAAAGGCGACGGAAGAATATAAACAACGTATTTTAGCCGATGCGCAGGCGAAATATTCCGCCGATATGTTGGCCGCGATTCGGGAAGAATTGGAATCGCCTTGCACAGAAGAAATGGCCGCCTTCGACAAATTTATGCATTACGTCGAAAGCGAGCAATTTCAGGTCATTATTTTCGACACCGCCCCGACCGGCCACACGCTGCGCTTGCTGCAATTGCCCTTCGATTACAGCGAGCAAGTCAGCATGATGGTCACGACGACCACGCAAAGCGCATCCGCCAAGTCGGAAACGCAGCAGCGTTTCGACCGAATTATTGCGCGCATGAAAGACCCGGCCAGATCGGTCTTTGCGTTCGTGGTTTATCCCGAATCAACGCCGGTGATTGAAGCATATCGCGCCATGCTCGATCTGAGAGCCGCCGGGATTTCCACGCAATTCGTCGTGGCAAACCAGGTGCTTGCGCCAGAGTGCTGCGTTAATGACTACTTCACGCGCCGCCGCGCCATGCAAGCCAAATATTTGCGCGACATCAAAGAACGCTTTCAACTGCCGACGGCGATGGTGCCTCTGCTGGAAACCGAAATTAAGGGGGTTGCAATGGTTAAACGCGCCGCCGCCCACCTGTTTCGTTGACGAATTATAAATGGAGCTTTTGTTCGCCGCCGCAGCCGTTGCGCGGCGATATTAGACCTCTTGCAAAAGTCGGTCTTGCGAATGTTGCGTGGATGGTGGAACAGGCATTCCTGCCTGTTCATCGGACAGACAAGAATGTCTGTCCCACCACGACCGACTTTTGCAAGAGGTCTATTTACACAGGAGTCGTTGATGATATGTGATGACATACGCGCAAGATGAAAACAGGAGTGTCAAATCTTGATTTGACGGCGAAAGGCCGCGAAATCAAGATTTCGCACTCCTGATTTACATGGGAGAGTCTATGGAAAACAACGGGGATGTAATCAAAATTTTTATGTTGCCGCGTCAAGCGTCGTCCTGCGGGCCATCGTGCAACTGCGGGCCGGTAGGCCAATCCCAAGAAGAAATTCAAGGATTGAAAGGAGCTATTGAGCAGAAAATCAGCAAGAATGTCGAAGTCTATGATGTTACCGATGGCAAGGTGATGAAAAACTACTTGACTATTATTCGGCTGGTGCGTTCCTTTAGCATTGCGGCGCTGCCGATGATTACGCTGAACGACGAAGTTGTGGCAATGGGCGCTGCTGCCCCGGAGCAAGCTGTGGCGGCAGTGCGGGAAAAAATGAATCAAACGGGAGGAGCAACGTATGCCAACGTATGAATATGTGTGTACCGAATGTCAAACGCGGATGGAAATTCGCGCGACGATTGCCGAGAAAGAAAAAGGCTTGACCGTGATCTGCCCGAAATGCTGGAGCAAAAAGACGGCGCAGGTTTTTAGCGGTTTTATGATGATGGGGGCAACAAAGGGGAATGGCTCTGCGCCAAACTGCGGGCCGGGATGCAGTTGTTGCGGATAGCCGCATTTTGAGGAATTTCATGATTCCAACGATTCTTTCGAACGTCGCGGTGATTCTGTATCAGCCGAAAGACCCAATTAACATCGGCGCGACGCTGCGCGCCATGAAAAACATGGGGCTGCGCCGCCTGCGCGTCGTCGAACCGGCGGCCAGCGACGCTTGGCGCATCAATCTTTCCGTGCCGCGCTCCGCCGAAGACGTGAAGGCGATTCAACGCTTTCCCTCGCTGGAAGCGGCGCTGCGTGACGTGACGTACACCGTCGGCTTGACCGCCCGCATCCGCAAGGCGAATTATGCCATCATGCAGCCGCGCGAGGCGTGTCCGATCCTGTTGGAACGCGCTGCGCAAGGGCAAATCGCGCTGCTGTTCGGGCGCGAAGATTCTGGCCTGCCGAATGAGGCGCTGACGCTCTGCGACGCATACGTGACGATTCCGACGAACCCGGATTACAGTTCGCTGAATTTGGCGCAGGCGGTGCTGCTGATGACGTATGAACTGTTTCTTGCGGCGCAGGAACAGCCGCCGGTGCTCGCGGAAGCGCGATACGAATTTCCGCCCGCCGATCACGGCCAATTAGAGGCGATGTATCAGCAGATTGAGGCGGCGCTCTGGGGGATTGAATTTATCAAAAGCCAGACCAGCCGGGGCATTATGCGGTCGCTGCGGAATATTTTCAGCCGCGCCGCGCTCGATGAACGGGAAGCGCGGATTTTTCGCGGCCTGTTTCGTGAAATCATTGAATTTCTGCGGCGCAAGGGGATTGAGCCGGAGAAATCGCCGTTCCCGGCGCATGATGAGGAGAAAAACCGTTGAGAGGTCTTTCTGAAGTCCAATCGGCCGTTTTTTAACCCCGAAGGGGTGACATGTTTGTAGAAAGAAGACGCAGTGAGAACAAATAAACGCCGAAGGCGTGACATATTTTTTCGCCGGACGCATCATGTCACGCCTTCGGCGTTCGACGTTCATGGCAGCGTCGTGTTTTCTACAATCATCACACCCCTTCGGGGTTAAAAAACGGCAACCGCTTCCACGTTCTGCGGCGAACGCGGGAGGCGGACGCGAAAGGTTGCGCCGCGCCCCGGTTCGCTTTCAACGGAAATCTCGCCGCGATGACGTTCAATAATCGCGTGAGCAATCGCCAACCCCAACCCATTCCCTTGTTTTTTCGTGCTGAAAAATGGATCAAAAATTCGAGAAAGATTGTCGGGCGCAATGCCCGCGCCGGTGTCGCTGATGGTGATGTCCATGCTGCCGGAATCCGCCGAAACGCTTGCGCTGACGCGGATTTCGCCGTCGGCGTCAATTGCTTGAATCGCGTTGAGTAGAAAATTCAGCAGCGCCTGCGTGATTTGATCGCGGTCGAGGCGCATAAGCGGCAGTTCATCGGGAAAATCGCGGCGGATGCGCGCCTGCTTTGCGGCGGCATCTTGCGCTAACAGCGTCAGCGCATGCCGCAGAATCTCGGTCACGTCGCATTCTTGGAGCGTCGGCTCTTTCGGGCGGGCAAATTCCAGCAAATTGGACACCACCGCGTTCAGGCGGTCAACTTCCTGAATCATGACGATCAGATAGGTTTTGTCCTGCGCGTCAAGTGGTAGTTTGCGCTGAAAATATTGCAGAAAGCCTTTCAACGAGCCGAGCGGATTGCGGATTTCATGCGCGACGCCCGCCGCTAACCGGCCAATCGAGGCCAAACGCTCCGCGCGCTCGATTTGCGCTTGCAGGGCGCGCATTTCGCTTAAATCGCGGAACAGCAGCACCGCGCCGAGCCGCTCGCCCGCGTCGCCGGTCAGCGCCGAGGCGGAAAGGCTCAACGGCAGGGTCTTGCCCGCCGCCGTCGCGCAGATGACCTCGCGTTCGCGCAGCATGTCGTTCTGTCGCAGCGCGGCGGGCAGGTCGAGGCCGTGAATGGTCAGCATCTCCGCAAACGGCTTGCCCTCCGCGTCTTCGTCGAGTGAAAGGCCGAACATCAGGCGCGCCTGCCGGTTCACGGTGACGATTTCGCCGTCGGCGTTCAATGAAATCAGGCCGTTCGCCATGCTGTTCACGACATGTTGCGTGTACGTCTGCATCGCGCGGAGCGTTTGTCTGACCGTCGCGGCGTTTTGCGCGGAAACAATCGCGTAAAGCGCGGCCGAGCCGACAACGAAAAGCAGCAGGAACATCAAGGCCGCCTCGTTGAGGTCGCTCCGCCGAATCTGCTCGACTTCCGCCATGCTCATGCCGAGCCGCGCGAACGCGGTTTCGGGGAAATCGTCGGCATGCTCCATCATGTGCATGCCGCGCCCCCGCCCCTGCGGTTGCCCGTTTTGCCTCGGACGAAACGGCGTCATTTTCACGAGAATTGCCAGCGCGTCACCCTGCGAATCGTGCATAATGTCCGTGCGCATCGTCATTCCGGCGGGCAATTCAAGGGCGTCCATACTGACGCGCTCGCCGATGTTGCGGCTGTCGCTATGCGCGAGAATCGTGCCGTCGGCGGCAATGACGCTGACAAACACGACTTTCGGCAAGCCGCCGATTTCTTCCACTAACGCCTGCAACCCATTGGCCGTCCAGCGCATTTTTCTGCCGGTGCGATTTCCCGCGTCAATCGCCCGAATCAGCGTCAACCCTTCCTGACGCAGCGATTCTTCGAGGCGTCGGCGCGTCCGCGTGAGATTTTGCGAGGTGTACACTGTCAGAAGAGTTAAAAGCGTCAGAACGGCGGCGATGACCGCCAAGAAGGGAAATGCAGGCATATTGCGCTGCGTGGCGCGAGGCTGTTGAAAGCGCATAACGTCGGCATGACAACAACCTGACAGGTCTTCGAAAACCTGTCAGGTTGTTTGATGTACGAATCCTTTATGAGGTTTGCGCGAAAGATTATTGGCGCATTCCGTGCGGCCCGGAACCCTGCGGATCGCACCATTGCTGCCCATCGTGCCAGTATCCCGCGCCGGGCGCAGCGCCGCAGAATCCGCCGCCCCAATGCTGTCCGCGCGGCATGTCGTTCCATTGCGATCCCGCTTCTTCCGTCCAGAGGCAATCGCCGGAAAGGACGCGGCCATAGACCGTCAGCGTCGCATCCGCGTTCACGGAAACATGCTCATGAATAACCGCGCCATCGGCGGCAATCGCCCGAAGCTCGTACTCACCGGCAGGCACGCTGATGAAATGAAACCGCCCGTATTCGTCCGTCGTTGCGGTTGCCACGACCGCGCCGTTCCGCACAAGCTCAACCGTGACGCCGCTCAAAGGATACACTTGCGCCGCGTTCACGGCTTGCAGCGACAGCGTTGATTTGGCAAACGACGCTCCGGCGTCAGCGACAAGCTGCCCCTCGACCTGCCCGTTTGCCGCAGGAGAAGTCGCGCTTGTCGGAGAATTGTTTTCGCTCCCATTGCAACCAAACAAAAACAGCCCGGTCAGCAGGGCAACTCCAGTGACTAAAGATTTTAATGTTTTCATAAAATGCGCGCGCAATGCGCGAAATCGTCCGCGAATGGCTTCGCCAAGATTTTCACGCATTGACGTTTATTGATGCGATCTGTGATTTTCATAAAAGACTTCAAACATCTTGAAGACGTTTGAAGTCTCGCTGTTGTGCTATTGCTGCGTCGGCTGCGGTTGTTGCGCCTGTTCTGTCGTCTTCGGGAAGACATGCATCACTTGGGCGGAAAACCCGTGAATCCACATCACTTGCTCCGCACCATTTGCGCTTTTAATCGCCGCAAGATACATCGGACGCCAACTGTCTTTCTCGATTTTTTCAATTGTATAGCCGGTCAGATATTTGTCAAGATATGCCTGCGCGACTTCTTTGGCTTTGTCCATTGTGATGAGTTCGGCGGTCGCGCCTGCGTCCGCGTTCCCCTTCATACATGGGCAATCCTGGCGATTTTGGCCGTGCATCATCATGCCGCGCCCCTGCTTCATCATGCCGCCGTGCTGACCGTGCATTGCGCCGCGCCCTTGCGCGTAAGTTGTCGTGCTGATGGCGAACATTGTCGCCGCGATGAGGCTGAATGTCAAAAGTTTTTTCATGGTCGTAACTCCTTATTTGCGTTGTTGGTCATTGTTGTGACTGTTTTTCGTCATTTCTTTATAAAGCACAAGTCATGCCAACGCTTGCCGCGCAACGATGTCGAGGCCGCGAACGTCGAAGCATGGCGGCCGTTTCCCTCGTATTTATGGCGAATTTCGCATTTTTACGCGCAAAATACTTGTCAAAAATTCCTCATGTGCGAGATATTTTTCGAGAATGATTCGACGGCAGACTGCGAAAAAATTGCCCGTTTCGCCCGCGCGCTGCGCAAAATTTGCGCGCGCTCGCGCGAAGAAATGCGATGAAACGAATTTTAGTGGTTGACGATGACGCCGCGCACCGGATGATGCTGTGCGCCGTGCTGCGCGATGAAGGGTATGCCGCGCAGGAAGCGCATGACGGCGCCGCGGCGGTTGAGGCCGTAAAACAGGGCTTTTTCGACCTTGTGCTGCTGGATGTCCGCATGACGGAAATGGACGGAATCGAGGCGTTAGAGGCGATTCGGGCGCTCAGCCCCGGCATGGCCGTGCTGATGATGACTGCCTATCCCGAAGTTCCGGCGGCGGTGCGGGCGATGAAGGCGGGCGCGATAGATTTTTTGACCAAGCCGTTAGACACGGACGAATTGCGCCTGCGTATCGCCAAACTCACGGGCGGCGGCGCGCAAAATGCGGCTGACGGCGCGGCGTCCGCCAAATTGGCGGCGGCGTCCCAACTGCTCGGCGACAGCGAGCCGATGCGCCAGCTTTTCCAAACGCTCGCTTTAGTCGCGCCGACCGATGCCACCGTCCTGATTCTCGGCGAAAGCGGCACGGGCAAGGAATTAGTCGCGGAAACCGTTCACGCGAACAGCCCGCGCGCCGCGCAGCCGATGGTCAAAGTCAATTGCGCCGCCTTGCCGGAAACGCTGCTGGAAAGCGAACTGTTCGGCCACGAAAAAGGGGCGTTCACCGGCGCAATCAGCCGACGAAAAGGGCGTTTCGAGATCGCGGACGGCGGCACGATTTTTTTAGATGAAATCGGCGAAATTCCGGTCGCCGTGCAGGTGAAATTGCTACGCGTCCTGCAACAGCAGCAATTCGAGCCGTTGGGCAGTTCCAAAACGCTTCGCGTCAATGTGCGGATTCTCGCGGCCACGAACCGCCGTCTTGAGGAGGAAATCGCGCAGGGGCGATTCCGCGAAGATTTATATTACCGGCTGAACATTTTCCCGGTCCACGTGCCGCCGCTGCGGGAGCGGAAGGGCGACATTGCGCGTTTAGCCGAAGCGTTTTTAGCGATGTATCGCGCGAAACATGGGCGGCCAATTGCCGGGTTTTCGCCGCAGACGCTCGATTTGTTCATGCGCTATGATTGGCGCGGCAACGTGCGCGAACTGGAAAATACGGTTGAGCGTAGCGTCATTCTCTGCCAAGAAGAATGGATTCGCCCTGCGCATCTCCCCGCCCCGATTCAGGCCGTTGCGAAGGACGCTGCGGCGCAGCCCGCGGCCATGACGCTCAAAGAGATGGAGCAGCAGTTGATTCTGTCCACGTTGAAGCAATTTGAGGGAAATCGCACCAAGACCGCCGAAATGCTCGGCATCAGCCGCCGCAGCCTGCAAATGAAGTTGAAAGAGTTGGGGATGAATGATTGACGCGCCAGGCGAGCTTGTTGAAATCTATGCGTTGCAGAATATCCTTTGTAATGGGGCGTTTCGCGTCAAAAAATATCAGCGAATGCAGAAATTTCCGGCAAATTTCCGCGTTCAAAAGATGCGAGAGAGACTGCGCTTCCTCATGCGAAGAACATGCGATAAAATAACAGGTGTCATCTACCATCATCGGCTTTTCAAAGAACTGCCCGATCACAGCAAATCTTAGCCGCTTGTATAAGCCCGATATAGCGACTTTATACGGCGCAAAGCTATACGCGCCAACGCCAAAGATCGCAAAGCGCGCGCGCTGCTTATAAATGCCGCTCTTTCTTTTATCAAGCATCGCGGCATGCCTTAACAAATACTCCCATGTTTTCGGCGAATGAATTTTAAGGTTTTGCGTGTCTTCTCCAATATCTTTTTGAGGAAGAATCACGTATTTTCGGGGCTGTAAGCGATTATTCCCAATATCCGATGACTTTAAAAGCGGATATATATATTCTGTTTCAATATCCACAACTTCTCCCAAGCCATTAAAAAAATTCTCGCCTGTTTTTGTTAATTCCATAACGCGCGCCGCGTCATGCTTCACGCCGGAACGCCATGTATAACAGGATATTCCGGCAATGTCTTTCACCTGCTGATATTCATCTATATTCGCAATGAATTGCTGATCATGCCAGCCAAATGTTGACAGTTTATCGGCAGTTTGCAAGCCTGAATAAACAGCCGCTTCCGTTGTCCGCGTTTCTTTGCCAATATGCGCCACGAATAAACACGCCCCAACGGAAACATTGAACGCGGCCTTTGCGTCAATCGCATGTAAAGAAACCTGCGAGACATTCAATTCTTTTTGCCATGCGTATTGCAGCGTTTTTCTTGCGGTGGCGGTCTTACAAAGCATGGCGATGCAGGCGTTATTTTTTTGCAAGCTCTCAATCAATCGCATCAGCATCCATTCGGCAATATCGAAATTGGCTTTTCCGGTCTTGGCATCAAAGCCGCGATGCCCTTGAAAATTGGTCTTTTGTGGAAGATTCGCGCTTTCAAGCGCGCTGAGAACCGCATTGGTCACCCAGGGCGGATTGCCGATGACGAGGATGTTTTCGGCAAGGAATTGCGCAAAAAACGCTGGCCAATCGCAGGTAAAGAAATCTTGGCGGGTCACGTTCAACGTCATGTCATGAAAAGAAAAACTCTTTTTGACTTGCTCTAAATAATCGGCGTTAATATCAAAGGCATGATACGCAGGAGAACCCCCAAATGTTTCAACAGCCGCCTTGATAAAGCTTCCTGTTCCGCAGGTTGGCTCAACAATCATTGTCGGCCGTAATTCAGTCTTGTATAAAAACGCGGCTATTGCTTTTGCTAAATGCTCAGGCGTCTGAAAATCGCCATATTCAATTTTCTGTTTATGAAACATGCGTATCTAATACCAATTCTGTTTAAAAAGATCGTCTCTACCGTGATGGGCGAATATGACCGTATTTACCGCAGAGACGCTGAAAATGCAGAAGATAATGCCATTTGGCGGGAAAAAACGTTGTCAGACACCTTTGAAGGTGTCTGACAACGTTGCTGTGATGCGATGCTAAAAATTCATGATTTCTCGGTCATCTTCCTGCATCACAACCAAATCGTCGGCCACGAGTTCCCGCAGCTTTTCCTGCACGCCGAGTTTCAGCGTGTATTCCGAACCGGGGCAGCCGACGCAATGGCCGCGCAGCGCGACAATCACGTTGTTGCCGTCCACGTCAATCAATTCGATGTCGCCGCCGTCTTTCTGCAATTCCGGGCGGATTTCGTTTTCAAGCACTTCCGTGATCATAGTGATTTTTTGCAGGTTCGTCAGCCGTTTGCGCTGCGCTTTCTTCTCTACGCGGGCGGTGTCGCGTTTTTTGTCCTCGCGGACTTCCGCGATTAAATCCTCGATTTGCGCATGGCAGGCCGTACAGCCGCCGCCCGCTTTGGTGTAATGCGTCACCTGCTCGACCGTCTGCAAATCATTTTCACGCACGACGCGCTTGATTTTCTCGTCCGTCACGCCGAAGCATTTGCAAACGATGCGGCCTTCGTCTTCGACTTGATCTTCATAGCGTTTGCCGCGATAAATCGCAATCGCCTTTTCTAACGCCTCTTTCCCCATGACGGAGCAGTGCATTTTTTCTTCCGGCAAGCCGCCGAGAAACGCGGCGATCTCCTGATTCGAGATTTTGCCTGCTTCGTCAAGCGTCATCCCTTTAATCATTTCCGTCAGCGCGGACGACGACGCAATTGCGCTGCCGCAGCCGAACGTCTCGAATTTGGCGTCAACAATCCGTTCGCGGTCGTCGAGTTTCAAATAAATTTTCAGCGCATCCCCGCAGGCGAGCGATCCGACTTCAGCGACTGCCGTAGCGTCGGGAATCGCGCCGACGTTGCGCGGATGAAAAAAATGATCGCGGACTTTCTCCGTATAATCCCACATAATTCCCCTTTCTGTTCGCGTGATCGCCTAAATCGTTGAGAATAACGGCGTTTAGGTTATCAGATTCGCCTCATCATGGTAGAGACGCGCGGCCATGCGTCTCTACCGGACAGGCGATCTAACATGGCAAAACAGGCATTCTTGCCTGTTTTGGCAGACACGAATGCCTGCCCCACCGATGATGTTCTATTCAGGTAAGATGTTGATGTCGCGGGCGAGATTGTCAAGAGGAAGGCGTGAAAATTTTTAGGCGGAAAAAAAATTGCCCGGCGCATAGCCGCGCCGGGCAAGTCGTGTTATTCTCCTGAGTCCTCGTCGGCGGATTCGTCGTCAGACGCTTCATCATCAGAAGATTCGTCATCAGAGGATTCATCATCCGCAGGCGCTTCGGCGGGAGTTTCCTCCGCCGGGGCGGCGCCTTGTTTCATCTGCGCCTGCTGCCCGATTTTGGCGATTGCCAGCAATTCCGCCGTTGGCAGGAAGAGTTCGTTTTCAATATGGCCGTCCACGAACCTCATGCCCATCGCAATGCCCGGCGTGTCTGCCGGAAATTCGATTTTCGGCGTGTCAGGAATGTTTTTCGATGCCCAATCCATAAATTTGGGAATCGAAACGTACATGAAGAAATTCGAATCATCCGGCATGCCGAACATAGCAGGCGTATATTTCGCGGCGGTTTCCGCGCCGGATTTCAACGTGTCCATCAGGCTTGCCACCGGAGTAGCCGAATCTTTGCCCACGCCGATCACGATATAGTCTCCGACAAGGCCGATTGGAATTTGCAGCGCGTCGCCAAACAGCGTCTTGAAGACTTCCTGACCCTGCGGATCGGGAATTTTCGAGGCGTCCAGATTGAAATTGAAATTGAGAATCTCGCCGCTCTTCACTTGCGCCGTATCGGCAAGCGTCATTTTCACATCCATCCCCATTTCCTTATACATGCCGGTCATGGAGGCGATCATGTCGGGATACTGCTGCACCAATTCTTTGGCTTTCGCCGCGTCTTTCACGGTAAACACTTCGGTCACGAGGCCGTTCGAGGACGGACTGAGAATGCCGGCGGCGAGATCGCTGCCAAGCGTCTCAAGAAAGGTCTGCGTCCATGTGACCGCTTTTTCTCCGGCAGCGGGGTCTTTCTGCCCGACGCTGGTCATGACCTTCATGAAATCCATGTATCCGGCGATAAATTCCGGCGTGAAATTGATCGAGCCGCTCATTAAAATGGCCGAATCGTTCGGAATCGCGCCCAACAAGGCGGATTTTTTCGGCGACTGCGCGGCGATGAATTTCGCAAAATTCGTGTCAGCCCCCGCAAACACGGCTTTGGCAAGGCGCAAACCGTTCTCCTCAACGCCGATGCCAAGCTGCACTTTTTCGGTCTGATTTAAAATGGACAGCACCATGTTCACTTCGGCTTCTGCAACGGCTTTCACCGCTGCCGGATCCGGCTGCGCCGCCCCTTCTTTCTTCTCGCCATTGGCGGACGGCGCGGCCATGCTCTGCTCCATCGTTGCCATCATCTGCTGCTTCATCATGTCAATCATCGGCTGCATGGCGGTCATGAGCTTTTTCATGCCGATTGACGCGGTAATTTGGCCTTTCACGACCGGCGCTTCGGACAACGCCGTGCTCTTCGCGTCAGCCAGCGATTTCACTAACGCCGCAACCTCCGTGGTCTCGGCCATAATCCCCTTTTCGCCGGAAAAAGCCAAAAACACGCTTTTCTGATCCGGCTGCGTAAACGTATAAATGCCGTCCGCTTCCGCGCCAGCCGTCAACGTCTGCTTCACCGCGCCGAGATACTCGTCTTTGTTCGTCACCGGCGCTAAAATGGCGACGGGATTGCCCGGAAATTTCATCGGATTCAGCACGACGACGCCGAAATCACCGGCAGCGTTCACGCCCGCCAAATTCGGATTATGGAGCAGCATGTTGCCAATCATGGCCGTATTGAGCATGCCGCCCATGCCGGGCTGGAAATTGTCAACAAACTGCGACAGTTTCGGCAGCAGCGCTTCCAAATTACTGATCGTCACCACGCCAAACACATCATCTTCTGGGGCTTGCGCCTGCGCTGAAGACCACATTCCGAATGCCAGCGTCATCACTGTTAACGCCGTGAACATGCGCTTTTTCATCAGTTTCTGCATACAGTTCTCCTTCGTTAAAAACTCTGTAAATGCGCCGATTAACGCCGTCTCGCTTCGTCAATCCCTGCGCCGATATACGACACAACACCACCTGCGATGAGACGGATGATGCTTAGACAAATTCTGTCCTTGAATGTCAAGAATTGTTTTGCAAGAATTTCCAAAAATATTCGACCTCTTGCATAAAATCGTGTTATCCGCGACTTCTGTTCGCCCTGAGCGTGTCGAAGGGCTATTGTTGAGAGAACGCGATTTGCGCCCATCGACACGCTCAGGGCGAACGGGAGACTTTTGCAAGAGGTCTATTCTTGGCGTCTTTGCGCCTTGGCGCGAGATCAAAAAATTTATTGATCATTATTTTGGAGTTTTTCGCGCCGCGTTCATCAGATTGCCGCGTTTGTCACGATTTTCCCGACAAGATCGTGCGGAAAGGCTTCGGTGATGAGGACGCGTTCGAACGCGCCCTGCTCGGTGTGGCCTTCATTGATATACACCACGCCGTCAATTTCCGGCGCTTGCCCGGCGGTTCGGCCTTCCAGCAGCAATTCCGTTTCGGCGGATTCGCCGTCAATCAGGACGGTCTGCGCCGTGCCGACGAGTTGCTGGTTCTTTTTCAGCGAAATGCCCGCCTGCATTTCCAGAAGCTGCTCGCGCCGCGCCGCCGCGATGTCCGGCGGAATCTGGTCAGGCAAATCATTCGCCGCAGTCCCGTCTTCGGGCGAATAGGTAAACACGCCCACGCGGTCGAATTGCGCGTCGCGCGCGAAATCTTCCAATTTGCGGAACGCGGCGTCGGTTTCGCCCGGAAAGCCGACAATCAGCGACGTGCGCAGCGTCAGACCGGGAATGTTCCGGCGCAAGTCGTCAATCAGGGCGCGGGTCTGCGCTTCGGAAATGCCGCGCCGCATCTGCTTCAAAATCGCGTCGTCAATGTGCTGTAGCGGCAAATCGAGATACGCGCAGATTTTTTCGGATTCCGCCATCAGGCGCATCAGCGCGCGGTCAAGATTCGTCGGATAGGCGTACATCAGGCGCAGCCAGCGCACCGGCTCGATGGCGATCAAGCGTTCCAAAAGCGGCGAGATCTGCGATGAACCGGCGAAATCCACGCCATACGACGTGGTATCCTGCGCGATCAAAATAATCTCTTTGACGCCCTGCTCGGCTAATTGCGTCACTTCCGCCGCAATCGAATCCATCGGGCGGCTGCGCAGCGTTCCGCGAATCAACGGAATCGCGCAGAACGAGCAGCGATAGCGGCAGCCCTCGGCGATTTTCACGTAAGCCGTATGCGCCGCCCCAATATGCAGGCGCGGCAGCGTGTGATCATACAGAAATTCCGACGGGCTCGACCGCGCCAAGCTCGGCGAGACGCGCCGCTTGCGCCGCTCAAGCTGCTGGCAAAGCCGGACGATGTTCGGCACGTCGTCCACGCCGATAAACAGGTCAACTTCCGGGAATTCCGGCGTCAACTCGTTGACATAGCGCTGCGAAAAACACCCGGCCATAATCAAAAAGCGGCACGCGCCGGTTTCCTTATATTTCGCCGCTTCGAGCGTGGTGTCAATCGCCTCTTCTTTGGCCTCCTGAATGAAGCCGCAGGTGTTGACAATCAGGATTTCGGCGTCCGCCTCCGGGACGATTCGATAGCCCGCTTCTTGCAGCAAACCGAGCATGATTTCGCTATCCAGCCGGTTTTTCGGGCATCCTAAACTAATGCAGCCGACAGTGTTCATGACGATGTTCTCCCATGTAAACCCAGATGATTTTTTTTATTTTTTTTCAATCATCAGGGTCAGTTTGATGGTGTGTTCGGGGGAAGTGAGCAATTTGGTTAACACCCGTTCGAGTTCGTCTGTTTCGATGGAGACGGTGAGCGTGTCGGTGTCAAGGAGCGGTTCGGCGTTTTTTTTAAATCGAGCAGGTCATCTAACGACAGGCCGAACGCCTCGCAGAGATTCACGATATGCGTCAACCCCGGATTTAATGCGCCATCTTCCCATTGAGAAATTGTCGCATTAGAAATGTTGATTCGTTGCCCAAGTTGTTTCTGCGTTAGTTTCTGCTGTTTTCGGAATGCTCTCAATCTCTCGCCAAATTCGTGCTGTGTCATGGTATCTCACCTCAATCTGTTCTCGCAAAGTTCGCCAAGTCCGCAAAGTTTTTTTTCACAACAGATCTTCGTCGAAATCCTTTATTTTCTAAGCGATTCGTATTGTCAATGAAATAATTTTAGCATACTAAAATTTTATTATGCAAAATTTTTGTTGACAAAATTTTAGAATACTAAAATTATTTGCCTCGTCAGATGAACAACCGTTTTTCTCTCTGCCTTTGAGCGGCCTGAAGAGTCTTTGTCCGTGTTCTCCTTTCGCACATGCGCGTCGTATCGCGTTTTTAACGTGAATCGGTATGAGAGAATCCTTGTAACCGAGAACACATTTTCTGACGGGCAGAGCAGCGCATGGACAGAATAATGGATCGTCGCCATTGACGCCCGTATTGTGTCCATGCGCTGCCAGCCTACGTTCCTATGAAGTTTTTAGGACATTCCACGATTAAGTTTCACGAAGCAGAATCACAATCCCTGCCTCATGCGCTCCGCCAGACTACCGTTGGCATTGATTGTCACAAATCCTCGTATCATGTGCAGTTTTTGCACTTTACCGCAACCGATATTCAAAAACGCTACTGCAAATTCGGCGTGGCCTCGTCCGACATGATGAACATCACCCTGTTTTTGAAAGCCTGCGAACAAGAATTCGCCCCCATCGAACTCGCGCTGCTGGAAAGTTCCGGCGCGTATTCCCGCCCCTTGTTTTTTCACCTCGCCAAATCCTGGCCGGTCTGCATGGTGAATCCCGCCAATTTCGCCACGCACGGCAAAAAAACGGACAAGGCCGACGCCGAGAAGTTGGCGCGGCTTGCGATGCAAGGCACGTTCACGGCCTCCTTTCTGGAAACGCCGGAAGAAACCGACATCAAACAAACCACCCGCGCCGCTGTGAAACATCGGCAGGCAGCGGCAAGCATGAGCAATTCGCTCGGCGCGTTTTTGGTGCAAAACAATATCGGCATCACGCGAGGCAACGCCGACATCGGCATTGCCTCGAAAAGCGGCCAGCAAATCTTGCAAGCGATTGTCAACGGGGAAACCGACCCCACCACGATTGCGCAAGCGGCAAGCTATTATCAGGGCGAGGGGAAAGCTGAGAAATTTCAGGCGATTCTCGACGCGTTGCAAGGCGCGGTTGATTTATCGAAATACAGTCGGCTTGTCATTAAGTCGAAAATGGACGCCATGCTGTCTGAACGCGAGATGTACCGGAAAACAATGTTGCAGGCAAAGGAAATGCTCGAAGCCTCGAACCATGATAATTTGACCGGAACTGAGGCGATACGCTTACTCACCACAATCCCGTCAATTTCAGAACGCGCCGCTATTTTGGTATTGTCTGAAATTGGGTTGCGTGTCAAACAACGGTTTGAGACGGTTGATCAGATGGTGAGCTATTCCGGGTTAAATCCATCGCGTCAATATTCCGGCGACAAGCAGACCTCGACGCGCAAGGCAATCATGGGGAATCCACATATCCGTGGAGTGCTTATCGAATGCGGTCAAAGTTTGTTGAAATCGACGCATCAGCTTGGCGAACGCTATCGCGCATTACAGCGCAGGAATGGCGGCGCGGGCAATGCGGGCGCGTATAAGCTGGCGGTCGCGGCGGCGGCGAAAGGTCTGTGTAAAGCGATTTATTGGGTGCTGGTCAAACGCGAAGCGTTTTCGGACGAGCAATACGACTACACCCGCGCGATTCGTAACAAAGAAGTCCGTTTGAAACGGCTGATGAAAGATATGAAACAGATTCAACAGGAATTGCAGCAGGACGGCGGCGCGTCGTCGCTGGTGTTGAAACAGGCAATTGCGTCTCTGGCAAAAGAAAAATATCTGTTGCATGCCGAGGCACAGACGTGTTGGGACACGCTGTTTGACAAGCGCACGCGCACCGCCTTAGAAAAATTGCACATGCAAAGTATTGCGGATGTGTGGTTTTACCTGAGCAGCGATACGTTGAAAGACCAAAAAGGCATCGGCGCGAAGACGTATCAAACCATTATTACCAGCTTAAAACAGCAGGGCGTCATTGAGGAGGTGACGGTGTGAGAAAACGAATTTCGTTGAAATTGAACCGCCGATTTTATAAGGAATACTACGAAACCGGCAAAATGACGAAAGATGAATTGCGGCAGGAATTGAAAAATGAGATTGCGGATAAAGTTGAGAAGAAATCGTTTCGGAAATTGTTGAAAAAACTCACGAAGTAATAGGAATGCGATGGCGCGAAGTCTTTGCGGGCTTCGCGTCCTTGCGAGAGATTATGATTCAGAGCAAAAAAGAACGCATGATTGAGTGGATGAAGAGCGACGCCCTGCACGGGCGCAGAGATTTCCGCGAGAGCAAAGGCTTTATGGTGACAGACAGAATTTGTGTGCAGCGCAAAGACGGCAGCTCTCAACCGATTACGAAAATTTTGCTGGAATTGGGATTTACGGACAAAGAAGAAATCGCCGGGTATCGTGTGCGGTATCAAGACAAGTCAACAGAGTTTCCCGAGGCGTTTCAGTTCTTTGCGTTGCAGCCGCCGATTCCAGAGCCAGACTTCTTGTAATATTCACCGCAGAGACGCGGGGCGCGCGGAGGCTCCGCGTTCTCCGCGTTCTTTGCGGTATATATTAATGTATATAAAAAGCGAAGAAAAGGCGAAAATAGCTTGACAAATTTTCGGCACATGGCTACGATTCATCCCGTCGTAGCCATGTGCTTTTTTTTTAACCTGAGACAGGAGGTAGAACCTATGGCCTTTAAAAGTATTCCGAGCCTCAAGTTTCCGAGCGAGCGCGAAGACTCGAAAGATGAGCTGCTGGCGTTTGCGCTGCCAATGCAAGCCGTGTTGAATGACGCCACGCGCCGTGCTGCGTTAGGCATTGTTGATTTGTCGTGGCCGGGGAAGTTGGATGATTTGCTGGCATCGTATCCAGCATTAAAAACCGCGTGGTTTGACGCATTGGACGCCTACAATCTGGCGAAAGAACAGATCGCTCCGGCGAAAAATGCGATGGACGCCAAAGACAAGGAATTTGCCGATACGCGGGAACAGCTCTGTATTTTGTTCAAAAATGTCCTGAACGCGGCAACGAATATCACGGACAAAGACGAATTGGAAGAGCGGTTAACGTTGCTGGAAAGTTATTGCCGGTGGGAAGGCGGGAAATATCAGTTCAACCCGCCCGCGCCTGTGTCGAACTTGGTGGGCGTGAAAACCGGATTCTATGTCAATTTGGACTGGGAGATTCCGACGCCGATTACGAACGATTATGGCAAATCGGGCAACGCGGAGATGTATGAGGTCATGATTGATACCGTGTTGGTTCTGGTCACGCCGCGCACCATCGCGTCGGTGAACGTCGCCAGTGTTGCGGAAGGCGCGCATACGGCGGCGGTGTATGCCGTAAACGATGCCGGACGCAGCACGGCTGTCACCTATCCCTTTACGCGGTAACCTCTCCTGAAAAGTGCGGAGCATAGCAATATGTTCCGCATTTTTTTCTTTATGGAACAAACGATAACGGAGCAGATTTTGAAAGACATTCATGATGATTTACAGGTCATCATTTCGCAGGACAAAGAACGCAAGGACTGTGAGATGCAGGTCAAAAGCGATCTCAAAGAATTAAAAATTGTGTTGATGGGCATTGATGGCACGAACGGCTTGCGGTCGGTCAGCAAGCGTCATTCGGCGGAGATTGAGGAGTTGAAACGCTGGAAAGTGCAGGCGATGGTCTTGTTTGCGATGATGCAGTTATTTTTCGTGCCGGTAGGCGTGTATCTGTTGCAACAGATATTCCGTTGAGGGTTTTCATGCCGCGCATGTGTCATGGCAATGTCATCAACGACTCTTAACGTTTCATCATGCTGCACAGGAAAAAATAATGTTCCCATACTGGGAAATTTCTGTTGACAAAATATGATGTCCATCAGAAGATGAATACACGTAACGACAGAGATTAGCAACAGGATGCAGCCATAAATAATACGTCAACGGTAAGGATGAATCATCTTCTGTATGCGCGTGATTTCACGAGTTCCCTTAAAGAAGTTTACAGCACGCCCTGATTGTCGCGATGCTGAAAAACCCGTTGATACGTGGTATCATGAAGTCAGACGGGCACAATGGACATCAGGAATGGATATTAAAGCCCAATATGCCAGCGCGAGTATCCTGAAAAATCGGCGTGTCGTATTCAATATTGGGGGGAATAAATATCGGATTGTCGTCAAAGTCAATTATCCGGCACACGTCGTCTATATCCGATTTATTGGGACGCATGAGGACTATGATGCCATTAACGCGGAGGAGATATGATCAGACAACGACTCATTAAAACAGAAGACGAGTATCAGACCGTCCTTGCACGCATTGAACAACTCATGGATGCTGAACCAGACACCCCAGAATGTGATGAGTTGGAGTTATTAAGCACGTTGGTCGAAGTGTATGAAGACGAACACTATCCTATCAATCTTCCCGATCCCATCAGTGCGATTCAATTTCGCATGGAACAATTAGGGTTTACGCCCCAGAATTTAATGCCATTTATCGGAAGCCGAAGCCGTGTGTCGGAAATTCTCAATCATAAACGTCCCCTTACGTTACGGATGATCAGGTCATTACATCAGGGATTGGGGATTCCGGCAGACATTTTATTGCAAGATGCCCAGGTGTCAAGAGGAGTACACTGAGAAGCGAACAATGCGCTTGCAGGCGACCACAAGGGGCGGCGGGGAAAATTGGTTGCCGACATGTCAGGCGCAGTGGCCGCCGCCCCTTGTGGCTCCTGAAGCGCGGCGTTAGGCTCTCTTGCAAAAGAGTGTATCGAGAAGAAAAGCCTTTTTTCTGTTTTGATCTTGACGAAAACGAGAGGGATATTTATCATGAGATATATGGGATAACTCAATGAAGATATACCTTTTTTGATATATACAACATGACATGCTTGACCACGTAAAAAATTATGTCTCGTAAAGATACCTATCACGAACTTGTTAAAGAAATACTGATACAAGAAGGGTGGACAATTACACATGATCCGTATGTATTTGAAACTGATCCCAAATTATCTACCGATCTTGGTGCAGAACGCCTCATTGCTGCTGAACGAGGTATTGAGAAAATTGCCATTGAAATCAAAAGTTTTGTCAGTGAATCGCAAGTTGTCGAACTTGAAAAAGCCGTCGGGCAATACGGTATTTACGAAGAACTTCTTAAAGACCAGGAAGGAGATCGATCACTCTATTTAGCTGTTCCAACAGAAGCTTTTGAAAATATTTTGAGTCGCCAAGTCGGTAAAATCGCTATCAAACGATTTGGTATCAAACTTGTGATTTATTCCCTTTCAAAAAAGGAACCGTTGATATGGAAAACACCATAACTTTTTATCAGCAGTGTATTAAAACATTACTCCGACGGTATGAAGCATTGAAGACAAATTATTCTCATGCCGAGGTGATTTTTGATGATGAACGATACCGCTATCTTGTCGTCTGGGTGGGATGGATGAAATCGAAACGGATATATCAGAGTACGATTCATATCGAAATTTGTGATCAAGAGATTGTGATTCAGTGTAATGATACGGAAGATCTGCTTGTGACAGAATTAATTGAAATGGGTATTCCTCAAGAAAAAATTCGATTGGGTTTTATTTCACCAGAAGCACAAGTATATCTTACTCATGAATTAGATCGATCTTTTCATCTTCCTTGCGACAATATTGCTGAGATACAGCAACCAATCGCGGTGTAATCTTTAGCAAATAAGCAAAATAATAGAAGAGTATGCCTAACGATCTGCTTGCACCGGAGCGCAAAGGGCGGCGGGAAAAATCGTGCTGAATGTCAAGTTTGGGTTGCGCCGCCCTTTGCGCCCGGTGAAGCAGGGCGTGAAGCGGACGCATAAAGCCGCGCCGCCTCACCACGCGGTTGCACCAGACTTCGCAGAAAGCCGCTCGCAGGTGAACCGCGTGGTTAGGAATCAGAGCTCAACCAAGATATACGAGTGATATTGATGTACTGATTCATCCTGATGACTATCCCACGGTGCAACGCCTGTTCAAAGACTATGAGGGGACCATGCTGAGGCAAGATGAATACATGATGACCCTCAAAGATACCGAGACAGGCGTGGAAATCGATGTGCTGTTCAGCCCGTTTGATCCAGAAGAGTCTGCCAGAACGACAGCAATCCAAGAAGAAATGTTTGGGGTGAGTGTTCCTGTCATCCAAAGTGAGTATTTATTGTGGATGTATTTGCTATCTGATCACGAAAAGCATTACGTGGACGGGATCACGCTGATTCAATCAGGGAACGTGAACCTTGAGAAACTCTCCCAGTATCTTCAAATATGATGGAGATGAGACCTGCTTGGAGAGACTGCAACAATGGATAGACAAAGCCAATCGAGAACAACAGAGCAGTTATTCCCGATCTGTTCGTCAACGAAAGTCTTTCAAAACACGATCGTGAAGGGAGGTCTGCTTGTCCTCACGGGATTCTTTGTCAGAGAATAATAAAAACGCTAACAAAATGTCAGCTTTTCTTTAGCTTTCTCAATATTTCTTTTCGAATAAACAAGTTCCATGAGTTGACCCCATTCATCTTTCCGGCTCATACTCCTCAAAATCCATCTCCTCAAAGACTGCCGCCAAATCAATCTCCAAGCCGGGGAAGAAGCTGACCGCAATGCGGTCATTGTCGGCATACATCGTCGGCGCGCCATATTTCCCGTCGCAGAGTTCATGCACCTGCGCGACATGCTCGCCGGGAAACACGAGCCAATATTGTTTCACGCCATGCCGTTCGTAGAGCGTCAGTTTCTCATGCGTATCCTTGCGGGCAGTGGACGGCGAGACGATTTCAATCACCAAATCCGGCGCGCCTTTGCAGCCGCGCCGGTCAAGCTTCTTCCGGTCGCAAATCACGACAATATCCGGCTGGACGACGGTTTCGATGTCGTCATCAGCCTCATCGCCTTCCGGCAGGCGCACGTCGAACGGCGCGACAAACACGCGGCAGCGTTTGCCTTTCAAAAAGACATGAAACTGCGTCGCTAATTCAATGACAATCCCCTGATGCTTCGTCATCGGCGCGGGACTCATGGCATGCGCCGCGCCCCCAATCAATTCCCAGCGCTCATTTTCCGGCCACAGCCGGTAATCGCCATAGGTAAACAATTCATTGTATTTTGGTTTCGGCAAGCTGCTCATCGCGTAATCACGAAGAACGCTGCCAGATGCCCTGAGCGTGTCTGGCAGCGTATTCATCGTTCTGGATGTTTTGAAAAATATCTTCTGTGCGCAGGTCGGATATTCGAGAAATTCAGCGTCATGAGTCAAAATATTCTGCCCTTGCTCAGAAAACTGTCAAGAAGTTCTTACGGAAAAATTCAAACCGCAATTGCTGCGTCAAAATAGTCATCAATTTCCTTGACAGCGCATTCGTATTCGGGTTTGACGTGTTAAAGCGCATGGTCGCACATTGCGCCTTCCATGCCTTGCGTCGTTACATCAACCTATCATCTTCAAGGAGGTTACGCATGAGTCATTCGCAAAAGATTTCTTCTTCAGAATTCGCCGCATTGACGTTGAATCGGCGCACCTTTCTCAAATATGCTTCCGGGGTGACTATCGCGGCGGCCGCGTCATGCTGCGGCGCGGCGCGGCTGCTGGCCGTGCCGACTGACGCCGCGCAAACCCTGCAACTCGCGTTAGCGGATGGGCAGCAGCTTGTGTATCATCTCCGGCCGGCCGCCGACGCGAAGGGCATCTGCTATTTCGTGCATGGCTTAGGCGATGCGTGGTCAAGCTTTGCCCGCGTCATTGACGCAACGGTTGCGTTAGGCTATCACGCGGTCTATTACGATCTGCCCGGTTTTGGCGAAAACAACGCCATTACCGGCGATTTCGAAAACAACTGCGTCGTGTTGAACGCCCTCATCGAGCAGAATTCAAAAGGCGATCTGCCGAACTACGCCATCGGCCATTCGATGGGCGGCCTGATTCTGCTGCTGACGTTCGCCAAACACGCGCCCGCCGCGAAATTTGCCAAGCTGATGGTGGTCGAAGCGTCGCTGACGCCGGCCGACGCGCAATTCTTCGCGTGGGTAAAAGAGGTGGGCTATCAAGGGCTGGCCGATTCCGTGAAAACGTGGACGGATGCGTATGCGAAAACGTATGCCGAGAACATCGCCCGCGCGTCAGCCGACACCTTTAAAATTGACGTGGAGCAGGTCAGCGCGAATTTCGACGCCTACCGCAAGCTGATTCTCGATTCTGGCCTGCCGTTCGTGTATGTGTATGGCTCGAAATCGTCCGGCGTGCCGGAGCGCGAACAATTGGCGGCCTATCCGCAGATTACGATGCAGCGGTTTGAAAACGCGGCGCATTGGGTGCATGTGGACGCGGAAGCGGCGTTTTTGGAATTCTTGAAGACGCAGTTTTTTGTGTAATCTGACCGGTTCAATCTCACGGAAAAAGGAGCCTTGCGCCGGATGAATTCACCCGCGCGCAGGCGAGAGACGACAATGAAAAGATGGATGTTGAGCATGGCCGCGGGGCTGCTGATGATCAGCATGGCACACGCAAGCTTCGGCAAGGAATTGGTGGTCGGCGTTTCGAACTTCGAGCCGTTTTTCATTGAAGAAAACGAAAGCGGAATTTTCGTGGATATTCTGAAAGAAGTCTTTAAACTTATGCCGGATTATACGGTGAAATTTTCGTTCATGACCAACCGCCGACTGTTGGAAGACCTCAATTCCGGCGCGTTAGACGCGGCGGTCAACATGCTGACGAATTACGAACTGAATGAGGTGCATCTCTCTAAGCCCGCGTTTCGCTATCGTGACGCGGTGATTGCGCTGAAAAAGAACAATTTCGTGATTAACGCGATTGCCGACCTGAAAGACAAATCCATTTCCACGCATCAAGGCTCGCTGAAGTATCTCGGCGCGGAATTTGAGGCAATGGCCTCCGCGCATCCGAATTACCGCGAAATGCGGCAGAATAGCCAAATCTGCGAAATGGTGGCGTCTGGAAAAATGGACGTGGGCATCGAAGATCCGATGGTCTTCTTTTTTGACCTGAAACGGATGTTCAAGGGCGAAATTCCGGGCAGCGACTTCCAGATTTTCCCCATTTTCAAGGAAGATTACACGCTGATGGGGTTTAAAGACCCCGCCGCGCGGGATGCGTTTGATGCGGCGTTAGAGACGGTGAAAACGAACGGCACGTATGACGCCGTGTTCAAAAAATATCAAGAAGAATTCGGCATTACGTGGTAACATGGACAGCGACGATTAATTGCTCAAGACCTGACAGGTTTTTTAAACCTGTCAGGTCTGTTGTTGTGAGATATAATGCGAAGCATTGGCCTGAAAGTTGCGTTAGAAATCGCCTGCGGCTTGACCGTCGCCATGATTGCGTTCGGCATATTTATGATTACGGGGCATCAACAAGACGCCCTCAACGCGGTTGACGTGATGGAGCAGCAGACGATTCGCCAATGCGCGGTCATGCTCGGCGTCCTGTTGTATGACATGGATATCGAAGTGATGACGCAGCTTGCCATGTCGTACATGGAGCATCCTGACATACGCGCCATGAAAATCGCCGATCCGCGCCGAACCTTTGTCGCGCTGGCAAAGCAGCCGGAGAATCAGAAAATTTTTAATGCGTTGTCGCAGGAAATGCCTGTGTATCCGTATCCTTCGCGTCAGCAGACAACAGTGGTCTATGATGAACGCCAACTCGGCAGCGTCGAAATCGTGTTTTCGCGCGAAACGATTCATGCGCAAACGGAGAAAGACATCATGACGACCGTGATCAGCTGGTTGGCGATGATCGTGTTCGAAATTTTCTTGGTCTTGTGGCTGGCGAAAAAAAACGTGACGAACCGGCTGCGGCATTTCGTCAACTCCGCGACGCAGATTGCCAACGGCGAACTTGACCTGAATCTCGCCGCGTTGCAGGCGCGCGATGAAATGGGCATTTTGACCGACGCGTTTGCGCGGATGTTGGAGTATTTGCGGAACGTCGCCGCTATTGCCACGCAGATTTCGCGCGGCGATTTGCGCGGCGGCATCACCCCGCATTCGGAGCGCGATGTCGTCGGCCATGCGCTGGTGAACATGTCCAACTATCTGAACGACATGGCGGCGACGGCGGCCGCGATTGCCGACGGCGATTTGCGCCGCGAAATCACCCCGACAAATCAGTACGATCTATTAGGCAACGCCTTTCAGCAAATGAAAAATTTGCGTGAGATCGTGACGAATATTATTGATAGCGCGGCGCAATTGCATCATGCGTCGGAGCATCTGAATCAGACCAGCGCGGAGATGGCGCAGGCGACGGCGCAGGCGTCACAGCATTCGCGGCAAGTGTCGGAGCGCAGCCGCGCCATGAGCGAAAACATCGAGACGGCGGCGGTGTCGGTTGAGGCGATTTCAGGCGGAATGCAGCGCATTTCCGAAAACATGGAGAGCGTGGCGCAATCCACCAACACGGCTGAACGGATGGCGAACGCGGCCAATCAGATTATCGCCGCGTTAGAGCAGCATTCGCAGGAAATCACGGAGGTCATCAAAATTATCACGACGGTCATGAACCAGACCAATTTGCTCGCCCTAAACGCGACGATTGAGGCGACGCGGGCGGGCGACGCGGGGCGCGGATTTGCCGTCGTCGCCCAGGAAATCAAGCAGCTTGCGCGGGAAACCGGCGCATCTGCCGAAAATATTTTCAAGAAAATCGAAGCGATCCACTCAAGCAGCCAGCAGACCACGAAAGCGATCAATGATATTTCCCAGATTATCCGGCATATTCGCGCGCTTTCCGACGCGACGGCAGGGAGCGTGGCGCAGCAGAACACGCTGACCGCGAACATGAGCGACACGATGGCCGAAGCCGTGCGCGGCGGTCAGGAAATTGTCCGGTTAGTCGGTGAAATGGCAACAACCGCGCAGCAAACATCGTCGGGCGCTGTCGAGATTCAATCGGCCGCGTCGTCGTTAGATACCTTGGCGGCGCAGCTTCAACGGCTTGTCAGCCGTTTCAAAATTTGAGCATATCCTCGCCGAAAAAGGCCACTTTCAATTCCTGAAACACCGCCAACGCCTGACGCAGCAGGGTTTCGGCTTCGGCGGGCGGCACTGTCTGACCGTATTTTACGGTTTTCTACCCCTTCAGAACTTTTCTTTCTGACGGGAATGCGTGTTTTCTCGGTTGCATTGAAGTTAGGGCGGTTTGGAGCATTTGATGGAGTTCCTCACGCACAAGCTCTTTGACATTTTGGGCAGACAACCACTCCCGTAAAGCCTGGTTGATTAGTTTTTCATAATCTTGATCTGGCGGCGTTAGTTGCCGAAACTGTTCGAGAACATCCTCATCAATCCGAATGGCGCTTCGCCTTTGGGCTGCCTCAAACCGTTGTTGGCGAGCAGCCGTGCCCCGCTGAATCTGCGTGACATCCGGCGGATGTGTTTTCGCATACGCTTGATAGTCAAATTCTTCTTCGTTGCTCGTATTCATCGCGCCACCCTCCTTCGGCGTTGTATGCCGTAATAAGCGGATCATCGAACGCCGACACCACTTCATAGAATCGCACGTCATGTTTTTTCACGGTGGTTTGGTATTTGTTCTCATCCCACACAAAGCCAACATCCATACTGAATTTCCTCTTGATAGAAAAATATTACAGTTTGCATTTTTCTAAAAGTTCCTCGGCTTTTTTGATTTCATGCTCCAATTTCAATTCCTGAAACACCGCCAACGCATGGCGCAGCAAGTCTTCGGCTTCGGCAAATTTGCCCTGCCGGTCGCCGCAATTAGCGGAGCCAATAGAAACGGACTTCATGCTGCGCGTCAAGCGGATCGAATTCGTGGTGATCCGTCGTGACGAGCGGCACGTTACGCGTTTTGGCCTCTGCTAAAGCAAGCGAATCCGCCAGTGAGATTTTATAGACGGCTTTTAACCGGCCGGCCGTTTTCAACACCTCGTCAGAAATGGCCGCCACAATCGCAATCGGCAATGCTAAGATCGTTGAAAGGACTTCTTCGGCCTTTTCAGGGCTGACTTCTCGAAACACGCCGTAGTAAATTTCCAACAGATTCAGTTTGTGCATATACAAAACACACTCCTGGTTTCGCGCCTGTTGGAGCAACCGGTCAACCAGATCAACGCCCGGTTCGTCATTCAAAAAAGCCAACAACCCACACGCATCCAGCACATACGTTGCATTCATCGTTCTAATTCCTTCTCCGCCTGTTTCAGTTGACTCAAACGTTCAGAGGAAAATTTGGTGTGTTTCAAGCACCCTCTGGCTAATCGAATTGCGTCTTCGACCGGCTTTAATAAGACGCCTTCTTTGGTCTCTATGATTTCAAGCGTCTTCCCCTGCAAGCGTCGCGCATACGGTTCGGGCAAATACACCCGTTCGGCTTGAATTGTGGTCAGCATCATGACTCCTCACCTCCTTTTTGCGCCCGTTGTAAAAGCTCCTCGGCTTTCTTGATTTCATGGTCTAACTTCAACTCCTGAAATACCGCCACCGCCTGACGCAGGAGGGGTTCGGCTTCGGCCGATTTTCCAGGACGAAGCTGGGCGTCGGCGAAATCATTACAAGTTTTTCTTAAAAAATTCGGATAATGCTTTAACGAGACTTTCAAAGCCATTAAGCGCTTTCATCAATTCATCAGGTTCTAATCCTAAAATATAATTAACCAAGTTCTCTTTTTTATATTTTTTTAACTTTTTCAAAACATAACGTTGCTCTTCTTGAGCTAACCCCTTATTTTTACAATATTTTTCAAATTCTTCAAAACTTTTGTTTATGGTATTCAATTCATTATGAAAGTCCCTTTGTTCAAGCCATCCTTGCTGATCTGCATACTCCCAAATAGAAGGAGAATATATTTCTTCAAGAGCTATGGGGATGGATATTTCTTTTTGAAAAATTTGAAAAAGATGTTGTAAATGAGTAGGTTTAGGTTTGCATTTTCCTAAACAAAATGTCTTTGCCCCATGTCTTCCGTTTAAAAACCCATCGAGCTCTTTTTTAGCTTTTTTCGCATCAAGGTCTTCATCAAAAAGGCCAGCGACATAAGATTTTTTTCGAGAACGTACCCATGCCATTACTTGATCTTTTACCCAATTGTAACCCGCATTATGATCGCTTCTTATAGCAATTTTTTTATTCAATCATGGCTGAAATAAATCTATTGCAGCTTGCAAGATAGCAACATCAGTTAATCCCTCAACATAGAGAGTTGGCCTGTCAGACCAGAGAGTTGTTAAGTCTCGTTGATATTGAGAACGATTTTCTCTTTCCGCAAATTCATTTGGTTGAAAGTCTCTGTTTTCAGGAATTCGTTCTCTCCCAAATTCATCATAATACACATACCCACACTTTACTCCGTCAAGAATCCATTCATTGCGGTGTGTTGAGTATAGATTGACTCCAGTAAGAATTGCATTACGGAAATTGGTGTTATTTAGGGTTGCTCCATAAAAATTTGCATTAGTGAGATTTGCCCCTTGAAGGTTTGCATAATGAAGGTCTGCTCTAAAAAGTTTTGCTTTATTGAGGTTTGCGTCAATAAGAGTCGCCCAGTTAAGATATGCTTCGGAAAGATTGGCTTTAAAAAGATTGGTATTGCAAAATATTGCTAACGTACAATTTGCTTTACGAAGGATTGCTTCAATCATAATTGTTCGATTAAAATGAGTTGCGGTAAGATTTGCTCTCCTTAAATCTGCTTTTGTAAGGTCTGCCTGGTTAACTTGAGACAAACTAATATCTGCCTCGATCAAATGTGCATCTCGAAGAGTTGCTTTATCGAGATTGACATTAGCAAGATTAATTTTAGAAAGGTTCATATTATCTAAATTCGCTTCGCTAAGATCAGGGCGTTCTTGTGGATATTCTTCTCTCCATTCATTCCATACTTCGACGCCCTGTTTAAGAATTTCAAGATGCTTTTGATTAGCCATAGATGATAACTACCAATAGATTAATGTTATGAGACACCTTAGCGTAACTCGGTTTCTCACCAGACAAACGGCGCAGTTTGGCGTTTTTCAGTCGTCGGCAGCGTTTCTTTTTTCCCAAACATAATCTCTCTCCTTTTGGCTTGTGTTCATCGGGGCATCATCACATCGTTCGTCAATAATCGCTGAAAAATCGTCATACACGCTATCTAAGGCCGTTTGACGCATCGGCGTCGGTAATAACAGATCATCGTCTTTTCGTTCTTCAAGTATGGCGTCGCTTAACGATCCGTGATACTCTTTCAACGCTTCTTGCGCTTGCCGGAACGAAAAACGTTTTTTGTTCACTTGTTGAGTTATCCGGTTCATCTTTGAATGTTTTGCCGTTGGTGCGTTCGGTATCGAGTGATCGCCTGATTGATGTTTTGAGAGGAGATGCCGCCCTGCTTGCGAACTTCAGCGCGGATCGCTTCGACATCTTTGAGAAATTGCTCTTTCCAAGCATATTTCTCATGCAACCGCAAAAATGAGGCAATGGCGATTTGAAGGTCGCCATGATAGCTTTTTCGAACGACTGTTTGCAAATGTTGTTCGATGTCGGTTGTTAGCTCGATTGATAACATATTATCTCCTATCTCTAAGCTGTCAGACACCGTCAAGGTGTCTGACAGCTTATCCGCAACCTTGCGCGTCAGTTACGCGCTCATCAGCCCTTTCAGCCACTCAAATTCCTGCCGCAAGCCATCTTCGATGCCGACTTTCGGCGCGTACAGGAGTTCTTTTCGGGCAAGCGTCGTGTCGGCGCAGGTGTCCTGCACATCCCCCTTCTGCTTTTCTTCATACGAAATTTTCGGCTCAATGCCGCTAATCTTGCCGAGAATCGCCAGCACCTCGTTGACGGAAATCCGCGAGCCGCCGCCGATATTATACACGCCGCCCGGCGTGCCGTTCGTCATGGCGGAAATGTTCGCGTCCACCGCGTCCGCCACGAACGTAAAGTCGCGGGTCTGCTTGCCGTCGCCGTAAATGCGAATCGGCTCGCCTTTCATAATCGCCTTGATGAACTTGTTGAACGCCATATCAGGCCGTTGGCGCGGGCCATACACCGTAAAATAGCGCAGCGAAATCGTCGGCATGTTGAAATTTTTCCAATACAGCACGCAGAGATGCTCCGCCGCCAACTTCGACACGCCGTAGGGCGAAACCGGCTGCAAGAACATCGTTTCCCGCATCGGAAATTCTTTCACGTCGCCATAGACGGACGACGACGAGGCGTAAATCAGCCGTTTAATCGGGTGTACTCGGCACGCCTCTAACAACTGCTGCGTCGCTTTGATGTTGTTTTCCGTGTAAATCTCGAAATCCTTGCCCCAACTGGCGCGGACGCCCGCCTGCGCCGCCTGATGAAACACATAATCCACGCCGTCCAGCAGTTCAACGAGATTCACCGCGAGCAGGCTTTGTTCGATAAACGTAAATTGTTTGCTCTGCCAAAGATTCGCGAGATTTTTTTCTTTGAGCGCGCGGGGATAATAATCAATAAAACAGTCAATGCCAATCACATCCGCGCCCATGCTGATGAGGCGTTCGGAAATATTCGAGCCGAGAAATCCGGCAGCGCCGGTCACAAGACATTTCATAAGTGTTTGGAATGAAAAAAGAACGCTGATGTTCTCAGGAACGCTCCGTCAGAGCCGCCCAATCAGCGTTCTATTCCGCCTTTCTATAAGTAGCGTTGTCGTTGGGTAAACGTGGTGTACAAGACTTTTTTCGCTTCGTTGCTTGACGGTTTTTTCAAAAATTCTTCGTACAGCCGCTTGACGGAAGGATTTTCATGGGCTTTGCGCACGTCCTGCTCGCTGTCAAGGCCGTACAACGCCTCCCAGCGCGCGCGCAGAATGTCGTCATTCCAAGGAAGCGGCTGACCGCCGCCGTGCGCGCACCCTTGCGGGCATCCTTTGACTTCCACGTAATGATATTGCTTCTTGTCTTTCGTGATTTTTTCGAGCAGGCGGCCGACGTTCCCCGTGCCATGCACGATAGCCCCATGAATCTCCTCCTGCCCGGCTTTAATCATGATTTCCTTAAAGCCGTCGGAGTCGCGCATTGACGTAAATTCCGGCGTTTTCAGCTTGCGCTCCGCGAATAATTCGTAGAACGTGCGCATGACGCCTTCGAGCATGCCGCCCGCCGCGCAGAAAATCATGCCCGCGCCGGATGCCGAGTCAAATGGCGGATCGAACGGCTGCGGCGGCAATTCATGCAATTTGTCCGCAATGCTGCCGGATAACAGGCTCGCCGCCTCTTTCGTCGTCAAACAGGCGTCTAACATCACTTCGCCGTTCATCGTCATTTCCGGGCGCATCCGCTCGAATTTCTCCGCCGTGCAGGGCGTCAGCGACACGACAAACACCTGTTCCGGCGAGAGGCCGTTTTTCGGCGCGTAATACATTTTCACGAGCGACGCTAACGCCTGCGCCGGCGATTTGCAGGACGAAAGCAGCGGCAGCATGTTCGGGTAAAAATGCTCGACGTATTTCACCCACGCGGGGCTGGATGACGAAATCATCGGCAGCCGCTTGCCCGATTTGATGCGGGCGAGCAGTTGATACGCTTCTTCGAGCAGCACCACGTCCACGCCGACGCTCACGTCGAACACGTTTTCAAATCCCGCCGTTTTCAACGCGCCGACAAGCTGCTGATTCAGGCGCGTTCCCGGCTCAAGGCCAAATTCTTCGCCGAGCGACAAGCCGACCATCGGCGACAGCAAGCCGACGACGTGCAATTCTGGGTCTTGCAGCGCGGACTGTACGCTGGTCAAATCCGATTTCTCCGCAAACGCATTGACCGGGCAGACCTGAATGCACTGGCCGCACGCCGTGCATTCCACGTCATGCAGGCTTTGCCCGAACGCCGGTTCAATGTGGCGGCGGCAGCCGCGATACGCGAAATCAATCACGTCCACCTGCTGAACCGTGCGGCAGGCGTCAATGCACAATCCGCACAACACGCAGAGATTCGGGTCGTGCAGAATGGCCGGGCTTTTGTCGTCGAGCGGCAAGCGCGGATAGTCCGGTTTGCCGTCGCTGACGACGGTTTCGCGCCGCGAAAAGCGCGAGCCGTGAATGCCGAACTGCTTCGCTAAATCTTGAAGCTGGCATTTGCCGTTTCGGTAGCAGGTCAGGCATTGCATCGGGTGCTGCGCCACGAGCAATTCAACGCTCATGCGGCGCGACGCAATCACTTTCGACGTCTGCGTCTTGACCACCATCCCTTGCTCGACCATCAACCGGCACGACGGGAGCAATTGCGCGTAGCCGTCCACTTCCACGACGCAGACCCGGCAACGTCCCGACGCGGTGAAATCAGGATGCGAACAGAGCGTCGGAATGGCGATGTCAAACGATTGCGCCGCCTCAAGCACGGTCGTTCCCGACGGCGCTTGCACTTCTGTGTCGTCAATATGCAACGTGACGAGATCCATAGGAAATCAGGGGGAAAATAGAACACTGATCGGACGATTCGGCTTCCGCCAAATCAGCGTTCCATGCTCCGTTCCTTTTTAAAAACACACGCCTGCCTTGCAGCGTTTTTGCAGATGATCTTCATATTCTTTGCGAAAATGCGTCAGCGAACTGACGAGGCTGAGGCAGGCATCTTTGCAAAACGGGCATAAACTGGTGCTGCGGATATATTCGACTAATTCCATGATCAGATGTTGCGCGTCCGACAGGTTTCTGCGCCGGCAGCCCGGCACGTCGCGGCCTTCGCAAATCGCTTGAAAAATCGAGGATAATTGGTAAATCCCCTCGCGCCCGGCGGTGCATTGCCCGCATAATTCCGTCAGCACGAACTGCAAATGCTGGCGGACGCGATTGATCAAGCAGACCGATTGATCGAGAACTTCGAGCGTTCCCGTGCCGATCTGCAAGCCAAGCTGCTGAAGCGCGTCATGCTCAAGCGGCGTCTCGAATTGCTCTGGCGCAAGATATCCGCCGGTCGGTCCGCCGAGATGCGCGGCCTTGATCGCGCTCAGATCGCCGCCGCCGATTTCGCTGAGAATTTCGCGCATCTGCGTGCCAACCGGCACTTCGATAATGCCCGGACGAGGAATCGCGCCGGTCATCGTCAAGCAGAGCGTCCCCGGATTATCCGTCATGCCGGTGGCCGTGAACCAACTGAAATCGTGCAGCGTCAGCAGCGGAATGTTCAAAAATGTTTCAACGTGATGAATCAGCGTCGGCTTGCCCCATAATCCGGCCTGTTCAAGATATGGCGGCACGGGGCGCGTTCCCACGTCGCCTTCCAGAAACGACACGATTGACGTTTCTTCGCCGACCAAAAAGCCAGAGGGCGCGCGCCGGATTTCGATGTCGAACGAAAAATTTGTCCCCAAGATTTCCGCGCCTAAATAATTATTTTCCCGCGCCAAATCCAGCGCGCGCTGCAAGCGTTGAATCGCCAAATCGTAGGCGGGATTGATGTAAATAATGCCGTCCGTCGCCCGCACCGCATACGCCGTAATCAGCATGCCTTCAATCAGCGCAAACGGGTCGCTTTCGAGCAGCGTGCGGTCTTTCAGCGACGCGGCGTAGCCTTCGTGCGCGTTGCAGATGAGATATTTTCGCCGCCGCTCCGCCGCCGCTTTCGCCCCGTCAACCGGCGCGTCATCGGAAGTCATGCGCATCCATTTTTTGATGATGTAATTGCCCGTGCCGCCCCGCGCCCGCAGCGCCGACACGCCGACTAAATTCACGATCTCGTCGGGCGTCATGCGATTCAACGCTTTCGAAAGCGCGAGAAAGCCGTCTTCCAGAAAAAATTCGTCGAGATTGTCCGGGTCAATCAGGCCGCAGCGACGGAGAATGCGGAGGTTTTGCGCGTGAAAGAAATCCAGATATTGAATGACCGGCACGGAATCAATCAATTTTTTGGTGTCGTCGGAAAACTGCCCCAACACCCATTCTTCCACGACCTTCTTCTGTTCGATATGCTCTTTGATGATGCGCGGCACCATCTCTTCCGTGACGTTCGCGTACACAATCGTCGGCGCGTCCGGCGAAGACACCGACAGAAACGGCGCGTCGCCGAAATTCCCCAAGCCGCCCGTAATGCCCAACGTTACGTGCGAAAGCTCTCTCCGGCGCAATTCCATGAAAATCGCGTTGACGATATTTCCAATCGCCACGTCGGAGACATAGCTGCATGCCGTCAATCTCAGCAGAATCCCGTCGCCATAGCGGATTTTCCGAATCACGGCCTCGCGCTTTTCCACGCAGGCTTCATCTTCATGGCATTCGGCAAGCGGGCGTTTGGCAAGGCATTCCGTCACTTTCGGGCATCGCTGAAATTCGCTGTCAATACATTTTGAGCAACATTTATCCGTGAGTTTTTTCATGAATCGCTCGATCCGGCGCGAAGAAACTCAGTTTTTTCGAGAAACTGAGTTTCTTCGCGCTCATCTTTCTACAATCATGTCGCCCCGTCGGGGCTGAAAACTTGCCGCGCAGGCTCAACCGGCGGCAATCAGTCTCATCAATCTCACTCAGGTTACGCAACGTCTCAGCTATTCCCCTCTTGGGAGGGGCAAGGGGTGGGTAGCGGTCTTCCCGGCGTCTTCGTGTCAGCCCGGGCCTTTTTTGCTCGTTAATTTTATGGATTGCAAGGGTGAGTAGCGGTCTTTCCGGCGTCTTCGTGTCAGCCACCCACCCCCTCACCCCTCCCAAGAGGGGAGTTTGCGGTCATCGAATCATATCGGCTGCGTAACATGAAAATCTAAGCAGCGTTCTATTCATGGCCGTAATACCGTTGCAGCGCATTCAACCGGCACGTGGGCAGCCGCAAGCGAGCCGCCGCCAAGCGCATGGCGGTCGGCGCGGTCTCGCGCCCATCGGCGAGCGCGCCCAGCCACTCTTCGAGCGTCTTCGGCGCGGGCGCGTCTGGTGGCGTTGCGGCGCGAGCGGGAGCGGCGCTCTGGACATGCGCCGGGTGTTCAGCCGTTTCCGGCATCGCTTCTTCCTCCGGCGCGGCCGCGCTGACGATAATCGTCAACGTCGGAAAATATTCGCACAGTCGCGCGATTTGCGCCAGCGGCGTCTGATACTGAGCGGCGACCCGGCGTATTTGCTCGAATGTCAGGACATAGCCGCGATCCTGCGCGAGATGCAGCGCGTCTTCCAGCCGAAGACGCGAGCGAGCGCATGCTTGCAGCCATTGCTCAACCGTCGCATCGTCCGTTGCCGCAGGCGTTTGCGGCGCGGCTTCCGCCTGTTCTATTGGAACAGGGCGCGGCGATTCCGGTTGAGGATAATAAGTAAAATATCTCCGCAA